>JAAYKE010000022.1 GCA_012522575.1 Armatimonadota bacterium | reverse complement strand
CGCCCAGTGTTTGATTGCCGTCGGATTCGCAGAAATCAGCTTGTTCATAACCAGATACTCACAGAAAACCGATGCACAAAAGAACGGAATGCACAACGTGATGCCTGCGGCAGGAAGCATCCATTCCAGTTCGTTTGATGGATAACGAATCAACCAGGGACTCTGAACTGTAACGGCATATATCCTAAGAGCAAATGTATTCAGTCCTTCCGACCCACCCCCGCCGGAGAACATCTGGACAAGCACTAAAAGGCCCCAAGTTATCGGTATGCCGATAATTGTTGAAACAGCGTTGGCGACGGCGACCGGCTTAATTGCTCGCCAATATTTATATCCCAAGACAGACCCGGCAACCGCCGATTCGATAAATATTACGGGAATCAGCAAAATCCATGACGCCGGCATTATGACGGCGATCATCGGAAGACCGATATTTGCGTAAGCCGGACTTGTAGCAACAGTCATCAATCCGACCACAGGAAAAATCAATCGACGCCAACTCATGTCTATCATAGTATGAGTCCTCTCAGTCTGCGTTTTGCGGTATCTCAAAACTGCGTCGCGCTGGAGAAGCTGAATTTGCCGAGCTTGAGCGCGGGTGCGAGCACGCCGTCTTCGAGCTTTAATTCGCTGCCCACCATCTGGGTATCGGAAAGCGCCTGGGTTATGCTCTGGGTGAAGCGCATGTTTTTGACCGGCCTGATGATTCGGCCGTCCTCTATCAAAAATGTGCCGTCCCGGGTCATTCCGGTGAAGCTGGCGCTCATTTGATGCGCTATATTGGTATAGTGGAGTCGGGTCACGAGCACGCCGCGTTTGGTGGAGGCGACCATATCGTCGATACTGGCCTCACCGGGAGCCATTATAAGATTGTGACCTCTGCCGCGTGGAGCGTGGCCGGTGGATTGTTTGCCCTCAAGATGAGCAGTGTAGGAGTCATACAGGACGGCATTTGCAGCGCCGTTTTTGATTAGATCGACCCGCTGTCTTGCTATTCCCTCGGAGTCGAACGGGGATATAATCGTGCGAGGGTCGAGGCCGTCGTCCCAAAGGCTGATCGATTCACTGACCACCTTCTGGCCGAGTTTGCCGCAAACCCAACTGCGACCCTCCTGATATTCCTTCGCTCCAAAGCCCATCCAAACCAGCATATTGATCATATCGGAGACGGCATAGGGCATCAAAATACACTCGTATTCGCCGGGTTCTATGCCGATCGGGTTTGCGCTGTCGCGAGCAAGCACAGCAGCCTGTGCGCCGATTTGGCGGCCATCTATATCCCCAACATCGCTTGAAGTGCAGGCGGCATAACCAAACCCGCCATCCGGCCCGGTTATAACTGTCAGCAGATTGGCGTATGTTCCCGAATAATACGAATCGACACCAAGAGTGTTCTTAATGAAGTGTTCCCCCGTTTGAACAGTGTACGAACCAGCCGCGCTGCCTCCGGTTTTATCGGCTTCGCTTACCAGCGCCCTGACCTGATTGGCGCGCTGTTCCGGGCTGCTGTCGGCGGTGGACTGGCAGAAACCCTGAGCGTCCTGAACGGGATTCATCGGCTTGGGCAGTGAAATGAAGTCCTTGTTTTCGTCTTGCAGGCGAGCCATCTCGACCACCCTGTCCGCCAACTCAATCACCCCGGATTCATCGAGCCGGTTCGTGCTCCCGGATGCCACTTTTTTGCCAAATACGGCCCGTATGCGCAGGGATTGCCCTTCGAAAAGCATATTCTGATGAATAGTGGAGTTTGCGAAGCGCGTCAACGCCGATTTGCCGGTGTATAAAGCTACCTCAGTTTGATCGGCCGATGAATGGTTCAACGCAACATCAAGCAATTTATCGGGTTTCATTTCGCTCCCTCCGTTCTGACTTTTCGGAATCGTGTCGGGGCGACGCCGTGGCCGACGTGCGCGGTCTGACCAGGCTCTCCTTTGCCGCAGTTGGGAGTGCCCCAGATTTTCCATTCGTCCTCATCGCATATTGCGTCACAGTTGCCCCAGAACTCCGGAGTCATGCCGGAATAAATCGGGTTGCGCAGAACCCTGCCGATGGAGCCATCGACAATTTCCCAGGCTATTTCAGTTCCGAACTGGAAATTGAGGCGCTTGTCGTCGATGCTCCAGCTTGCCACGCTTGACGCATATATGCCGTGGTCGGTATCGGCGATCAACTCATCGAAAGTCCAGTCGCCGGGCAGAAGATTGATATTGGTCATGCGAATAAGCGGGATTCTGTTCCAGCCATCCGCGCGCATCGCTCCGCCGCTGGACCATCCCATCTCCCCGGCTGTCTCTCGAGAGGTCAAATAGCCGGAAAATACGCCGTTTTTGACGATGTCGGTGCGCCGGCTCGGCACTCCCTCGTCATCATAAGCAAAGCTGCCCAGCCCTCCCGGCAGCGTAGCATCGGCGGTGATGTTGACTATATCCGACCCATATTGAAACGTGCCGAGCTTATCTATCGTAAGAAAACTTGTGCCGGCAAAAGAGGATTCCATGCCGAAGACTCGATCGAGTTCGATAGGATGTCCGCAGGATTCGTGCACCTGCAAGGCGAGCATGTGACCGTCGAGAATAAGGGTGTGCTCCCCGGATGGGCAGACCGGCGCATTGAGCATGGCTATCGCTTCGTGTGCGGCCTGTTCTGCCTGATCGATAAGTTGCAGCGATTCCACAAATTCATATCCCGCAGTTGCGTAGTCACCGGTTGGTATGGACCGACGTTGGACCTCAGCGCCCTCGATTGCAGTCGCGCTCGCCTCCGCCCCGCTTTCGATCTTCTTCTGTTCAATATAAGCGCCCTCGCTGGAGGCAAAGACCTGTTCGAACTTCCAGAATCTCATATTGCAATCGGTCAGCTTGATCTTCTCGTCGCAGCGCAGCGCGCTGTCGAGTTCCTTTAGCGCGCCGATCTTCTCATCCAGCGCGACATCGAACGGGTCTGTCTGCCAGGTGGTGTTAAACGATCCGGTCACCGGCTCGACATCGGCCAATTGAACACTTTTGCGCTTCAGGGTTGCGCTGGCTCTGGCCGTGCGAACTGCGTCCTCGGCTATTTGCTCGCCCTTGCCCATCGTCACATCGGGGCTGCACGCAAATCCCCACGCGTCGTCCACGATGACCCGAACGCCAAATCCGTAACCGGAACTACGATCGAGACCCTCGACCTTACCCGTCCTGAGCGATATGCTCTCG
The DNA here is from genome assembly GCA_012522575.1 of Armatimonadota bacterium. Taxonomy (GTDB): domain Bacteria; phylum Armatimonadota; class UBA5829; order UBA5829; family UBA5829; genus DTKD01. The sequence goes on along the minus strand of JAAYKE010000022.1, from coordinate 5,818 downwards.
CTGTCTCTTTTTACGATTCTGACATCTGCATAGCTCGCACCGAGTCTTTTTGCGGTATCGAGGACCCGCTCGCAAAACTGTTTTGCATCCACACAATTATCCATCGATCCACCTCGCTGAGTTGACTAAACGACCTGGATATACTCGTGATTTCTCGGACGGGATGCTTTTCTCCTTCAATTACACATCAATTTGGAGGCCGTCATAGGCGAGGCGGATATGCTGCGGCAGGATCGCGTTGGTCGATTGGTGGTCGAGTTGGTGGGCTATATGGGTAAAATATGCCCTTTTGGGCTGGAGCATTTCGACGAGTTCTACGCCTTCGCCAAGGGACAAATGGGTTTCGTGAGGTTTTGGTCTGATTACTCCGAGCACGAGCGTATTAAGATTTTCAAGAAGATCGAGGGAGGTTTCAGGTATGAAGCTGACATCGGTCACGTAGGCAAAATCACCTATTCTGTATCCAAGTACGTCTAGCTTTCCGTGTTTTACTTTAATAGGAATAACGGATATGCCGGCTGCTGTGAACGGGCCGTTGACTGCAATCAGGTCCAGAGAAGGTTTTCCGCCGCCGATCTGCGTTGGCACAAAAACATATTCAAAAGACCGCCTGATATCACGCAGCGTCACATCGTTGCCGTAACAGGGCAGAGCGCAACGATTGAAGTCATTGAACCTGCGGACATCGTCCAGCCCGAAGATATGGTCAGCGTGCGAATGGGTAAACAGAATCGCGTCGACCCGACTGATATCTTCACGCAGCATTTGGATGCGCATTTCAGGGGTGGTGTCTATGAGGATTCTCGATTCGCCGGTTTCTATGTAGACCGAGGATCGAGTGCGAGTGTTTTTCGGATCGTCAGAGCGGCACACAGGACAGTCGCAGCCGATCATAGGGACCCCGTGCGAAGTCCCGGTTCCCAGAAATGTAATTCTCACCGGTCGCTGCCCTTTTGATCTTGATCCTGGTTAAACAATTCGGCGAATTCCTGGTAAGGGTTATACCCGCCCGGCGTGGCTTTTTTGGCTTCCTGCTCGGCTTTGTATTTCTTGATGCGCCGATCCAGCTCCATCGAGCGCTTTCTGACGAGGACAACCAATAGTATTATCAAGGGGAGCGCAATGCCCACTATAATCCAATCCAATAGCTCCATAATGCTTCCATGGTACCCTGTGCAAAGTCGTGATGTCAAACGAGGCCCAAACCGGCAGTGCAGATAGAGGCGAATTCATGCAGGCTCAGCGTTTCTCCTCTTCTGGAATTGTCTATGCCCGCGGCCTGCAAAACGGACTCGGCACGCTGGCGATCCCACCCTAAGTCCGCTGAGGAGGAAAGAGCATTGAGCAGGGTCTTTCTGCGTTTGCCGAATGCGGCTCGCACTATTGAGAAATACAACTGCTCATCTTCGACGGTGACCGCCGGTTCAGGGCGCACTGCAAGCTCAATTAACTCGGAATCGACGTCCGGCACGGGATAAAACACGTTGCGCGAAACTCTGGCTATGCTGTTTACTGCGCAGTGATATTGCACAAAAACCGTAATGGATCCATAATCCGCGCTGGCCGCCGCAGCTTTAAGGCGGGACGCCACTTCCTTTTGGGTCATCAGAACAATCGATCGAAAGCGCTGCTTGGAGTCGATAAGCTTTGTGATTATGGGAGTGGTGATATAGTACGGCAGATTGGCAACGACCGTCCAACTGCCGCCGCCTCGCTCGCCAATAAACTTATCGAGGTCAACTTTTAGGAAATCGTCTATGACCACCTCGGCGTTTGGCAGACCATCGAGCGTTTCCCGCAAAACAGGCTCCATATCGGAGTCAATCTCGATGCAAGTCACCTTTTCGGCGCGCTGCGCCAACTCTCTCGTCACTACGCCCATCCCCGGCCCGATCTCAAGGACACGTGTCTGCGCAGAGATGCCGGACGCATCAAGGAGCTTGCCGAGCACGTTTGCATCGATCAAGAAATTCTGACCAAGCCGTTTCTTAGGGTGAATGCGGTGTCGGGCAAGAATGCTTTTAATCTGTGTGGCAGATGTCAGGTTCATTGTCCAATTACAGCACAGGCCGCCTGCTCGGCGGCCTCGCTGCTTTTCTTCATAATATGACCGGCGTTATTCCAGCACGTGGACTATGACGCTCTTGCGTCCGAAGTTCAGCGCCTCGCGAACAGTAGAGAACCCCAGGTCGATGCGGTTTCCCTTGATCGATCGTCCCCGATCTCCAGCGATAGCATAGCCATAGCCTTCGATATATAATTTGGCTCCGAGCGGAATGACCTTAGGATCAACCGCCACAACGCCATATCCAGCCTGCAGGCCGGATGCGGTTTTGCCAGTGGCATATTTTCCGCAGCTTCTCGGGCCAGGCTCGTATGCTGTTGCCGACATTTTGAGGATTTTCCTGGTACGGAACTCCCCTCGGCTTGTATAACGCCCTCTGGATCCGATGCTTACAACTTTATTAGCGGGCTGTTTTGCCACTTCGGATCCAATTTGTGTCCGCTTAATCGGTATGCCATCTTCATAGCGCACCACATAGCGGATCAGTTTTTCTCCCGGCTCTCCGGGCGTATCCAGTTTTACCTGTCCCGGTTTGAGCAAGTTGGTAAACGTTTTTACCGAATCGAACGCTATCGGTTGTTTTTCGATCTCAATTACATTCTTAACTTTAACGACCGATATGACCATCCCGTCCTTGGGTCGTTGAATTGTCGCCGGTGTCACCTTATCCACAGGCTCCACCTCAATCCCTGCTTCTTTCAGGATTGCGCCGACAGTCGTCTGGGCGGTGCGGACGTGCCGCTCGGTCCCATTTGACCTGATAATTACATTAACCGTCTCCAGGCGCTGCGCTTGCACAACGTTATCTCGGTTGGCTGCAACTGCCGCAAACATAGCGCATCCAATCACTACGGACAGGGCAGTTCTCGCAAGCCGAAATTCGCGTATCTGCAAATTATCGCCTCCCTTCCCGCGTTGCATACCCACAGACATACCCCATTAAACTGTTCAAGGTAAAATCCATAGGGGGGACAACACGAGAGCATGGAATACTAGCATTACCGCCTTGCAATGTCAAATTCCAAGGTTTGGTATCGGTACGCCTTCTTGTGTATCGGCAAGTGTTTTCGAAATCTTTAGTTTCCTCGAATGGCCCGGGTCGTTTGATATGCGCCGGTTCGTAGCCTGAATTTGCAGCCTCGTGGCAAGATCATCAAATGCCGGATCCTCTGTGATGCATCTTTTGTTGGGATATATTTCATAATGAACGCGATATTTCAGGGGAGTATAATTGGGCATAACGACATCCGCGCCGGCATCCAAAGCCATCTCACAGCCCATCTCTGCAATTGATCCGATCGCCGTCGTCGCGGGCAAAAGCGCATTTCGAGTCACAATACGCGCCAGTGCAACCATCTTCAGCGTCATCTGAACATCGCCGGCAGGGTTGCCTGCAAACGGAGTGTCAGGATGCGGTATATAAGGCCCGATTCCGGCCATATCAGGCTGAAAATCCCGGAAAAACTCGATATCATCGGCCATATTATCGACGCTTTGGCCCGGGATTCCCACCATACATCCTGCGCCAACTTGATAGCCAATCTCCCTGAGCGCATACAGACAGCGCATCCTGTGGTCAAAATCGCTGTCCGGGTGCAATTTTGCATACAAATCGCGATTAGCAGTCTCATGCCGCAGCAAATATCTATCCGCCCCTGCCTGTTTCCACAGCCGATAGTCCTCCTCCGGTCGCTCTCCAAAGCACAACGTTATCGCCATTTGCGTTGAATCTTTGATTCGGCGCACAATATCGGCGACTATCCCGGCGGTATAGTATGGGTCCTCCCCGGACTGCATAACAATCGTCTTGAGACCTTTTTTGTTGAGTTCTCCGGCTAGTTCGACTATTTCATCTGCGGGCATGCGATAGCGTACGATGTCCTTATTGGGCGCACGAATTCCGCAATATAGGCAACTCCGCGCACAGGTGTTGGATATTTCCACCAATGCGCGGATCTGAACTGCATCGCCGCATTCCGCCTTGCGCACATCATCCGCTGCTCGCAGCAAACGGGCCACGTCATCGTCGCCGTCCAGATTCAGCAGATATAATATCTCATCCCTGGAAAGCTGACCCGACGCCACACATTTCTGTATAAGATTGTCCAGGTTCATCGCGTATTCCTGCACTGCGCTGTCTGTTCGACAGCCTGGCTAAATGTAGACGTCACGCTCGCCGGCTTCTATTCGATCCAGAAGGTCCTTGGTTCGCTTGCGCAGAGCATCCGGAAGGTCTTTGAGGCCTTCTGCTATCACTCGCTCCCCTTCGGTTCGCGTCTCCTGCTCCGCATAATCCACCAGATATTCTTTCAGGGAAAGCAGCGCATTAGGGGCGCACATCTTATGAATATCGCCGTGTTTCGCCAAGCCCATGAACGCCTCGCCTGTTCGACCGCTGCGATAGCACGAGGTGCAGAAGCTGGGTATGTAGTTTTCCTTGCACAAGCTGCAAAGCACCTCGGAAAGGCTTCTCTCGTCACCTATGCTAAACTGCTCCGCTTCGGGCGCGTGCGCTTTAGCGTCATAATAACCGCCGGGGGATGTCCTCGACCCTGCGCTTACCTGCGACACTCCGAGCGCGATCAACTCCGTTCTGAACGAAGCGCGCTCTCTTGTGGATAGAATAATCCCCGTATATGGAACTGCTAGCCTGAGACAGCTTACGATCCGCCGCATATCGTCATCGTTTACTGCGTTTGGCGGGTCGTTTGCCGCAGGAGCATTGAGCGCAGGTTCGAGACGCGGAACGGAGATAGTGTGCGGGCCAACGCCATATTTGCCATCGAGATATTGGGAATGCATCAACACGCCCATCACTTCAAACCTGAAATCAGTGAGGCCAAACAACGCACCGACGCCGATATCGTCGATTCCCGCCTGCATTGCACGATCGGGAGCGTGCAGCCTGTATAGATAGGCCCTCTTTGGCCCGGATGGATGCATGTGCTTGTAGGTTTCCAGATGATAGGTCTCCTGGAAGCATTGATACGTGCCAATGCCGGTGGCCTTCAGACGAGCGAAGTCCTCGACGGTCAACGGCGCACAGTTGACATTGACTCTCCTGACCTCGGCGTTTCCGACGCGGGTATCGTAGATTGTGGCGATGCACTCCTCTATATAGTCGATTCCCGAAAGAGTCGGATGCTCCCCCGCGACGAGCAGCACTCGCTTATGGCCCTCTTCGAGAAGAATCTCGATCTCCCGTCTGATCTCATCCTGAGTCAGAACACGCCGCTTCAGCTCCTTATTATCCCTTCGGAATCCGCAATAGAGGCAGTTGTTTGCGCAGACGTTGCTGACATACAGCGGCGCGAAGAAAACCATCCTCTTTCCGTAGATAGTGTTTTTTGCATATAATGCGGCATCGTAGATCGCCGAGATGACCTCGGGATCATCCGCCTGCAGCAATACAGCAAGTTCGTCGAGTTCCAGACCGTGGCATTCCCGCGCTTTGGCGACAACCTCAAGCCCTCTCGATTTGTCCGCCGACTTTGCCGCCTCCAGCAGCGAATTGATCAACTGCTCGTCGATAAATCCTACTTGTTCGTCCGACACTGTGCTCATTTTACCTTACCTCTCCGGATATCTCATTACTAAGCATACACCAGCGAGCGGCCACGAAACTTGACCGGAATCAAGTTAAGTGACTTCGCGCCACTTTCATGGTAGCACTTTCAAGTCGAATCAGAAAGGCTAACGCGCCGAAAGCGCTGCCTCCGGGGCGTCAATGGGTGATTTGATTAACGCCGGCCT
>JAAYKE010000021.1 GCA_012522575.1 Armatimonadota bacterium | reverse complement strand
GTGTGATTCTCTTTTCCTGCACCATCTTTAGAACATGATGGCGTGATATCTGCTTGGTTCCTATTCCTTTAACCCCACTTTCCATGGGGACATTATCCCACGGCAGTTAATGGGGACATAATCGCTCAGCATATACAGCAAGACCTGCGGTGAATATTTTTTATAATTTACTACTTAGGTGGCGCATTTGATGGCACCGGGGGAGCGGGAGGCATATTGCCGGAATCCCGCCAGGGGAACGTATATTGAGTCAGACGATCGCCAAGGAGCTTGTTCTGCTCTACAGTCAGCAGGGCTTTCATCTCAAAAAGCGCATCTATTCTCGCCATTAAGACATCGGTTTCCGTTTTCATAGTCTTCTCGGCAGCCGCCATAATCTGCGCTTTTGTGGCGGTGGGGCTGATGAGAAGCTCAACGTAGCTCTGCCCTGCTTTGGCCTGCGCCTCCGTTTTCAGCTTAATATCTTTATCAGCTTTTTCGAGCACAGCGGTGATTTTTTTCTTCTGATCGTCGGTGAGTTCGAGTCGCAGAGCCAGGGTCTGGACCATCTGCGGGCTGATCAATCGCAGCGTCGGCACGATGCACGGAACCGAGCGTGTCATATCGACTCTTGCCATATCTGGCGTAACAGGGCGTTTTGCTGCCGGGGTTGCGGCCGGTTTTTTCGCGTCGGACTGGGCATCCTGAGCATACAACGCGCCTGAGCAGACGACCATAACCAGCGCTACCGCCAACGTCAACGTCATTCTTTTCATTTTGAGTCCTCCGGATAATACTGAAACCGAAACCGCCTAGCCGGCCCGGTTCTGGGTTTCACGGAATAATTGCAGGCTGAAACAAATCTGTCTGCGGCTCTTTTTTCGCTTTCACAACCTGCCTGCGCGCCAAATCAATATCTGCGATCAACAGCGACTTGCCGCCGTCGTAGTCCTGCCCGGCCTGTCGCAATATGTAAGCCGGGTGCAGAGCAGCTACGGCATAGCGCGCGAACCTTGTCGGATATATGATTCCACGCTCTTTGGTCATTCGAAAGTCTTTCTTAATAATAAACTTCGCCGACGGAGCTCCCAAAGACAGAATAACCAGCGGTTTTATGATCTCGATCTGCTTTTCGAGCCAGGGAGTGCAGCTTGTAACTTCTTCGGTTGTGGGAGGTCGATTGCGAATGCGGCCGTTTTCTATTAAACAAGCGCGGCACTTGACCACATTGCATATCCACACGTGCTGACGAGACATCCTGTTAGCGGCCAGCGCCTCATCGAGCAGCTTGCCCGCTCTGCCCACAAACGGCCTGCCGGTTGCGTCCTCAGTAGCCCCGGGGCCTTCGCCGACTATCATCAACGGAGATTCCGGGTTGCCCTCGCCAAACACCACATTGTTGCGGGTCTGCGACAATCCGCATTGTTCGCACTGCATACACTGCAAACGCATTTCCTCGATCAGTTCAGGTATATTTTCATTCATGTCTATCAAACGCAGCCTTGAGTTTAATATAGGTCTCATCAAGGGCTTCGGGGATAACCTTGACGTTTGCGCACACCGGCATAAAATTGGTGTCCCCGCTCCAGCGCGGCACTATATGCAGATGCAGATGTTCCGCAATACCTGCGCCGCCGGCTACGCCCTGATTGATCCCAATATTGAAGCCGTCAGGGTTGCAGACCTCCCGAATTGCGCGAATGCCCGCCTGAGTAAGCTGCATTATCTCCAGGCTCTCTTCATCCGTCAACGAGGAAAGGTCCGCGGTGTGCCGATATGGCAGGACCAGCAGGTGACCGTTGGAATATGGAAACGCATTCATTATCACATACGAATGCTCGCCGCGATGCAATATATGGTTTTCCCGATCGTGGTCCTGACCAGGGAATGCGCAAAATATGCAGCCTTCCACTTTTTCCGCAACTATATATTCAAGGCGCCACGGCGCCCAAAGTGGTTCCATAATATCTCCCCTTGCACTTCGTTAGTTTACGTGAAAATCCGCGAATAGGCAACCTGCCTCCTGCTCGCTGCATCAGGTCAGTCAGTCGCGCTGCGAACGCAAATCGAAACTCCCGGCCAGGCATTCGCCAAAGTCTTGCCTCGCATCTGCCCTAAAACGCTGATTGCAGTCGACAGGCCGTCCGATGTGACCCCGTCTGGCGCGATCACCGTTACCGCTATACGATTGGTCAAGCCAAGCCCTGTGCGCGGATCTACTATATGCGAGTAGCGAACGCCGTCGATTTCTACATATTGCTCCGTGTCGCCGCTCGACGATATGGCGGCGTTGGCCAGCACGACTGTCTTTTTATCTGTGGAATTTGCGATTTCAATTTCCCAGCCTGTTTTGCCGGGCGGAGCGGAGCTGACTACTATGTCCCCTCCCATTTCCACCAGCGCACTTGCTATCCCGCTCTTTTTAAGCGTGCCGATCGCCTTATCGCACGCATAACCCTTTGCGATGCCACCCAGATCCAGCAGCATCCCCGGAGTGGCGAGCCTCACATAGTTCGCTTCTTTTGAGCACGCAGATGTGATTTTCAATTTGCGCCATCCAGTGAGTCTGCGCGCCGCCTCCAGATCGGATTTATCGGGCAACTTGCCTGCCTTGCGCGCACCGCGCCAAAGTTTCACTACCGGGCCGATCGTGCAGTCAAAAGCTCCGTCGGAGCGTCGCGCAAGTTCCTGACACTTGCACAATATAAAAAACAACTCATCGCTGACAGACGTTTCAGAGCCGCCTGACTTCGCACAAAGAGCCATAAGTTCGCTGTCAGGCCGGTAGTCGCTCATAATATCTTCGAGTGCGGCTATTTTCGCATAAGCTGCGCGGGCGGCAGCATCTGCTGAGGTTTTATCTGCGGCATACAGGACAAGTCTTGCTCGCACTCCCATCGCGACTTCGGAGTATTCGAAGCGAGCCAGGGCAAAGGCGGCGTTTGCACAGCAAATCAGCAATAAAGTTGTTAGCACTCCGAGGCTGCGCAAAGGCCGTCCTCCTCGATAAGCAATACAATGCGGAGATCGCCGCTTTAGAGGTTAGAGGTTGGAAGTTAGAGGTTTGGAATGGGGTGGCGATACCGGCTCGAACTTCGGACATCTGACCTCGGACATCGAAAAAAGCAGATTTCTCACTGCGTTCGAAATGACATAGTTTATGTGGCTGGGATTTGAAACCGCCCGCCGGTCTTAAAACCGCATACGGGCGGTTGGTTGTCTCAGGCCTTCTTCCATTGCGCTTGCAGGAACTTAACCGACTTGGGAATCTCAACCTCAGGATCCCCAACGCAGCCGCATTCGAAGCTGCAGAAACCCTGGTAGCCAAGCATCTTCAATCCCTTAAAGCCATTGGTAAAGTCACGTTCGTCCTGGCCGGGCAGATTTCGCTTAATCGAGGCCAGGTGAACGTGGCGCAGCATATCTCCTCCGGAAATAAACGCGCCCATATCGCTGGTTTCCTCGATATACATATGGTAGAAATCGCCCATCACACAGGCCGCCGGATGGTTTACATCGCGACAGATCGACGCAGCATCGGCCACCAGTCGCACATACCAGGTCTCTTTGCGATTCAGCGGCTCCAAAAGCATCAGGGTCCCTGCTTTCTGCGCGAACTCGCAAAGCTCCGGCAGTTGATCGAGGAGCACCTTGCGTCCCTCGATATGATCCAGCTTGGTCTGCCCATTGAACGCCGGCACATAAATCAGGCCGCTTGCGCCGATTTCACCGGCCGCTTCGAGGATCACCTTCATGCTATCCACGCATTTTTTGCGCACATCTGCGTCATCGCTCATAAGCGCGCCCTCAAACCCGGCACAGATAGCGGACATTTTAATCTTGGAGTTAGCCAGTGCGGACTTGATCTCGGGGACTCGCTTTTCCAATCCGCCCCCGCCGATCTCTATGCCGCTGAGTCCCCACTTCTCCATTTTGGCAAGTTTTTCAGGAAGGTCTTTGCCCGGTATGCGGCCTTCCTGGCTTGCGACATTGAGGACAGCTTTCTTATTTTTGGCTTTCGGCACGCCTATCAGTCCGGTGTCTTCCACGCCGGCCAGAGCCGGATTAGACGCCAGCCCGGCAACAATAGCAGCTCCGCCAACCACGCCGGTGGTCAACAATTCACGCCTGCTTAACTTCATATCAAACCTCCATTAAAACAATCGGCTACAACGAATCAGATCACATACGATCAACCCAATCGAATCGCACACATTGCGCTTATTCCGGGCGGCGAATCCAAGCCCGCCGCCCATCCAACGCCGGCAATTTTATCTTTAACCGCTAAAAGAACTTTGTCTGGCCGGGCGCTGCGATCGGGGCCACCGGCAGCGAACCTAGTTCGAGCTTGGCGGGTGTCAGGTCTTCCTTGGAGTTGAGGGCCATATCCCAGGTGATTTCCTGTCCCGTATAAGCCGACATTCTGCCCATTATCGCGGTCAGGCAGCTTTCGGCAACGGTTTTGGCTTCATTGATCGGATTGCCCGCTCGGATGCTGTCGATGAGGTCCTTTTGCTCCATCATATATGGGCTTGGGTTGTCTCCCTCAAAGCGCCACGGATCATCTCCAAAGATCGCTCCTCCACAGTTCGAATGACCCTTCTGGCCGATTATGCGCTCGGAGACATTGTTGGCACAGCCATCGATCTGCCGGCACATGCTCATAATATGCACATCGCCGGGATAGACATAGTCTATGGCGAAATGATCGAAGATGTTACCGAAAGCGGGATCGGTGCGAACCTCTCGGCCTCCCATCCCAACAGCCTTCTCCGGGTGATTTTGGAACGCCCAGTTGATTACGTCGATGTTATGGACGTGCTGCTCGCAGATGTGGTCACCGGAAAGCCAGGTGAAATACAGCCAGTTGCGGCACTGCCATTCCATGTCGGTCCATTCCGGCTTGCGGGCGTGATTCCACAATCCGCCCTGATTCCAGTAGCACTGGCCGCCGACGATATCGCCTAATGCGCCGTCGTGTATGCGCTTCATAGTCTCGATATAGCTTTTCTGGTGTCTGCGCTGCGTCCCGGCAACGACGCCGAGCTTCTTTTGTGCGGCAAGCTCGCCGGCGGATATTACCATCCTCACGCCCGGGCCGTCAACGGCGACCGGTTTCTCCATAAATACGTGCTTGCCCGCTTTGACCGCAGCGTCGAAGTGCGTGGGTCTGAAGCCGGGAGGGGCTGCCAGAATCACCATGTCTACGCCGCAATTGATGACGGATTTATAGGCGTTGAACCCCACAAAACAGCGACCCTTGGGAATATCGACATGTTTTTTGATGTCGGGATTATCGTTCAGGCTGTTGAGACAGCCATCGACACGATCCTGGAACAAGTCGCCAAGCGCTACGATTTTGATCTTGTCACCCGCAGCAGCTATACAGTCCTTGGCGGCTCCCGTACCACGACCGCCGCAGCCAATCACTCCGATTCGGATCACATCCGACCCAGCCGCATGAACGCCCTGCCCGACCAGCATAGCGCTGGTCCCGGCAAGCATCGCCGCAGCCGCAGTTGACTTCAAAAAATCCCTTCGACTAAACCCGTTCTCCATTCTGATCTCCTATCGCTTGCATTATAAAAGTGCTATGAGTCAGCAGCAACTCAACAATTATCGCTACTATTATACACATCATTGGGAGTGATGCAAAAACAATCGGCTATTTAGTAACAGCTCACGAATGATGAGCGCCTCTGCCCGTAGTGTCCGATCTCCGTCTCGGACAAGGTCGGGATAGAGGCCAGCTACTATACTTGGATGCGTCAAGTAAATTGTCATTCCGAGGCGAAAGCCGAGGAATCTGCTTTTTCCCTTCCCATTTATGGGTCTCGCTTCTTTCGGACTTTCGCGATTTACGGAAAAGCAGATTTCTCACTACGTTCGAAATGACATAGTTTATGTGGCTGGGACAGCCTCCAGAGACCAGCTACTACTATCACTCACGAAGAGTGAGTTGTTACGCTATTTATGGTCATCAGACGACACAGTCGAGAGATGCAACACGCCAAATATTGCTGTGATTCGTTATTTTGCCGTCGCAGGCTCGCAAATCACTCGGAACCCGACAAATTCTCCGTCGGAAAGCCACCATTTGCTTTTCGGGTCCTGCGGGTCATTTGCCTGCCACGCATCGGTCTGATATTTTCGTGTAGACGGCTTGACCTTAGCGGGCAGGTCCATAAACGATCCCCCGCACACTACCGGCTTGCCCTTGAGATCGACGCACCATTCCGCCACGTTGCCCAGCATATCGTAAACACCCCATGCGTTAGGCTGCTTTGATGCAACTGCGGAAGTTTTTTCGGCAAAGGTGACGGCAGTGGCTTTGATCTGATCAGCGGTCGGCTCTGCGACTGACGCCCGGCACGCATATTCCCACTCCGCTTCGGTGGGCAGTCGAAATTTGCGCCCCGTCTTTTCTGAGAGCCATTTGCAATAGGATACCGCGCCGTGATATGTCACGTTGATAGCCGGATAGCCTTTATGTCCGAACCCGCGATCAATCGCACCATAGGGATTGCTCGGAGCCGAGGTTGCATCCTTATCGACCAGCTTTGCGCCTTCGTGAGCGCCGAGTCGGTAGGCGTCGTAAGCATCCCAGGTAGTTTCTGTGCCGGCGATAGCAAATGCGCCGACTTTTATCTTTTTGGTCGCGCCTTCCTTGTCCGGGTCCGGCATCGTGATCTCACCGGCAGGGATGGAAATCATATCGATTTTAACCAGTGTTCCGGGAATTTCCAGGGTGGAAACCTTGCAGGCGCCTGCAGAATCGGCATATACGCCAAACGCAGACAACGCCATCGCCACAACAAAACCCATCAAGCATTTTGTCTTCATTTAATATCCTTTCATAAAACAGCGCGCACGCAACGCAGCTAGGGAAGCTCAAGCGCGCAGGCTCCCCGGCTGAATGTAATTACTCTCCGCTGTTCTTCTATAGACGCAAGCGCGGCGTCGAGAATCCCCAATCGCTCCTCTGCGGAGTCGAATTCGATGGTCCCCGGCTCGTTAAATCGCCGCTCGTCCTCCAATACCTGCCTGTAAAATTCGAAATATTCCGGCTTGTTGTAGTATTCTCTATCGAGATACTCGCACATCGCAGCCGATTCGCTCTCTCGCACCAGCAGCGACACGCATCCGCCCTTGCCCGCGCCGGTCAGCTTGCCGCCGAGATAGCCGGGCCCGCGCCGGGCTATGGTCAGCAGCAAATCGAGTTGGGGATTGGATACGCGGAAGTCGATGGCGAGAATATCCTGAAGCTCATCGACCATCAGACCCACCTTTACCCTGTACTCATCCATCTCCGCACAGTCCGGGCCCAGCTCTCCACAGGCAACTCTGTTGTCGGCTTCGAGGAATATCCGCTCAAGCTCGCTGCCGATGATATTCTCCTTGTGGAAAAACCTGGCCGTGGTGCGGATATGATAGCCGCCGATATGGCGTCGCGGAGTCGTGTAAATGCGCTTTATTGTCGACCGCTCTTTTCCGAAGATCGCTGCCGCCTCATCGGGAGTGATCTTCACCGGCAGCAGAAGAAGAAATTCTCGAATGGCATCGTCGGGAATGCCAAGAATATCCCTGTGCAGACTGCCGAATTTGCAGTAGTTGGCCTCGATTTTCTCCCAATATTCCGGGGTAGACTCGAGCAGCGGCACGGCTCCGCCAACCGTAAAACCGAACTTATCCTTAATAAGCCTGCCCAGCCAACCCATCTCGGAACCTGCTCCGCCCCTCTGAGCCTGCCTAACTTCCTTTATAATGAGCTTCGCAAGCTCGTCCCCCATCTGCATCCAGCCCTTGCGCATGTTGAAACTCTGGTTGCCGCCCAGCGTTTTGTTCACTTCCCAAAGGGAGTTTGCAAGAACGACGTGGATGCCCTTCAGAAACGGCAGCGGCGTGGAGTCGAGGTCTGGCTTTGAGTGCCGATTGTAGACCACGCTGTTAACCGGATTGCGCAAAATCGTCGTCTGGTCGTTTGCGCCGCCGTGCGTGCCGACATACCACTCCGCCTCGCCAAGCATTTTGCATATCTGCCGTATGCTAGCCTCCGGCAATTTGTCCCTGTTGCACAGATACATCGACAGATAAGATAGAACAACGATTGCGGACGATGAACTGGTTCCCGCCCGAAATGGAGCAGTGGCCGCTCCGAATGTTATATTCGCGCCGCGAAGTTCGAGATTGGGATTATCCCAAAGCGTGCGCATATACGGGCTGAGCACAAAGTTGAGCCAGTTGCCCTGAGGTCTGCCGTGGTGCGGATAGACCAGCGAGCGATTATCCCAGTTATCCGCCAGATCTTTGGCGTGTTGATCCCAAGGAGCCTGCGCAAATGCATTGAACTGCTCAGTTATGGATATTTCTGTTGCCGGGAATAGCGGATTGACGTTGCGCACGCTTAATATATCATCGTCACGAGGGGAGATGGCAGCGGGTATGTCGCCGTCGATTGTCGTCGACATGTGATCCCCTGCGCACATATCCAGATATTCCAGAAACGCGTTCAGCCGACCCGGGGCTCTAACAAGAAACGAAGGGCTGTCCCCAACCGTTTGAGCGTGCAGCCGCGCCGTATCCGCCAGCCTCTTTCGCTGCTTGGCCAGATAATCCGAGTCCTGATTGGCATATATCTGCTCGCCGAGATATCCATCCACCTCCGCAGAACCGGACTCTAGCTTCTCTGCGATTTCGACCGGCGGCAAGGGCTTGACGTTCAACCTGAAAATATCGCTCATCTACTGATATCCACCTCTTTTTTAACTCACAAAAGATTATCACAAAACAAGGCTGCGGTCTATGGGGTTTAGAGGTTAGAAGTTGGAGGTTAGAGGTTAGGGTTTAGAGGTTAGAGGTTGGAGGTTAGAAAAGCAGATTTCTCGCTGCGCTCGAAATGACATGGTTTGCGTGGATGGGACAGACAGCCGGCCACTTCGTCAAGTAAATTGTCATTCCGAGGCGAATGCCGAGGAATCTGCTTTTTTCCTTCCCATTTCTGTGTTTCGCTTCTTTCGGACTTTCGCGATTCCCGTAAAGACGGTATCTCGCTGCGCTCGAAACGACACAGTTTGTGTGGCCGCCATCAGGCGAACGTCGGCTGGTGTCAGTCGCTTTTGAACGTCTCCGCAACCTCTTTTAACTGAGCTATTATCTTGATCTTCTGCGGACATTTCGGCTCACATTCGCCGCATTCCACGCACTCGGCGGCCTGTTTGCCCCGTTCGGGGTGCGCCGGTTTGCTCAGGCGATTATAGCGTCGTTGCGCGTAATCCAGCAACCCGTAAATCCTGTGCGAGTTCATAATATGGAAATTGACGGGTATATTGACGCCGTGCGGACAGGGCATGCAATATCCGCAGCCGGTGCAATACAGGTCAGCCAGACGCTTGTTTTCGTCCATCGACATCTCGATGGCAACCTTTTCTTCATCTGAAAGCGGATCCACGCGGGATGCAGTTGCGCAGTTTTCCTCCACCTCGCCCACCGATCTCATCCCCGAAATAGCGCAGGTGACGTTCGGGTTAGCCAGCACGAACCGCAAAGCGACCTCGGCAGAACTGGCGACAGGGCCATCTATGAGCTTCTGGATTGTCTCTGAAGGAGCAGCGAGCCTGCCGCCGCCGACAGGCCCCATTATTATGACTCCCATTCCGGATTCGTGAGCGTGCGCGATGACCTCTGCATTGGCTCGATCCAGCAAGTTATATTGAATAGTCAGGCCTTCGAATTCGCCGGAATCGATCAGCTTCATATTGTTTTCTACCGATTCATGGGTGCTGAAACAGCAATGCTTGATCAGACCCTCGTCCTTCGCCTTGCGAACCGCGTCCATCCCTCCGCCTTTTTTGAACTCCTCATAGGCAGGGTATTTGATGTCGTGAATGACCTGATAGAAGTCGATATAATCGGTATCCAGCAACTCAAGGGAAGTATTGAGCCTTTTCCACCATCCCTCGGCAGTCGTATCCTCGAGGTTGTTCTTCGTCGACACATAGACTTTATCGCGCCATCCCTTCAGCGCAAGGCCGCATTTTCTTTCGCTGTCCGGATAGATTCTTGCGGTGTCGAGGTAGTTGACTCCGAGTTCAAATGAACGCTGTATCGTCGCTATGGCGTCCTCATCGGATTCCGGGAGCCTCATTGCCCCGAAACCCAACGCCGACAGCTTGATTCCTGTTTTGCCGAAAATCCTGTATTGCACTTGCTGCTCCCGTGTAATTCCGCCTTGCTCAGGCGATCTCTTTAAGCATATCTCTCACCGCATCGACGATAACCTTTTCCGACCCAGGCCCGATCATCTTGACGCCATAATATTTTATTGCGCTATCAACCTCGTAGCCGCCTTCGTTGTGCGCCTCCGCGGTGGGGATATATCCTATGTTACCATTTGCATAGGCCGCCGGTATCACATTGGCGTCAGTCATTTCTCTGAACCAAATGCCATATTCGCAGAACGCCTCGCCCGGCAGGGTAACAAAAATCACATCTCCGAGCGAAACCGCCTGCAAGCCGACTCTAACTCCCTCAGGTCCGCCTCCGGATTTAACCATCTCCAGCGCATCCTGCGCCCATTCCCTAAGGGACCTATGCGCTTTTTGCATTATCGCATTGCCTTCCGCTTTGGCCTTTTCGAATTCGTCCTTACGAAAAGCGATCTCCTGTTCGAGGGCGTCGGCATCCGGCAGGGGATTATATGGCAGGTCGACATATCTCCAGGCGACCTTGATTTTCGGGTTGGCCAGCGACTGTGCTTTCGGAAGTTGCTCAAGCAGAGGTTCGGCGACGGACAGCCCTGCGCGCTCGACTTCTGCAAACGTGCCGCGCCATCGCGGATTGATGTTGCCGCAGCAGCCCTGCAAAAACATCGACACTCCAACCGACCCGCTGGATTCCAGTTTATCCCTCGCAGCCCCGATCCAGTCCGCGCTGATCTCCAGGTTATTTGAATCCATAACTACGCCGTGGCAGGCATAGTTATAAATCAAAACGGGTTCGCGGCCAGCCATCTCGACCAAAAGCGCGCTGACCTGCGGGTCGGTTATTACTCCCGACGTCGGACTTTGCTGCACTTTTCCGTCAATGACCCATTCTCTGCGGTTCCAGGCAAGTTCGGATTCCGATTTCGCATATAACAG
The DNA here is from genome assembly GCA_012522575.1 of Armatimonadota bacterium. GTDB lineage: Bacteria > Armatimonadota > UBA5829 > UBA5829 > UBA5829 > DTKD01. Next base: position 5,662 of record JAAYKE010000021.1, on the reverse strand, counting down.
TTTCGCATCGACAAGCTCCTCGCAGGCCGCCTTTACCGTGTCAACAACCATTTGCCAGAGATGCTTGACATAAGACTCGTCTTTTTCTCCGCATCCGCGCAGCGTGCCGATTGCAGGGCCGGCGTGGGTGTGGGTGGAGACGATCATTAAATTGCCCGGATCGATGCCGGTCGCGGCAGATATGGCTGCGCGCAACTCGGCGTCCTGCTCCATATCCGTGCCCAAAATGTCGATCGATACGATGGCAATGCGGGTGTCGCCGTCGTCGAGCGCCAGCGCAGTCGCGAAGAGGTCGTCGTGCTTTTTATTCGACGGACCGGGTCTTCCGAGATAGCCGGTCAGTTCGACCCCGATCGGCGGTGTAATGTTGTGTTTTGCTATGCCTGCCTTCATAATTACCTACCTGCCTTTTTACTCTTCGATTTTTTCAACCAGCACCTTTGTTTCGCTGGCAACTTTCTTGAATTGCGTTGAGTCTCCCTCGATTTTGCCGAACACTTCGACCGCGCTCGCCGGTCGGATTTCATCTCCGCGGCTCATCGGAGTCGGGCCGAAGAATATGCAAAAGCAGCTTCCCTCCAGCCAATAAGCCAGATCTCCGATTTCCACGGTTTGTTGGGGGTTTTCGACCCCGCAGGCAACCGGGATTCCGAAGTATATTTCATCTCCCCATGTGCTGGCTCGAGCCTTAATCGGAAGCGCGTTCCAGATCGCCTTCGCGCAACTGCTGTTGTTGAGTTGTGCGGTCAGGCTGACGTTTCCGGCGGTGATTGCAATTCTTTTGGCCACGGCTTGCCTCCTGATATGAGCTTATTATGGCCTTCGTTATATAGTGAGCTATGTCCTGCATAAAGTGCGGCGGGGTTAATTTGATGAAATGTTATCGCCGCTCTCGACAGCGAAAAAGTTCACGCTGCCCGTAAGCTGCTGCTCCGCCTGACGACGAATGGATTCCTCTTCTTCTGCAAGCTCGGTGATGCGGCGATCCTGCTTTTCGGCCTCGGTGGCGTCGATCATAGCACGGGATTCCGCGCATCTCCCGCATTCCGGCCTTTCGCAAAGAAGAGCGGCCGGGTCTGATTGCAGCATTTCAAATGCGACTTCGATGAGAGTGCGCGCGTCCATCAGCCTCGCTATGCAGTCCCCTATCATCAGCTCTCTGACCGCGTTTCGCTCATCCAAAAGCTCGTCGACCGCATCGAATCCCCTGCTGCATCCCGGCATGCGTATCCATTTGCGGATCACCTTGCCATTGTCGAGCTTAATGGCCACGTGCCTCTGTCTTTCCAGATACGGAACCCGCGCCAGCTCTTCGGCAACGTGAATTGAGGAATTGGAGAGGTTGTTCACTCCCAGTTGAAGTATTTTCGCTCCCACCCTGGCGGCTTTGTGCAGAGCGGATTCCCGCGCAAACGGATCGACTTTGTCGTGATTCTCGGTGATAACCTCAGCGAGCCTGCCGATTGCGGCGACTGAGTGCGTGGGATGGCTGCTGCGAACGGCGCTCGGGCGCAGGCGAACGGTCTCCGTGATTTTGCCGACAACCGATGGAGTGGCGGCCTTATCGAAGAGACCGGGATCGTAGTTAAACGTCGGGACAATGAGCGTGCCCTCAGCTCCGATAGTCTCCAAAAGAGCGTCAACGACGCAATCCGCGCCACCTTCAACCTCGCCGAAACTGCTAAGCGAGGAGTGGACTATCACCGTATCCCCCTCGCTCAATCCCAACTCGCGCAACCCATCAATTATCTGCTGCTTTGTCACCATTTGCGCAACCTCAGTTGTATCGCGGCATGTTCATGAAAGAAAGAGAGGCAGCATCGCTTACCTCTCCGGTGTAAATCTGATATACTAATGGCAACCGAGCTTATTCGGAAGCCTTGACATTGGCGCGCTTCATAAGCCTGGACTTGCGTCGGGCAGCGGCGGTGGGATGGATGATCCCTCGCTTTGCAGCCTTGTCGACTATGCTGATAGTCTCAGTGAGCAGCGCGACTGCCTGCTCGGACTGCTCGTCCTGAGCGGCTTTGGTCTTTTTGACGAACGTCTTGATTTTGGACCTTGTATCCAGGTTTCGCAGCCTGCGCTCGCGAGACTTCTTAACGTCTTTTACTACCGATTTAATATTTGGCAACTAGGTCTCACCCCCTGTCCTTGCCGACGGGTTTATATGTTGATAACCCTGCCAGTATATCAGTTTCGTTTGAGAAATGCAATAGCAATAGCTCGATTTTGATTCGACAGATGATTTGGAAGCAGCAGCCGAGGCCGACTCCTGCGAAAACAGATAAAGATGAAATGAGTTTTTGGCAATTGCTCGCAACTTCTGAACTATAATATGCAATAGCATATAGATGTGTTGGGTATAGCTGTAGTTGGAATTGTATAATTGAGGAGGAAGCTAATATGACAAGGCAAGTGACCGTATATTCCACCCCGACCTGCCCGTATTGCCACCGGGCCAAGGATTTTCTCAAAGAAAAGGGAGTCGATTTCACCGATCTCGATGTAGCCGCCGACATCGAAGCGCGCAACACAATGGTGCAGAAGTCCGGGCAGCTCGGAGTTCCGGTTATCGAGGTCGACGGGCAGATAGTCATTGGGTTCAATCGCGCCAAACTCGAGGAGATATTGGACTGAAATCAACCCTTTGGCGAGGTGAAGTATGGCTGATAAGACGAATTATGATCTGGTAATAATCGGCGGCGGGCCGGCGGCGATGACCGCTGTAGTATATGCGGCGCGCAAACAGGTCGATATGCTGGTTATCTCCGATGACATTGGCGGGCAGACAATGTGGAGTTCGGGAGTGGAAAACTATTTGGGTTTTCCGTTCATCACCGGCGCAGAGTTGGTGCAGAAGTTCGAAGACCACGTCAGGACTTTCAATGTTCCGCAGGAATACACCCGGGCGACCAGACTGGCCAGATCCGGGGATGTTTTCAACATCGACACCCAGGACGGCCGCCAGTTTACCTCCCGCGCCGTTATCATCGCGACCGGTAAATCGCCAAAGATGCTCAATGTGGCGGGGGAAAAAGAGTTTCTTGGGCGCGGAGTCACATACTGCGCCACCTGCGATGGCCCTGTGTTTGCCGGTCAAAACGTGGCGGTGGTAGGCGGCGGCAACTCCGGCCTGGATGCGGTGGTTCAAATGATGAAGATATGTCCCAGGGTATATCTCATAGAACGATCGCAGTCGCCACGAGCCGATGCCATTATGATCCAGAAGGCAAAAGCTGACCCAAACGTGGAGATACTCACCAATACGACGGTCAAAGAGATAGTGGGCGGCAACTTTGTCGAAGGGCTGGTAATTGACAGCGTGGACGGAGGCAACCTCAGGAAACTGGATGTGAGCGCGGTCTTCGTGGAAATCGGCCTCAGCCCGAATACCGATTTTTTGAACGGGATAGTGCGACTGAACCAAAACAAGGAGATTCCTGTTGATTGCGCTGCGCGAACCGGCATTCCGGGATTATTTGCGGCAGGTGACGTGACGGATGTGCCGGAAAAACAGATTATCATCGCTGCAGGGGACGGGGCCAAGGCCGCACTGGGAGCGTATGCATATCTGGTGAGACTGCCCGTCGGGGAAACCTGGGGCTAGATGATCCTGTGACAACGAATCCGCGCTCGGCATACATACACATTCCTTTTTGCGCCTCAAAGTGCTGGTATTGTGATTTTAACTCATACTGCGGCCTCGAATCGCTTTTTGATGCGTATGTCAGTGCGCTGACAAAGGAAATTCACAGCGCGCAGCGTTCGTTGACGAATGAACTTCAGAGCGTCTACTTTGGAGGCGGCACGCCGACGGTCCTGCCAACCCGCGACTTATGCAGTATTCTCAAAGAGCTTAAAGAGGTGATCGGCGTATCAGATGATGCGGAAATCACAGTGGAGGCAAACCCGGGAACCGTCGATTTCGCTTCACTTGGCGAGCTACGCAAAGCCGGATTTAACAGGCTCAGCCTCGGGGTTCAATCCCTCGATGACAGCTTTCTGCGCTCAATTGGGCGAACGCACACACGCGATCAGGCGTTAAATGCTTATAAAACAGCGCGTCAAGTCGGGTTTGCGAACGTCAGCGTCGACCTTATTTTCGCCCTTCCCGGCCAGAACCCGACAGATTGGACACGCGCTCTGGATGGCTTTTTGCAGCTTGATCCTGCCGCTGAACACGTCTCATTGTATGAACTTTCCATCGAGGAGGGGACGCGTTTTGCCCAGATGAATGCGCAAGGCGTGATTGCGCCCGTCGATGAAGATATGCGCTTGGAGATGTATGAATCGGCAATCGCGCGGCTTGCTGAGGCGGGCTACGAGCATTATGAGGTCTCCAATTTCGCGCTGCCGGGGTATCGATCCCGCCATAACACGACCTATTGGCTCAACGAATCGTACTATGGCTTCGGGGCGGGAGCTACGAGCTATTTGGAGCGCAAACGATCCCGCCGCATCTCGAATCCGAGCAAATACATAGACGCAATCAACGCGGGTTCAGATGCAATTGAGTTCTCAGAAAGACTTCAGGGCCGCGCGATGCTTGGCGAAACGATTATACAGGGACTGAGAATGCTCGAAGGAGTCGACCTGTCGCGTTTGCAAGCGCAGACAGGCTTACACCCTATGAGCGAGTTCTCCACACAGGTCGAATCTCTGAAACGACGCGGCCTGATTGAGCTTGTCGGGGACCGTCTGCGCACCACTCACGCCGGATTGCTGCTGCTTAACGATGTTTCCGGCGAGTTCGTGACAGTCCCCTGAGATTCGTCATTTTTTATGCTGCAAAAACCAATCCCCCAGGCCTTCGTTGCGGTAGGCATTGTCCCAACTATTGTGACCGACTCCGGGATATATGGTCAGTTTGCAGTTTCCGCCGGCGGCTGATATCCACTTTTCCATCTCACGGCTGCGCTCGACATCGACCGCCTGATCCTGGTCGCCGTGAAAAGTCCAGATGGGCAATTTAACAACCTTTTCGGCTATCTGCTTGTCCGCCCATCCGCATACCGGCGCAATTGCCGCGAAGAGGTCAGGATTTCGCGCCGCGATCGCCCAAGTTCCGTGGCCGCCCTGCGACAGCCCGGTCAGGTATAGACGGGATTTATCGATATTGTAGTCCTTTTGAGCCTGCCGATATATAGCCATAACCATCGGCTCCTCGTCCTCCCACAGCGATTCAGAATCCTGCTTTTGCGGGAACAGGACGAGAAACGGCCATTTGCCGGAGTCGAGCATTATTGCGTTGCCGAAGTGGAAACACTGCTTCAGCCCGTCCGTGCCGCATTCCCCTTTGCCGTTGAGGAAAATGATCGTCGGCATGGGTTTTGAAGGGTTGTAAAGCCGCGGCACGTAGACCACATAATTCAGGGCCTTGCCATCGACTTTGATGGTCTTCATAACAAACCCTCGCGCGGTGTCATTATCTATTGCAGATGCAGGGCAGGCGATGATAAAGATCAGCACGAATGCCAGGATAGGGATTATAGCGGGACTCATGGACATCTCCTTCAAATTATTATTGGAGTAGTAACAGCTCACGAATGATGCATAATCCTGCCCGTAGTGTCCGATCTCCGTCTCGGACTAGGCTAGGACAGATGCCAGCTACTTCGGTTTAGAGGTTAGAAGTTGGAGGTTAGAGCTTGGGAATGGG
>JAAYKE010000162.1 GCA_012522575.1 Armatimonadota bacterium | reverse complement strand
GGATAACGCTCCGATGGAGAGCTTCTTCGGCACACTGAAGAAAGAGTTGGTGCATCACAGACGATATCGAACCCGGGAAGAGGCAAGGAGGGACATATTCGACAATATCGAGGTCTTCTACAACAGGAAGCGGCTGCATTCGAGCCTGGGATATGTCTCCCCGGATCAATATGAACAAATGATCGCTATCAAACAGGCGGCGTAGGGTGTCCACCAAAACGGGGGAGGATCAGAATCCTTCAGCAAGAGGAGCAGCAGGCGCAGAGCTCTATTGCTTCGCATATATCCAAGACGACGTGCCGCGGACTTACGCTTCTCGTAATCGTTGTGGCTGGCTTCAACGGCAATAGCAGCAAAGCTCCATTCTTCATTGGTCATTGTAATGTCTCTCATATCTAGGATAGCCGTCACTTTCCTGAACACAAAACGTCGTCCTACCATTGTGTGTTTCGTCCCGAAACAACGGAATCCTGCAACCCAAGTAACATATACTACGCGACCGCTTGCGGCTCCTCTTCTTGTCGTCCTTGTCGGTTGAGCAACTTCGACTTACGCAATAATCCGCGTTTGATATTTATGTAGCATCTCGATTTACCTACCGGTATCGATAATTAAATCAGTCTTGAACTCTGTAAGCCTTGATCTCTTCCAAGCGTTTGCTCGCTCTTTTGGCAATTTCTGAGTCTTTCGGATTCTCTTGCACAAGCTTCTCAAGGTAGGCTTGCGCATCGAATTGCTTTTTTAAGGCTACGTAGACCTCAGCGCGGAACAGCTTGGCCTTGATAACTGTCGACGCGTCATCGCTTTTCTCCAAAGCCTTGCAGACCGAGATTGCTTCCGCTTCGCTGCCAAGTTGAGCCAGCCATCCCGCCTCCAACAGCATCAGAGCGCAGTAATTCGAGCTTTTTGTCCCCTGTGGGTCCAATGTGATCGCTTTCTCAGCATACAGCAGGGCTTTTTGAACGTCGGCCTTCGAGAGTTTGCCGCCACAACCATATATCCTGGCCGCTTCGGCATATACCCCAGGTATGAACTTAGCATCCGGATAATCCCTTATAATCCGCTCGCAAGCCGATATGCCGGATGTGCGTGCGCCGTCACGAGCGACTCTTGCGGCGTCGGAAGGGGCGCTTTGCAGAGCCAAGCCATACAACGCGCACGCATCGAACCAAATGCGCAATCCGTTGAGCGTACCGTCGAAGCGCGCAGCAGTCCTTTCGATAGCGGCAGCCCTGTCGAGCAATGTCATAGTCTGGTCTGTTTCAACTTGGGGTTGGCCGCCTAGTTCGGGACGTTCAGCTTTCTCCATTGCGCACGCCTCATCAAAGGAATAAGCTGCCAGCCGAGATAGACCTCTGTGGCTGCCATCAGCCGTTACCCGCGCCACAACCTTGTATGTAGCAAATGCAAAGAGTATCAGGGCAAAAATGGCCCAATAATGCTTTCTCATTGTCTTCCTCCGATGATGATAACAAGACATATCTGCAGTCGAATAATCAGTAACCTCTCAACTCCCGTATCAAAGCTCTGGCGCCGGTCACGCCGGTGAAATGCTTTCCTCGCAGATATGCCCAGCCCAGACGGATGTCCCAAGGCAAACTTGGATCGGGCGGACTCCACTTCATCGACCGATCATACCAATATTCCACCCCTTCTTCCGCGAACCGTCTCACATCAACATTGCCAAGAGCGTATTCGCAGAGAAGAAGAAGCACATAGTACTTGCTGCGCTTGAACCGGCCGTCAGTGGGAGGCACGACCGCCTTTGGCGCCTTCTTTCTGCACATTTCGAGGGCATACTCGTAGTCTTCCGCCTCAACCACATTCATAAGCAGCCAATCGAAGTCATCGTGACGCGCCGCGTAGACTTCTTTCTGAAGCTCTACTGATTCCCGAAGCGTCTCTATCAGAGACACGTCCGTTTTAAACCATAAGCCGTAGTGAAGGTACTCCAGGCAAGACGCCCTGCCGAGGATCTTCTCGATCCTGAGTTTCTTTGGAGTCGGCATAATGGCGTTGGGCGGTATCGGCTCCTCCTCCGGATCAATAAACCTGTTGGCCACAGGGTCTACAGGATAGTAGAGGCGCGCGAAGCTCTCCGTTCGCAGGGCTTCTTCTGACACCTGCACAAGCAGATCCGCAGCCTGAATCGCGAGGTCTTCACGCTCTCCTGCCAACAACCTGAATGCATTGTCGGAGAGGTGGAATGCAAGTCTTTGGAGAATCCCACCTGTGACTTCGTTCTTCAGTTCTGCGGGTGTCCTGCCTTGAAAATTCTCTTGGAACATCCTTTCACGATCCGGCAGTACTCGCTCTTGCCATAGCGTGCGATTGCTCTCTCGTATTCTGTCATTCATCATGTGGCATCAATACCCCCTCAGTTTTTTATAAAGGGAAAAGGGTTTCCCGGAACAACGAGGTACAGGATCACTTGGCTGGCTTCCCATTGATCGCCTCGTCTTCGATCTTCCACGTCTCCGCGGAGGTGATCGCAGCGGCCTCGGGGGGACGCTGGTATCTGGAAGTCCGCACTAGCTCCAATATCTTCCATTGCTTGCTGGTGAGATCAAATCGCAAGGTTACCATATATGGTGCGAACCTGTAAGTCTTGGTCGCTGCATCATAGTAGGTGAATTTCGCCGGAATCGTCGCAATGGCATCCTTGATATAGCGAACGTAATCCGCAGTGCAGCCTATTCCTTCAAGAGAGCCGTACTCACTTTCCCACTTTGCCCGCATGTCATTCAGTTTTGCCTCGTACGGCGAAGCTCCAAAGTTGCGCGTGAGATAGTCGGTGGCAAGGGCCAAAGACATGGAGGTGTAATCGTGCTTTGTCCACCATTCTCCAAAACGCTTGACGACATCGGCAATGATCCGAGACTTCGCTAAGGCAGCCGCTTTCGCCAAATCCCCGTGGGAAACCTGCCACTTTCCATCCGGCGCTTTTACCAGGTTCAGTATGATCGATTGGTTCGGGCCGTCCGTTGGCTTGAGGACCAGGTGAGCGCTAACCTTCGACTCGGACTCCTGAGATAAATTGGAGTCCACAATTGTTCCTTTGATCTTCCACTCTTCAAGGCCAAGCGTCTCTTTGTATCCGTCAAGTGATAACTGCAATTGATCCGATTTAGTCAACAGGCCATAAGCCCCTGCATAGTCAGCCCGTTGCAGAAAGAGGATGTATGCCTTTGCGACACCATCCGGGCTTGTCATGTCGGGTGCTATCTCGGCAGAAAGCGCTCCCATTGAGAGTGCCATAATGGCAATTGTTAAGTATGCCGTCGTCCTTGATCCGTAGTTCAGCATGGTTCATCCTCCTTTTCTGCGTTCCAGGATGCAGGCTACTCGCCCGGCACGTTCACGTATGCAAGCTAAGGCTCTATGGTTCGCTTGCCGGGCGTGGCCAGTGGAGCCAGGACTGGTCGCGAGTCAGGAATGTGGTAGAGCACGGGAATACTGGCCCATGTGCCCTGAAACTCCTGAGGCACCACCTTGAGCATCTCCCATTCCGCCTCCAGACCAATCATGCCGATCTCTGTCTGAGTATGCGCTACCTGAAGGGCTACAGCACGCAGAGCATTCTCAACAAGTGGCTTCGCATCCTCCAATTCATCCATTCGCTCTGCCAGGAAGTCCAGCTTGCTCATACTAGGCCGCATCCGATCCAGAGTCTCCTTAACAAGCTTCTGCAACTGAGCTTGTGAAGAGGCAGGCGATAGGAACTCAGCGTACTTCGATCTCTCGCGTATTCGCCACAAACCAGGTACCCCGGGTTGGTTTCCCGTTTTCGTGCACAAAGAGACGCGTTGCACAGGCCATTTGGCCAAATCGGACGAAGTACCTATTACGTCGCGAATCTCGCGCCAGTACTTCGCCCCCTGCACGGATACGTATGCCGTGGATACGAAATAGCTGAAGAGCATCGACCTTGCCCGGGGCCTGTCAAACGATCCGCCAGCCAGCGGCAACGAGAGCTGATTAGCGTAATCCTGTATCACAACATAGTTAGCCAAGGAGGCCAGTTCCTTCTCGGCAACCAAATCAGTAAGGCGACTGGCTTGCTCGTCCGTCAGTTTGTATGCCCCCCTCGCCGCTAGGGTCCATCGCTTTGCGGATTCCTTGCAAGATTCAATGTTCGTGAAATCGCTGCCGATTCGTTGGTGCAGGTCGGTCCGCCGAACGTATTCTCTGTAGCTCAGCGGACTAAGATCCACATCATTAGGTTTTCGTGATGCCGCAACACAAGGCGGCATCATCACCAGTCCTGCAAATGCTGCCAATACGACCATTAGCACGAATACAAATAATCTGAAACGCATTGCTATTTCCCTCCTTTATCGCTTGACTCCAAAACCAGCTTTGGCAAGCAGGCACCATAACTACTGAGGCTATTTTGTTGTCCGAGATGTCTTGTCATCGGTGCGGATTAGCTGTTTCACAACGAACCCATCGCCGCGCTTTGCAGTAACAAATGTAAGGAAGTGGGTCCTTGCATTATCTCCGGAACCGGTAGTGACTTCAAGAGCAACATTGCTATCATTTTGCGCTGTCGACAATTCTATAAGCTTTCCGGGTTGCGGTAACTGCTCAAGCGTCTGCTGAACTGAATGCCACTGCGCGTCCGACAGGTCACCATTCGCAGTTCCGCACAGTTGCCGGATAAGGTCGATCTTGCCTGACGTCCATGCTCGCAAGAAAACGCTTGCCAGAAACGTCTGCGAGGAAAATAGTGACCTTTCCCCAAGATCATGAAGCCTGCCCACAGTGTCGACGCCCTTAAGCTGCGCCGTTATGCTGTTTTCTCGGGCCAGTAGATCGAGACTCTTTTGAAAGTCACTCCTCGCTTTCACGCGATTGAGTGTCGCATTTGCTGCACCCCGCTCATAGAGAGCCAATGCTTGATAATACGGAGGAGGCGACGCTTCTAGCGAATCATTCGCATATCCGATTGCTTTCTCCCACTCACCCTTTCGGTTGCTAAGCCTGGATCGTCGCAGCAAAATATCATATCCATTCACCTTCAGATCACCAGATTGCTGAGCTGCAGATAGCAGTTCAATAACCTGATCGCAACGGTCCAGGTCCTTGTGCTGCGGCCTGCTCAGACGCAGATAGAAATCTGTCAAATATATGTAGCAGCCGGAAGCCCACTTCTTTCCTGCCGCATTTGCCAGAAGATTCTCCCCGCTCACCAGAGCTGACCGGCGTGCATCCTCCGCTTTATCAGGCAGCCCCATTCTCTCATAGCAGCTTTCCAGCCGACCATAGTCAGTCAGCAAGACAAATGACGGAGCAGATACTTTCTGTACCAGTTCGGCATACAACTGCGCTGCTGTTGACCAGCATTCCTCCCTGAATGAGGTATATGCTTTCTTGCGGAGTGGACATGTCAGCTCATCCGCAGCCGCCAGTTGTGTCTCCAATAACCATTTTTCATCTGCACTGAGCGATGATTCTGGCCGCTGCATCAACTTGGTCACTTCAGCAGAGACCGCTGCAGGGTCACGCTTGTCGTTGGCTAGAGCGATATTGTGAAAAAACTTGAGTAATGCCAACATGCTTAAGATTCCCAGCGCTGCCGCTATAAACCGCGTCTGATGTTTATGTAGCATCTCGATTTACCTCCCGGTATCGATAAAGAAATCATCAATAACCGTGGCGCTCGATAACATTGTTGTTCCGGGAAACCCTTTTCCCGGAACCACGGAAAACAACGGAAACCCGTGCGGACGAGGTATCTCTATGGCAACTTATCCACCTGCACAGCCCCTTTTGGCGCCTTGAAGACGAACAGGCTTTCATCCAAGTCCAACCCATACTCGCACTCAACATGAGATGACGACATCATCTGCCCATCAGCCGACCATTGCTGTGCGTCGTAAGCCTTTGCAAGCCCTGTCCGGTCAAGGTAAACCACAATCGTCCTCCGGCCACATTCCTTCGAGGCTGGGATATCCACTTGAACAGTGTTGTAAGTCGTCCCATTCAGTGTGCCGGTCGCGGTTCTCTTTACGGAACTTCGACTGACGAAACCCCGTGTCTGCAGTATCCGATCCGGAAGCATCATCAGTACGGAATAGCCCAACTTGTTAGCTGATTTGCTGAAAGTGTAGGTATTCGTGCTCTTGCAATAGTCCCACCGGCTATTGCCATTGCATATCATAATACCCAACTCATCGGGGCCGTCAATACGCCACTTGTTGGGAGCAATCCAGCCTTTGCGCATAACAGTGTAGGATGTGCCGTCGCTGCGGTACACAGTCTCTGCCCAAGTATATTTGGCGGTCTTGATTTTAGCCTCGATTGCGTTCTCGCTCTTGTCAGACATTGCCATACCTATACTCATCAAGAGCAATGCCAAGATGAGCGTAGTAGTCCTCACAGGTCGAAGCTCCAGCCCGCTCCAGTTGGCTGTCACCACCGCGCGAAATCGTGTTATTATTCTCATTTGTCTCTACCTCCTTAGTCAGAGTAGTTCAGATGGAAGAGCAATGCCACTACCTCCTTAGTCAGAGTAGTTCAGATGGAAGAGCAATGCCAGCACCTCATTGTCCGCCGGGCGTCGTACACCAATCGCTGTTCCCGCCACACATAAATATCCGTTTGTCCGGCGTTCCGCGCGCCAACCCTCATATTCCAGAAAACGGAATACGGACACCTCATTCAGATTTGCCTGCGGACGACTCTCCTGTTTGAGCGGCCTTGGGCTTCTTTGTGCCCGGAATACTCGTGTACGGAGGAAGCGCAGCCCACGTGCCCTGATATTCGACTGGTATTAGCTTCAAAATATCCCATTCAGCTTGGATATCAATAGCACCGATTTCAACCTGGCATTCAACTCCCTGCAAGACCAGTTCCCTCATGGCATCCAGGTCAAGCGCTGGAGCCGCATCCAGGTCCGCCAGGCCTTTCTGCAATTCCAACAGCTTATCCGTGTACGGCTTGGCATCAACTCTCGCCGAGCGATAAATCGCATCGATCTTGCCAACCGACGACGTCGGTGCTAGGAATCGAGCATAGCCGACTCTTTCATTCAGTCGCAGCAATCCGGGTATCCTCGGCTGATTGCCGAACTTCAGACACTCTGATGGTGATTCTGTCAGATCCTTGGCGTGCGTTGAGCTATCCTGGCTTACGACAAGAATACCCCTTACAGCGTGCCAAAACGGTGCTTGCTCCACAGCATCATAACCAACGTTGGTAAAGCAAACTCTAAGCGCATCCCGCACGCTTTGGTCATCGTAGCGCCCTGACGCCAGCGGGCTTGCCACTTGACGGGCGCTATTAGCCGCTGCCAAGCGATAGGGCCTCCTCGCAAGCTCACGGCTGTATCGGAGGGCGGCCAGATTCTTCTCTGTGGATTGCGTGAGTCGATAGGTGTTTGCGACAATGGCAGTCCAACGCTCAGCCGATCCCCTTTGCTGGATAGCCCAATCGACTTCATTCGGCAGCGCAGTCGGTGTCGGCTTCTCAAGCTGAACCGTTACGTAATCCTTGAAGGTCATCGGCGACCAGGGATCGTTCTGCTCGAGCCCGGCACCCTGCACCACCGCCATTGAGGCTAAAACGCCGACTAATGCCAAGGATACGCACTTGCCAACCCGTTCGAGAGTGTACAAATAAACATTCATAGTTCGTTTGCCTCCTGATGCTGTCTGTGCAGCATTCATCTCTTATGTCTATAAGCGTCCTTTCGTTGTTTCGGGAAACCGTGCGGACGAGGTATCTCTACGGCAACTTGTCCACCTGCACAGCCCCTTTTGGCGCCTTGAAGACGAACAGGCTTTCATCCAGGTCCAACCCATACTCGCACTCAACATGAGATGACGACATCATCTGCCCATCAGTCGACCATTGCTGTGCGTCGTAAGCCTTTGCGAGCCCGGTCCGGTCTCGGACGTTTCATCTTGGCCTCGCGATTCAGCGACATAGTGCTGCTAGTGGGCAGAGCCTACTTCCCGTTGCCCCAGTTTGCTTCTTTCGCACCGTCGGGGGCTTGGAATATGAAGAAGCTGTCAGGGATGTCCTGCTTGCTATATTCGTATTCCGTGTGCTCTTCCTGAACGACCATTGTGCCATCGAGGCTGAACGTCTGAGTGATCTTCTCCTTTACAAGGCCGCTGCGAGGTTCAGCAAGCATACGTATATGACGCGGCCCGTTCAGCCCACTCGCAGGCTCTCTGACCTCCAGACACGCGTACTTTGCTCCGTTCTGCACAACGGCGGTCTTCGCAACAGTCGCTTTGCTGTTCTTCTTCAGTTCTACCGCCGCAATGTGATCGGGGAGAAACTCCATCCTGCTATAGCGGCATTCCTGCTTGGGGTCGTTTCGGTATGTATACTTGTTCGCCTGTTTGGTATACTCCCACCGCTGTGGGCCGTTCCATATCATCAATGTATTATCAGAGGATTCGCTTCTCCACTTGTTCTCAGCCTTGAGCCAATTCTCATTTGACCACGTGACCTGTGCGCGTCCTCGCTTCTCCGTTATCGTGGTCTTCCAGTGTACTACTTTCACGCTGGCAGCAGCATTCTCGCCACTCGGCAGTCCGGCAGCCAGAGTTGCCGAGCCGGCAAACGCGACAGCCAGAGCAAGCAGTAATGCTCCCGCGATCGCCTGTCTAGTCTTCTTACGCATGATTTACTCTCCTTGCTAGTCTGATCACTGACAGTTCTCAGGGTGGTTGTTGCACGCACCGTATTGGTTGGTGGAGTGCGGACAGATGCCCTTACGACAATTCTGCCTGCACGATAGTCCTCCACATCCACAATACGTCTGCCCCGAGCAGGGAAAACCGGAAGACACCGGGCACTGCTGCTCACAGTCGCAGTGCAGGTTGTTCGCGCTACAAAGGCATGCAGAAGTGCCATCGCACCTCGGCCCATAGCTAGGACAATTGTTTGCACAGATGCATGGAGTCGCTCCACAGTCACAGGTGGCAGTTGCACAGGGCTTGGCAAAACCCGACTTGCACGCATTCCCTCCGCATGTGCAGTTATTCAGGCCGCATCCGAACTGCTTGCAGTCCCCGGTCTGACCACCGCAAGGCAAGATGAAACTCTCGGCCTTGCAGAATATGCCAGAGCAGCCACACTTTTGATCGTTCCCACCCTTGCATCCATCGGTCCGGCAGGTTTTCGTGCCTCCACACTGATTTGGCTCATTCTTGCATCGATTCGCGCACGGACAAGGCAACTTGCAGGTACATGGCGTCCTGCCTCCGCAGGGATCGGGAGTGTGAACGGAAGAGCAGTGCGGCGGACAGAAGTGGCAGCCACACGAGCAGTTCGCGGAACTCCCGCCGCACGGAACCGGAATGCCACAGTTCGGATAGTAAGTGCTACACGCTCCGCAAGCCCCGTTCTCGCCACCTGGCGGTGAAGGTGGAAGGCACAAGCACGACTTTGAGCAATCCATGCAGCCCTTCTTATTGCATTTGGCGGTGCAGTGGCACTCGGGCCCAGCCATCAAGGGAACTGCCACTGATATTGACCATAGAGCCGCAACAAGCAAGACAAACCATTTGAACGCTCTATTTGCCACTAGTAGCACCCTCCTTCGTCCGATCTAGACGCGCCTGCGCGACCTCGGCCTCCCAGACGCCAGGATAGGTCGTGATCACGTTCTGCCACGCATCCCTTGCCTTGTCCAATTGCCCCATCTTCTGATAACAATCGCCAATTGATACTAGGGCGGAACGAGTCACGTCTCGATCCTTGAAGTTATCACTCTCTGTATAGTTGCCGTTAGCCACGATCTGGCAATGTGCCAGTGCTTTCGCGGACTCGCCCAATTCCAGATCAGCCTCGCCCGCCAACAGGTGCGCCCAGCCGACCTCCAGTTTGCAGTTCGGGTAGGACTCGATCAGCGATTCGGAGCGTGCAACCACATCCGAGTAACGCTTGCCGAATAGGAGTTTCTCCGCCTGCATAAGCTCCAGCCTTGCAAGGATGGCTTTGTCAGCATCAGGAAAAGCCTCCTTCACAGCCTGGACTTGCTTGATCGCGTCGTCCCAGCTCATTCTCTTTGCCAGCGCCCTCTCAAACGCGATTCCCGCGCGATACATCTCTGCCTTCGCGCACAGGTCACTCTTGTCGGGGAATGTCTCGGTAACACGACTGAATGCGGCGTCGGCTTCTTCCTTGCGCTGCCAGT
>JAAYKE010000020.1 GCA_012522575.1 Armatimonadota bacterium | reverse complement strand
GACGAGTTCCGCGATGAGCTGGCAGCGCTGGGCGTCGATGTTGACGCTCTCAAGAGAGACGTAGCGGCTCTGTCCGCCCGCGTCGATGCTCTTGAGGCCGAGCAGAACAGAGTCCGCATTACCGGCGTAGCCAACGTCTTTGCTATTGCGACTTCCAACCGTTCTAAGTGGGAAGAAGAACTCGAAGGTGACATAGTCGTGGATCGTTGGCAGCCAAATGCATATGATATGGACAGCAGGCTGTTAGGCGACAAATTGATGAGAAATATCGCAGTTATCAAGGACTTCGATCTTACTATTACTGGTCGAGTCAGCAACTCCACTACTGCGGTTGCTATGATCAACTATGGCGATTATCTCAACTATCTGGGTTCTGTTGACTCATATTCATCCCAAACGATGCAGGCAGATTCATTCTTCCCATACTGCCTCTACATCGACACTGCGCTTGGAAGCAAGGGGAAACTGACTGTCGGTCGATTCCCGATCCAGTGGACTCCGTATACGCTCAAGAAAATCGATGTGGACAGCTATACCAGCAACATCAAGACCGATGACGGCAACTACATGATGGATGGCGCCAAGCTTGGCTGCAACTTCGGTGGCGTAGACCTTACCCTTTTTGCTGCAAAGAATGACCAGAACAACTACTTCGCTGCAGGGCTTGCAAGCCAGGCGGGGTTGATGAGCAATCACTTCATAGGTGGGACCAATGTGGGCGGACTTAAACATGAAGTCACCCAAACGGCCGGCGCTCGTGCGGAAATTGGCACACCAGGAAAAGGAATCCTTGGTCTGTCGTTCTACCAGGCGTGGACAAGAGATTCTAGCTATGGCCCTGCTTTTTATCTATTTGATCAAGCCAGAGTATATGGCGCCGATCTCAACATTCCGTTTGGCAACTTCGGATTTGCCGGCAACTGGACAAAGAGCGATACCCTTGCTGTTTCCGGGACAGGCTATCCCAACGTCAAAGATAAAAATACTGCCTGGGACGGCAAGCTTACCGGCAACTTTGGCAGCTTCGGCATCGGGGCTGGTTACAAGCATATCGGCAGAAACTTTGCTGCCGCAGGCGCATGGGATAAGATTGGCCGTTGGACCAACCCCACCAACATTAAGGGGCCATACGTCGACATCAACATCCCCATTGCTTGAAAGTTGAATGTTGCCCTGAATGGCGAGTTCCTAAAGGCGATTGATGATACTTGGTTCTTTGACAAGGGCGACAAGATTACCGTGGCTGAAGCTGCCTTGAAGTTTGATGTTTCAGCCAAAGATGCGTTGCTTCTCGGTTATGAGTGGAACAAACTCAATCCCGTTGCGGCGGGCTGGGATAATTTCAGAGAGAGCTACATTTCTGCCGGTTGGAATCACCAGTTTACCGACAATGCCGGCCTCAGGCTCTCATACCAGTTTGTTAAGTGGGATACTGGCGAAAATACTTTCAGCAATCCCTATGGCGACACCTACAAGGGCGGCATTGCAGTCGCTCAGTTCGGCGTGAGCTTCTAAGCTCTTTGTCGCAAACTCAAGCCCTCGGAGCAATCCGGGGGCTTTTTTAATGCCTCTGTAGGCCGGCTGGTGAAGGAAAAACGATATTTGAGGGGAAACATATTATATCTGCTGCCATCTGAAGCTGCCCAATCTCTTGCAGGGACGGCGTGATTATCAGCGGTATCCGAATAGCTATAACGCGAGGTAACGATATGAGACAGAAAATTATGTTGGCAATTCTTCTGACGATTGCAGTTGCTCTGCCTGTGTGCGCGGCCGAGCTTGTTCCTCCTCCTGCCATATATATGCCTGCGGGCGGAAAGATTGTGACTGAGATCAATGCAAGCGACGACGATGTTTTGGGTATAGTGAAGCGTGCCATTCCGGCCCTAGCCGACGTTGCAAAAGAATTGAGCCAATCGGCAGATGCGAATACTAACGCACAATTTTCCTCTGCCCTGAGCGCAATAGAAAAAGTCGATTTGGAGCTGCTTTCTTCGGCGATTCGCGACATCCGCAACATTAGAGTGATCGTGGTCAAATACCCCAAGGCAATTGAAAGCGACAAGTTTTTAGCTGAGTTTACGTCCGGGGCAGCCAAAGCGGGGCCATTTAGAAGGGTTATGCTCGATATCGCGCAGGCGCCCGGGGTAAAAGCGCTCTATGCCCTTCCGGACAACGCCGGGTGGATGGGGTTTTTGTATATGCCCGCAGAAAACACGGCCTATGCAGTGCGAATAGTGGGCGGGTTTAACGTGGAGGAGTTCATCAAGTTTGCCGGCAACGCGGCAAAAGCGGCTGCGCCTCACATGAATTCATTGGATATCCCGGTCCCGGATTTCCCAAAGGAGCCTGCCGAACAAAACGAGCAGCAATAACCCCTGTTTGCGGGTATTAAAACAATTAACGATAGGAATCTGCTTTTGACCGCCAAAGAGCAGGTTCCTTACCTGCCTTGCAGCCTGATGTCACAACGTTTCTTTCCGTTTTGCATGAAGGCTGCATTTGCGTTACAATGAATCTCAGAAGAAGGAGTGACTAATATTATGCGTGTTTTACGTCTACACGGTCCCAAAGACCTGCGAATGCACGAAGAACCTGTTCCCGAACCCGCAGCCGGTGAAGTTAGACTTAAGGTCACTTCCGTTGGGGTCTGCGCTTCCGATCTGCACTACTATCGCGATGGCCGCATCGGCACAACGCTTATCACCGAGCCGCTGGTGATCGGACACGAGGCGGCGGGGATCATCGACGCCGTTGGGGAAGGCGTAACCGATTGTAAGGTCGGTGAAAAAGTGGCGATAGAGCCTACAAATGCCTGCGGAGAGTGCTTTTTTTGTAAATCCGGACATTTTAATGTGTGCCCTAACGTGGAATTCTTCGGCACGCCTCCTCAGGACGGATGCTTCCGAGAGTATCTCACGTGGCCTGCTAAACTCGCTATAAAGATACCGGACTCGATCTCTCATGACGAGGCCGCGATAGTCGAGCCTATGGCGGTGGGTGTCCACGCGGTCAACCTGGCGCAGTTGTCCGGCGGAGAGAACG
This sequence comes from Armatimonadota bacterium, assembly GCA_012522575.1. Taxonomy (GTDB): domain Bacteria; phylum Armatimonadota; class UBA5829; order UBA5829; family UBA5829; genus DTKD01. Next base: position 31,287 of record JAAYKE010000020.1, on the reverse strand, counting down.
TCGCCGTGCTTGGAGCCGGCGCGATTGGGCTGTCCGTTTTGCAGGCGGCTAAAGTTTCAGGAGCAGGGCGCATCATCGTCAGCGAGCCTGTAAAGGAAAGGCGCGAACTTGCCTGCAAGCTCGGCGCAGACGAAGTCATTGACCCATCCGCTTGCGACGCTCAGAAAGAGTTCTGTCGGCTGACAAACGATCTCGGGCCGGATGTGGTATTTGAATGCATCGGCGAGGATGGAGCCTCTTTGGAAGCGTCTAAAATCGTCCGCATTCTCGGAAAGATAGTCGTGGTCGGCATTCCGGACGAGGATATCTATACATTTGCGGCGTCCACCACTCGTCGCAAAGAACTCAGCGTTGTATTCTGCAGACGAAGCAATGTGGCCGCTGAGACCGCCATTGAGTGGATTGCCGAGGGCAAAGTCGACGCTAAATCGATGGCGACCCATCGTTTCCCGCTGGAGAAAACCGCCGAGGCAATGGAACTTGCTATGGCGAAAAAAGACGGCGTGATCCGCGCGATAATAGCGGTTAGTTGATGAATTTGCGTGCTGTGGCGCGCTTGTGTCAGGCTGAATAATATGATAGACCCGCTGCTGGAGTTTCATGGCGCTACGGTGCTGTTTGGAGGAGTTCGGGCGCTTGATTCGATCACGACAACCATACGAGCCGGCGAAAACGTTGCGATCATCGGCCCGAACGGCTCCGGCAAGTCTACGCTCATCAAGCTGATCACCCGCGAGCTTTACCCGCTTGCGGGCAACGGTGATACGCCGGTGAAAATCCTCGGCGAAAGCGCGTGGGATGTCTTTAAGCTGCGTTCGCTTTTCGGCATTGTTTCCGCCGATTTACAGGATTTCTTCCGCCGGCCTCTGATAGGTCGCGACGTTATTTTATCCGGCTTCTTCGGCAGCGTAGGGCTTTATCCGCACCACGAGGTCACCGGTCAAATGCAGTTGCGCGCGGATGAACTTCTGCAATTTCTGTCGATCGAGCATTTGGCGTCGAAGTATATGACGGAGATGTCTACCGGTGAAGCGCGGCGAATGCTGATTGCCCGTGCGCTGGTTCACGAGCCGAAAGCGTTGATTCTTGATGAACCATCAAACGGCCTCGACCCTCGTGCCGCCCGCAAGTTTGTCGATTCGCTGCGCAAGATCGCAGGCGGAGGCAAAAGCGTCATTTTAGTCACCCATCATCTTCCCGATATATTCCCGGAGATATCGCGGGTGATTATGCTCAAAGACGGGCGCATATTCGCCGATGGGCCGAAGCAAGAGGCGCTCACATCTGAAAGTCTGTCCGAATTGTTCGCTATTCCGGTCACGGTGATTCAAAGGAACGGATATTATCACCTGATGGCCTGACAATAAGACCAAAGGACTGATGGATTATGGCTACATATTCTTTAGGAATCGACTTTGGAACACTCAGTGCGCGTGCGCTGCTCGTCGATATCGATACCGGGCGGGAGGTTGCCTCAGATGTCTGCGAATATCCGCACGCGGTGATCGACGATCATTTGCCATCGACCGGCGAAAAACTGCCTCCGGACTGGGCGCTGCAGGATCCGCAGGATTATCTTGACGCGCTGCAAAAAGTGGTTTCTGCCGTCATGAAGCAGTCGAAAGCGCAGCCGAGCGATGTTATCGGGATTGGCATAGACTTTACTGCCTGCACGATAATGCCGATCGATAAATCCGGCCAGCCGCTTTGCTTCGACAGCAGGTGGGCGTCCAATCCTCACGCCTGGGTAAAGCTCTGGAAACACCACGCAGCCCAGCCCGAAGCAAGCAAAATAAACGAGATTGCCGATGCTCGCGGGGAGAAGTTTCTGCACAGATATGGCGGCAAGGTCAGTTCGGAATGGCTGTTTCCCAAGCTCCTGCAAATTCTCAACGAAGCTCCGGAAATCTATTCGGCGGCGGATAAGTTTATCGAAGCCGGGGACTGGCTTACCCTTCAGTTGACAGGAATTGAGTCTCGCAGCGCGTGTGCTGCAGGTTACAAAGCGATGTGGGATAAGGCCGATGGCTTCCCATCCGGCGATTTCTTTAGGTCTTTGGATCCTCGTTTTGAACGTGTTGTCGATGAGAAGCTGAGTCGCAAAATACTGCCGGTGGGAGCAAAAGCCGGGGAGTTGACCGATGGGATGGCGGCCAAACTTGGCCTGATGCCGGGTATCGCTGTCGCGGTGGCGGTAATCGATGCGCACGTTGCGACCCCTGCTGCCACGGTGACAAAAGAAGGCAGCATGGTCGCCATTATGGGAACCAGCTCCTGCCACATGGTGTTGGGCAAAAGTCCGAAAATCGTCGAGGGGATCAGCGGCTGTGTCGAGGATGGAATATTGCCGGGTTATTTCGGCTTTGAAGCGGGACAGAGCTGCGTCGGCGATCATTTCGCGTGGTTTGCGGAAAATTGCGTTCCGGAATCATATACTGCTGAGGCCAGGTCACGCGCAATCGGCATTCAAGATTTGCTTACCGAGAAGGCATCGAAGCTAAAGCCCGGTCAAAGCGGCCTGCTTGCGCTGGACTGGTGGAACGGCAATCGCAGCGTGCTTGAGGACGGCGATCTCACCGGGATGATTCTCGGAATGACTCTGGCGACGCGGCCGGAGGAGATATATCGCGCGCTTATCGAGGCAACAGCCTATGGAACCAACATAATCATCGACTCTTTGCACGCGGGCGGGGTGGAGGTCAACGAGATCATCGCCTGCGGCGGGTTGGCGGACAAAAACGAAATGCTGATGCAGATATATGCCGACGTGACAAATCGGGAGTTCAAAGTGGCCGAGTCCGCCCAAACCTGCGCGCTTGGATCGGCTATGTGGGGTGCGGTTGCGGCGGGCAAATCGCGTGGCGGCTACGATACCATAAACGAAGCTGTGGCTAAAATGGCGCGAGTCAAAGACAAGTCCTACCTCCCCGATCCCTCCGCCCACGCTGTCTACGCTCGATTGTTCGACGATTATAAAAAACTCCACGACTACTTCGGACGCGGCGAAAACGACGTTATGAAACGGCTTAAGGAGATGAAGACGCTAAGCTGACGGCTGGCTCATTTTGCCGCCGTGAAGGTAACGGCCGTTTACTTGCCTAATATCGTAAACAGCATCCCAAGGAGAGTGTTAATGTTCAGAGTCCTGCGTTACGCTTGCTTATTTACGTTGCTGGTATCGGTTGCCATCGCCGCTCCGATCGACACGCTTATTCTGTGTGACTTTGAAAATGCTTCCGATGTAGATCGGTTTTTCGTCCGCACCACCAATCCGCCATCCTCATTTGTTGCCAATGCAGACGGAACCGCGTCTATCTTCTTTCCAAAGTGGCAGCAAGGCTCCGAGGAGTGGCCTGCGGTAATCTATGCTAACGATAAAGGCATGCCGCAGGTCTGGTCTGATTATGACTATGCCCTGTGCGATGTTCGCAATGTTGGGACCAAAGATTGCACGGTGTCGCTGTATATTCGTGATCCCGATGGGGAGCATTACTCCGTCAGCGGCGTCATTAAGCCCGGAGAGTTGAAACAACTGCGTATGGATTTCGAGGTCGCGCCATCCAAGTTGGACTTCAAACGCATCTCGGAGTTTCATGTAAATGCCACTCGTCCGCCGGATGATATGTCACTTGTAATCGACAATATCCGACTGGAAAGCAACGTTATGCCGCGCTTGGAAAAAATCGCGGAGGCGATACAAAAATTGCGCAGCGAATCTCGAGAGTACGCCTCCGAAATAGACCCTCTGCTGAATCATTATTCTTCACAGCATCGCCTTCTCATCAATCGAGTTTCCCAGGCGACCAACGCTGCTGCGCTTGGCGCGATCAAACCCGATGTAATAGCGTTGCATGATCAGGTCAACAGAGAAGCCGCGCGTGCGATTCCCGAGGCTCGAATGCGAGTCGCCGCCCGAAAGTTGGACCCTGATGCGAAATTCGCCTGTGGATTTGCGTCGAGTATGGTTAAGATATTCCCCAAAGATGTCGCGTTTGAATGCAGCGTTGCACGAGAAGCGACGGTGGAGCTGGCGGGCAATGAAGTTGAATCCGTCCAACTGTTGATCTATGCGTTCGGCCAGGATCTAAATGGCGCGAGCGTATCCGTTGGGACTCTGACGAAAAACGGCAAGCCGGGTCCGACTGTTGAGGCGTCTCCTGTAGGCTTTGTGGAGACAAAAAAGCCGCCATACCCTGTGCGATATATCGGATGGCATCCTGACCCTATCTTAGATTTTTTGAAGGGCTACAACATCAAAAAAGGCGAAGTGCAGCCGATCTGGATTCGCGTCACCACACCTGCCGGCGTTGCTGCGGGAGACTATACGGCTCCCATAACAGTAAAAGCGAACGGCGTACAACCGACACAGCTTACATTAAAAGTGCGCGTCTGGGATTTTGACGTGCCCAAAGAAAGCCACCTGCGCACGGCGATGTCCCTTTACGACAATTTCCTGCCAAATGCCTATGGAAAAGGGCGGGTGTCGCAGACGATGCAGGAGAGGTATGAGGACTTCGTGCTCTCATATCGCATCAATCCGGACAACATCTATCGATCAGGGATGCCTTCTATCGAGAGCCTGCAGCGTTGGGACAAAAAGGGCCTCAATGCATTCAACATCCTTTACGTGCAAAGGCCGGACGGCATAAAAAAAGGTGAGCCATACCCTGCCGAGCGCAAAGCAGAGTTGCTGAAAAAGATCGATGAATCAGTCGCGCTGCTCAAGGCAAACGGGTTCTATGATAAGGCCTATGTGTATGGCTTCGACGAGATCGGGCCGGAATCTTTTGCTGCCATGCAGGATATATTCAGTGAGATCAAGGCTCGACATCCTGATCTGCTGACAACTACGACCGGCTATGATGACACATACGGCGTTGCGAGTCAGGTCGATGCTATCGACGGTTGGATTCCGCTCACTCCGAAATATGATCTCAAGCGCGTTGCGGAGGCGCGCGCTCGAGGCAAACAAGTCTGGTGGTATACCTGCATCGGGCCGCAGGCTCCGTGGGCGAACTGGCTGATCGAATACGATCTCATCGATGCTCGCTCACTTATGGGTCTGCAAACGGCGAAGTTTCGCCCGGATGGCTATCTCTATTATGCGATGATGCGCTGGCCGCTGACCAGAAAGCCGATCACCTTCGGGCCATATACGGACTGGCCGGCAGCCAGTTTCCACGATGCGAATGGTGACGGCAGCATTATCTGCGCAGGGCCGCATGGGCCGCTTCCTACAATTAGGCTGGAAAATATCCGCGACGGGCTGGAGGACTTTGAGTATTTCTGGCTGCTCGAACAGGAAATCAATCGCCTAAAAAAACTATCCGGCCCTGCGGCTGCCGGTGCATTGGATAAGGCGCAGAGGGCAATGATTATCGGCGATGACCTTGTCGAGAGCACGAGGAGTTTCTCGAAATCCCCGCAAGCTCTCAGCGAAAAGAGACGACAGGTCGCCGAGGCGATACTGGCTGCCCGAAAAGTGCGCAAATAAGCTGGCCAAATAACGCAATTTACGTGTTAAGCGCGGGCGGTGATATGCCATCGCCGCCCATATGCTTTTTTCGATGTCCGAGGTCCGAAGTCCGAGGTCCGAACCTCTTTCCGTAAATCGCGAAAGCCCGAAAGAAGCGAAACCCAGAAAAGGGAAGGGAAAAAGCAGATTCCTCGGCGTTCGCCTCGGAATGACAATTTACCGGACGCATTCGTGCGCAATGGACGGCCTCTGCCCTCAACCCTTGTTGTTTCGAACGTCAACCCTTGTCATTTCGAACGTAGTGAGAAATCTGCTTCCCTAACCTCTAACCTCTAACTTCCAACCTCTAGATATCATTGGTGAGCTGTTACGTAAAATCGCTTCAAAGGAAGGGAAGATATAATCTCGTGTCTAACGATTTAATAAGAACTTGGGGAGTCACAAATGAGAAAACTGTTTTGCTTTGCAATAATTATGCTGTCGCTGGCAGTGTCCGCTGCCGCTTTACCCATTGGCGCTCTGGTTTTGTGTGATTTTGACAAGCCGTCCGATGTCGAGCGATTTGACGTGCGCGAGTCTACTCCGCCGTCCTCTATGGTTGCCAACGCAGACGGAACAGCTTCCATATTCTTTCCCAAGTGGCAGCAGGATTCCGTGCAGTGGCCTGCGGCAATCCTTACCAACGACAAGGGACTGCCTAAAGACTTTACGGACTACGATTTCGCCGTTTGCGATGTTCGCAATGTGGGTGATAAAACCTGCACCGTGTTGATGTATATTCGCGACCCTGAAGGGGCTTCTCTGACCGCAAGCGAGGTTATCGCTCCGGGTGAGACCAGGGCCGTTCAGATGGCTTTTGAAGTTGCTCCCGCCAAATTGGACCTTTCGCAAATATGGCAGATACATATCCACGGCACCCGACCGCCGGATGATATGTCGCTCGTGGTCGCCAATCTTCGACTCGAAAACGGCGTGCCGCGATGGTTGGAGGCCATAGGAGCCAGCATAGAAACTCTGCGCAAAGAAGCCAGGCAATATCCCGAAGAGATGACCCATATTATGGCCAGTCTGGATGCGCAGTATGGCGTTCTTATGAACGAAGCCTCCAAAGCTAAAAGCGCTTCCGATCTTGCCGAAATAAGGCCGGATGTAATTGCTCTGAGAGATCGCGTCAGAAGAGATGCCGCACGCGCCGTTACGGAGGCAAAGCTGCGCAGATCTGCAAGGAAGAGCGATCCCAATGCTGCGCTTGCCTGTGGGTGGGCGTCGAGCATGGAGAAGATATTCCCCAAGGATGTGGGATTCACTTGCAGCGCCGATAATGAAGCAACCGTTGAGCTTGCGGGCAACGAGACCGAGTCCATCCAATTGCTGATATATGCGTTCGACCGTGAGTTGAAAGGCGCGAATGTCTCGGTTGGCGCGCTGATGAAAAACGGCAAGCCGGGCCCGACCGTCGAGGCGTCCCCGGTAGGTTTTGTTGAAACGCAAAGACCGCCATACCCTGTAAAATACGTCGGCTGGCATCCTGACCCGATTCTGGACTTCCTTAAAGGTTATAACATCAAAGAAGGCGAAGTGCAGCCGGTATGGATTCGAATCACCGCGCCTGCCGGAACTCCTGCGGGGGAATATAAAGCTCAGGTCACCGTAAAAGCCGCTGACGTCAACCCTGTCAAACTAACTCTAAAAGTGCGCGTGTGGGATTTTGACGTGCCGCAGGAACGTCATCTGCGAACTGCGATGTCCCTGTATGACGTGTATTTGCCCTACGCCTACGGCAAATTGACCGAGCCTATGCGGCAGAAATACGAAGACTTCGTGCTATCCTATCGCATAAACCCGGACAACATCTACCGACCGGAGATGCCGCCGATTGAGAGCCTCAAGCGATGGGACAAAAAGGGCCTGAACGCGTTCAATATCCTCTATGTTCAGAAGCCCGATGGCATCAAGGCGGGAGACCCATTTCCCGCTGAGCAAAGAGAGTTGCTGCTGAGAAAAGTCGATGAATCTGTGGCTCTTCTCCGCGCTAATGGTCTGTTCGATAAGGCATATCTATACGGCTTCGATGAGATCGGCCCGGAGTCTTTTTCCGCTATGCAGGACATCTTTGGCGAGGTCAAGAGACGCCACCCGGACCTTTTGACGCTGACCACCGGATATGACGACACGTTCGGTATCACCAGCAAAGTCGACGCGATGGATGCGTGGTGTCCGCTGACCCCGAAATACGATCTCAAGCGCGTCGAGGACGCACGCGCACGCGGCAAGCAGATCTGGTGGTATACCTGCATTTCACCGAAAGAGCCGTGGGCAAACTGGCTGATAGAGTATGACGCCATTGACGCCCGCGTTCTGATGGGTTTGCAGACCGCCAAATATCGACCTGATGGATATCTCTACTACGCCATGATGCGATGGCCGCTTACCAAAAAGCCGATCACGTTTGGCCCATACACCGATTGGCCGCCTGCCAGTTTCTGGGATAATAACGGCGACGGCAGTATAATTTGCGCTGGCCCTCATGGCCCGCTGCCCACAATCAGGCTGGAAAATATCCGGGACGGCATCGAGGACTACGAGTATTTTTGGGTCTTGGAACAGGAAATCCAACGATTGAAGAAGCTATCCGGCCCTGCGGCTGCACAGGCGCTCGTAAAAGCGGAAAAGGCGATGGATATAGGAACAGACCTGGTGGGGAGCCTGAGCAACTTCACAAAATCGCCGCAATCGGTTCGCGCAAAAAGAAGCCAGGTGGCAGAGGCGATCGTTAATGCAAGGAAAGTACGCAAATAGGCCGTTGGGCCTTGTGCTGATATATTTAGTATGAACAACAACAATATGGAACCGGAGCTTGCGGGGATGATCGTGGAGCGTTATCTGACTGCGCTGGAGGAGACCTCTCACCTCATCGCAGGAGCCCCGGAATCGAAGCTGCCGTGTGATCAGTCGCTCATAAAAGACGCTATCAAGTATATGCTGGTCAACACTTCCAAGTTCGATGAGCAATATATGCGGCTTCAAGAGGCATATTCAAAGCTTGGGCTGTTTATATCAGATCAGGATGCCGAAATAGTCGCTTTGGCTGAAGAGGCCGTGGTCACAATGGATCCGCTCAACGAGGGCATTCGATATCTGGCAAAGCACGGGGTCATTCAGCAGAAAATCCAGAGCGATATGTTTAAGCTCACCGAGGAACTCAACGAGTTTATCGCCGGCCAGACCGATTCGCAGGAGCAGTGAAGCGTATAATATGCCAAAGAGCCGGATGTCGCATAACGATCAACTCGATTATGCTATAATCTATTCGCAGCCGAAAGGCTGACAACTTGCAACCGAGAACAGACATAGCCTATGATCGATATTGAAACAATAAGAGACACTATCCCGCACAGGTATCCGTTTTTGCTCGTCGACCGCATCGTTGAGGTCTCCGAGGATGGCGACTACTGCGTGGGCATCAAAAATGTCACTGCCAACGAGAAGATTCTGCAGGGGCACTTGCCGGGACAGGCGATATTTCCCGGCGTTTTGATTGTCGAGCACATGGCCCAGGTGGGATGCTATCTTCTAATGACCAAGCCGGAGGCCGAGGGCAAACTTGCGTATTTCGCAGCGATTGACGGCGTCAGATTCAAGCGGGCTGCCATACCGGGAGATACTATCGTGACCACCGTCAGATTGTTGAGCGGGCGGCGCGGGATATGGAAGATCAGCGCGGAATCGAAAGTCGGAGACGATTTGGTCTGCCGCGGCGAGCTAACCTGTGCGCTGGTCGAATATTAAAAGAGAATTTGATGACAAAGGTTGATATACTTTCTATCGGAGCGCACGCTGGAGATGCGGAAATTGCCTCCGGAATTGCTCTTGCCCACGAAGTAAATTGCGGCAAAAAGGTCGCAATGTGCCACCTCACCCTGGGTGAAAAGGGCAACCCTAAAATGCCGATTGACGAATACACGGAGCAGCGCCGGCTAGAGGTGCAAGCCGCCGCCGACGTGATAGGCGCGCAGTGCTATGTGCTGCCGTGGTGCGATGCGGAGTTGCCGGTGTCTGATGAGGTCAAGTATGCCATAGCCGACGTCATCCGCGACTGCAAACCCGGCGCAATCATCACTCATCATTTTAAGAGCATCCACAAAGATCACGTTAATTGCAATCTCAACGTGCCGGATGCGATGTTTTATGCCGGGCTTGCCACCATAAAAACCGGCAAGGATCCTCACTATTGCCCTGCGCTCTACTTCGCGGAGAACTGGGAGGATAAAGAAGGTTACAAGCCCGATATATACCTGGAAGTCACCGCCGACGATATTGCGTTGTGGAAAGAAATGGCGTCAAAGCATGCTCTGTTTCGCGGCGAGGTGGTGTCATTTCCCTATGTTGAATATTACGAGAAACTGGCGCGCGTGCGAGGCATTGAGAAATACATGCCCTACGCCGTGACCCTGGAGTTGCCGGAGGGCGCAAAAACCCGTCGATTGAAGAATCTGGCGTAGCGCGTGGGATTGCGCGGGTTGGTTATTTCATATAGTGTCCGATCTCCGTCTCGGACAGCGGGTGCGCAGTGATTATGGTCTCTTGGAGGAATATGAAATCGCGAATAATAATAATCGGCATTGTGGCGTTGATCGCAGTCACCGTGCTTGCTGCCGGCTGTGGGAATAAAAAACCCGGCGTAACCACCATTCGTTTCACGTCCTGGGGAAACGACGTTGAGGAACAGAGCCTTCGCGCTCTCATCAAGGAGTTCGAAAAACGCAATCCTCACATACGAGTCGAGGTGGAAATCACTCCCTGGGCCAGGATGCTCGACAAGCTGATGATATCGTCAGCTGGCGGGCGGCCACCGGATGTCACGCGCATAAGCTCCGAATGGTTCCCCCCTATCGCCGCCAAAGGTCTGCTCGAACCGCTCGATAAATACATCGAACGCGATAACTACGACCTCGACGACTTCTACCCGGAATCAATCGAAGGCTGGGGAGTATGGGAGGGGAAAATCCTTGAGATTCCAACCGACATCGATATCTACGCGATGTATTATAACAAGGATATGTTCGATAAGTATAAGCTGCCATACCCCGATGAGACCTGGGACTGGGATAAGTATCTCGAAGTCGCCAAAAAACTGACTTTGGATACCAATGGAGACGGTCAGATCGACCAATGGGGGACCACGCTTGATATGTGGTGGCAGGACTATGTTTATGCCAATGGCGGCACTATAATCGGCCCGGATCCCGATACCGGGGATGTGCAGTGCACCCTCGATCAGCCCGCCGCCTATGAAGGCCTGCAGTTTATGGCCGACCTGATAAATAAATACCATGTCTCCCCTACCGCCGAGGAGGCCGCCAACCAGGGAACCAGCAAGCTCTTTACTTCAGGCAGGATAGGGATGACCATTTCCGGCAGTTGGGCTGCTGAGCTAATTTATAAAAATGAGATCACCACGTTCAAATATGATGTCGCACCCATTCCTAAAGGGCCTGAAACCCGTGTATCGATTATCTGCGGCGCGGCCTATGCTGTGCTGAAGAGATCGCAACATAAGGAAGAGGCGTGGGAGTTGGTAAAATGGATGACGGGCAAGGAATATCAGCGTGCGGCGGCGATGCGCTCGCAGATCATTCCCAGCCGACGGTCGGTCGCGGAGTCCGGCGCATATCTGCATCTCGACGCCGATCCCAAAAACCGGCAGGCGTTTTTATATATGATCCCATTTGGCAAGTCGGTGCCCGCGGTTTCGTGTGCGCCGGAGATGACTCAGATCATCCAAAGCGAGCTTGATCTGGTGCGTCTTGGTCGCGAATCCGCCAGGGAAGGGATGGAAAAGGTCAAGCCAAAAGTCGATCAGTTGCTGAGGCACAGGGAATAGATATGGCAAAAACACACACATCAAGACTCCAGCGCAAAGAGGCGATAGAAGGCTATCTGTGCATAGCTCCGTGGTTGTTTGGTTTCATATTCCTCACCCTCGGAGCTGTGTTGTTCTCGTTTTTTATGAGCCTCACCAAATGGGATATGATCAATCCCGCCAAGTTTGTCGGATTTGCCAACTACTCGACCATAATGTTCGACGATGACAGGTTTCGGCAGTCTCTGAAGGTCACTGCGATCTACGCGGGATTCTCGGTTCCGCTTGGTCTGGTCTGCTCGTTGGCTCTGGCTATGCTGCTCAACCTCAACGTCAAGGGGATGCAGTGGTTCAGGTCGATTTTCTATATCCCCGCTATTCTGCCCGGAGCGGCTGTCGCTATGGTGTGGCAGATGGTTTTGCGCCCGCAGTCCAGCGGCATCTTCAATGCTATATTAGGAAAACTGTTTCACATCGAGCCGATACCCTGGCTCACCAGCCCGGATTGGGTGCTCAATTCCTTTATTATTATGAGCTTATGGGGCGTCGGCGGAGGGATGATCATCTATCTGGCCGGTTTGCAGGGAGTGCCTACTCAGCTATACGAGGCCGCGGAGATAGATGGCGCGGGAAGCTGGCAGAAGTTTCGCAACGTTACCCTACCGATGATATCCCCGACGTTGTTCTTTAACCTCATTATGGGAATCATAGGCAGCTTCCAGGTCTTCACCAGTTCGTTCATTATGACGCAGGGCGGCCCGGCAAACGCATCATTATTCTATGTTCTATATCTATATCAGAAGGCGTTCAAATACCTGCAGATGGGTTATGCCTGCGCGCTGGCGTGGATATTGTTCGCCATCATCCTTGCGCTCACGCTGTTGGTTATGACAAGCTCGCGCAGGTGGGTCTATTATGAAGCGGAGTTGAAGCGATGAGCACTGTTGCAGTCAAGAAAAAGGCAAGGCCCGGGGCCGCTCAAAAGAAAACGTGGCGTGCCATAGCATACACGACCCTGATAGTCGGGTCGATGATCTCACTCATTCCTTTCTTATGGATGCTGGGGACCTCATTCAAGGATCCAGCGAATGTGTTTGCGGACCCCATCCAGATATGGCCGAAGCCGTGGCTGTGGAGCAACTACGCGAAGGCGTTCTCCAAGCTGCCGTTCGCGCAGTACACGTTCAATACCTGTCTCATCACAGCGATCTCTATGTTTGGACAGATGCTGTCGTGCGCACTTGTGGCTTTCGGGTTCGCTCGCATGCGATTCCCCGGCAGAAACGTGTTGTTCGTGACCCTGCTTGCCACAATGATGCTGCCGGCGCAGGTTACGATGATTCCGGTCTTTAAGATTTGGTCGACTCTGGGCTTCTACGATACTTTTGTACCGTTGACTCTGCCAAGTTTCTTCGGCTCAGCGTTCTTTATTTTCCTGTTGCGGCAGTATTATATGACGGTTCCGCACGAGATGGACGAGGCCGCGCGAATCGACGGCGCGAGCACCATGCAGGTGTTCTATAAGGTTCTGCTGCCGCAGATCAAGCCCGCCCTGGCTACTCTGGCGATTTTCTCGTTTATGAACAACTGGAACGACTTCCTTGGGCCGTTGATCTATCTGTCAAGCCCGGCCAAGCGCACGCTCGCACTCGGCTTGTATGCATTCCAGGGACAATACGCCACCGACTGGAACTACCTTATGGCTGCGTCGGCTGTGGTCATGATGCCGCTGCTTATACTCTTCTTCTGCGGCCAGAAGTATTTTATTCAGGGGGTCGTCATATCGGGAGTCAAAGGCTGAGGACATAACGAAATTCCGTGGCCGGTTGTCTATCCCGGCCAGTTAAATAAACCGTAGTGGCCGGTCTCTGTCCCGGCCAGTTCAAAAAAACGTAGTGGCCGGTCTCTGTCCCGGCCACACAGGCAATTTACCAAGGAGCGCCCTTTGCCCAATCTCGACGTTACCGCAGTTCCTGAGATCGCAGATAAGATTAAGGCCGAAGTCGCAAAAGCCGTGGTCGGACAGGAGGATGTGATCGACCAGATTCTGGCGGCGCTGCTCTGCGAAGGCCATGTGCTGCTCGAAGGCGTGCCCGGAGTGGCAAAGACTCTCATCGCCCGCTGCATCGCATTGACCATATCGGCAGACTTCAGCAGGATACAGTTTACCCCGGACCTGATGCCGTCAGATGTGATCGGAACCAACGTCTTTGATCCTTCTTGCGGCAAGTTCAGCCTGCGCAAAGGGCCTGTATTTACAGGCGTTTTGCTGGCCGACGAGATAAATCGCACCCCTCCCAAGACCCAGGCGGCGCTGCTTGAAGCCATGCAGGAGCGCAGGGTCACGATAGACGGCGAGACGCACGCGCTCAGCCCCGCATTCACAGTCATCGCAACGCAGAACCCGATTGAGTATGAGGGAACCTATCCGCTGCCGGAAGCTGAACTCGATCGATTTATGTTCAAGACGATTGTCCCATATCCTTCTCTGGATACGGAGACGGGCATGCTGGCTCGATATAATGCGGGTTTCAACTCCATTCGTCTGGACGATGTCGGGATAGAGACTGTTGTCGATGAGAATCAACTGACCCGGATGCGTCGCGCGGTGATGTCGGTTGCGGCGGAGAGGTCTATCATCGACTACATAGCCGGGCTGGTCAGGCGCACGCGGGAGAATCCGGCCCTTATTCTGGGAGCCAGCCCAAGGGCGTCGATATGGCTGCTTGGAGCCGCAAAAGCCTCGGCGGCGATGCAGGGTCGCAATTTTGTCATTCCGGACGATGTGAAAGGATTTGCTGCCCCGGTGCTGCGACACAGGCTTTTGCTGCGTCCGGAAGCCGAGATAGAAGCTCTGACAGCGGACCGAGTCATAGAATCCACGCTCTCTGAGGTGGAAGTGCCCCGTCATTAGCTTGTCGGAATTCCGATTCAAGCGTCATTGGCAACCCATTGCTGTCCCATGCATTAAATCTTCGTCATATATCCAGGTAAGGAAGGATTTCCGGGCGGCTATGACTAAGATGCAAATTTGGTACATAATCGTCGTCGTAAGAATGTGGCGGACACTCAACCTTTCTTGTAAACGACGGTGTTATCGGTAATATAACAGGAGGATCAACTTACATGACAAACACGAAGCGCGTCTACCTCTTCCGAGAGGGCAACGCGACGATGAGGGACCTGCTTGGCGGCAAAGGCGCCAATCTGGCCGAGATGACCAACATCGGCCTGAATGTCCCCCCAGGTTTCACCATCACCACCGAGGCCTGCAATGAGTATAGTAAGCTCGGCAAGCTCCCGGACGGACTTTGGGAAGAAGTCCTCTCCGCACTGGCCGATGTCGAAAAAGATATGGGCAAGAAACTCGGAGATGTAGCAAATCCGCTTCTCCTCTCTGTCCGCTCCGGCGCGAAGTTCTCCATGCCCGGTATGATGGACACTGTCCTTAACCTTGGGCTTAACGATGATACGCTTCAGAGCATCATCAAGGGAACCGGCAATGAAAGATTCGCATACGATGCATATCGCCGATTTTTGATGATGTTCTCGGACATCGTTCTCTCCGATGATTATCCAGAACTGGCCAAGCACAACTTCGAGCACATCTTCGACGAACTCAAGGCCAAGAAAGGCGCTGCCTCCGACACGGATGTGGACGCTGCCGGCCTCAAAGAGCTTGTCGGGCAGTATAAGGAATACTTCAAGAAAATCGCCGGCTCAGACTTCCCAGTCGACCCGATGGAGCAGCTCAAGCTGGCTACTATCGCGGTATTCAAGAGCTGGAACAATGAGCGCGCCGTCATCTACCGAAATCGCGAGAAGATCTCCCACGACCTCGGCACTGCGGTAAACATCCAGACTATGGTGTTCGGCAATATGGGAGATGACTGCGGAACCGGCGTGGCGTTCACCCGCAACGCTGCCACTGGCGAGCATCATCTGTTCGGCGAGTTTTTGAAGAACGCACAGGGCGAGGACGTGGTCGCCGGCGTACGGACTCCGGAAGAAATCAGCCACCTGAAAGAAGAGTTCCCGGCTGTTTATGATGAGTTCGCACGTATCGCACAGAGCCTTGAAGACCACTATCGCGATATGCAGGACATCGAGTTCACCATTGAGAAAGGCCGCCTGTTCATTCTCCAGTGTCGAGCAGGCAAGCGCACCGGCGTAGCGGCGGTAAAGATCGCTGTCGATATGGTCAACGAAGGCCTTATCACAAAGGCGGAAGCCCTGACCCGCGTCCCGCCGGAAGCGTTGGACCAGCTTCTTAATCCTCGAATCAAGAGCACCAAAGGCGCAAAGGAAATCGCCAAAGGTCTGAATGCAGGCCCTGGCGGAGCCTCCGGACACGTTGCGCTCGATTCCAAGACTGCTGTAGAGATGGCGGCTGCCGGAAAGAACGTGATTCTGGTCAGAAAAGAGACCAACCCTGACGATCTCGGCGGGATGCTGGCGTCCAAGGGCGTTCTTACCCAACTCGGCGGACGGACCAGCCATGCGGCTCTTATCGCTCGCCAGTATGGTATCCCGACGGTTTGCGGATGCAGTGCGCTGAAAATCGATATGGGTTCGCGCTCATTTTCTACCAAAGGCGTCACCATCAAAGAGGGTGATGTCATCACTATAGACGGCACTCTCGGACTCGTCTATGACGCCGAGCTTGAGACCGAGCCTGCTTCCGTGACCGGAGACTTCGGCACGTTTATGGGCTGGGCGGATGAGTACCGCAAGCTGGGCGTTCGAGCAAACGCCGATACTCCTGAGCATGCTGAGTTGGCGCTTAGCCTCGGCGCGGAAGGCATCGGACTCTGCCGCACGGAGCATATGTTCCTCGGTTCGGATCGCGTGCCTTACGTTCGTGATATGATCCTGGCGGACAACGAAGAAATTCGTGATGCCGCGCTGGCTAAACTGCTTATCGAGCAGCGCAAAGACTTTGTCGGCATCTTCAAGGCGATGAAGGGCAAGCCGGTCACAGTCAGGCTGATCGACCCGCCGCTGCACGAGTTCCTGCCGCCGGCAAACGAGCTTCTCGTCGA
The DNA here is from genome assembly GCA_012522575.1 of Armatimonadota bacterium. Classification (GTDB taxonomy): domain Bacteria; phylum Armatimonadota; class UBA5829; order UBA5829; family UBA5829; genus DTKD01. The sequence continues at coordinate 14,906 of JAAYKE010000020.1, read as the reverse complement.
AGTCACCGAGCTGCGATGCAAGGACCCGAACTCTTCGGCTCTCAAGGAAAAAGAGGAGTTGCTGGCAAAGGTGCTGGATATGCACGAGGCCAACCCGATGCTGGGTCTGCGCGGGTGCCGACTCTCGATCTACTTCCCCGGCATCGTAAATATGCAGGTCGGAGCGATCATCGGAGCCGCATGCGAGCTTAAGAAAGCCGGCCTGGAAGTGCATCCTGAGATCATGATCCCGCTGATCGCCACCGTCAACGAGCTGACCTATCTGAAAGATCAGCTTATTCCGATCGCGGAGCAGACGATGAAGGACGAGGGCGTCGAGGTCGACTATATGATCGGCACAATGATCGAGATTCCACGTGCCGCCATCACATCCGACGAGATCGCGCCTGAGGCGGAGTTCTTCAGCTTCGGCACAAACGACCTGACTCAGATGGGTTATGGTATCTCTCGTGACGACGCTGGCAGATTCCTGCCGGTCTATATCGACAAGCAGATATTCAAGACCGACCTGACTGAGACAATCGACATCAAGGGCGTCGGCAAACTGATGGAGATGTGCGTTGCGGATGCTCGCAAGGTCAACCCGAAGATCAAGCTCGGTATCTGCGGCGAGCACGGCGGGGATCCGGATTCAGTTAAGTTCTGCCACAAGCTCGGCTTGAACTATGTTTCCTGTTCGCCCAAACGCACCCCTGTCGCTCGACTCGCGGCTGCCCAGGCGGTCATCGAGGAGTCCGGCAAGGCTGTATCCAGAGACAAATAAGTCTCAAAAGGGCTTTCAACATACAACCAGACCCCCGGCGGATTATTCGCCGGGGGCTTTGCCCTGAAATGAAATGCGCGGGTGCGTGCATCCGCACCGATTTGTACGGGAGTCACCTATAAAAAATCATCGAAAAATACTGTGATAAGGGTTGTTGCGTCTCTGGATATGGCTGTGCTATAATGCATCAACGCGATTGCCTATCGTCGGTTACTCCACTTCGGGCAATTCGAATTTTGAAGGCGTCTCAAGATTCCCGTATGTTTTGCGTTGATTGTAGGGCGCGTCACATCGGATGGAATCCTTTTCCATTTCACCTAGGGGAAGGAGAATGGCGATCAGTAAATATAGAACCTCCAATATATTAATCCTTGCGATAATCGTTCTGACTTTTCTTGTATTATGTTTTTGGAACTATCTGCCCGGACAAGGCAAACAGGAAGTTGTCAGAGCCGCAAAGACAGTAGTCAAACCGGCGGAGCCGACTCCGGATTGCGCCGCTGCAGTCAAGGACCGCTACAGAGAAATCGCCGCATCCATCGATTCAGGACGCATTGCGGATGATGTAACCACATTGTCGGCTTATCCGTCTCGCGTGGTGGGCTATCCCGGATGCGAGCAGGCGGCCGACCATGTGGAGAAGCAGTTCCGCAGCATTGGGCTTTCCAATGTTAAGGCCGAAAAGTTTAAGGTTACTGTCCCGATTGACCAGGGATCCAAAATCGTCATCAATGGCCGCGAGATTCCGATTTATGCGCTGTGGCCGAACCTCGTCCGCACCAGCCATCTGCCTCCGGAGGGCCTTTCGGTGCATATTATCGATGGCAAGAGCGGACGGCTGCCGGACTTTGACTCCAAGGTTGTCGCAGGCAGCGCAGCACTGGTCGATTTCAATTCCGGCACAGAGTGGCTGAATGCGCCGCGACTCGGCGCTAAGGTGCTGCTGTTTGTCGAACCGGATTCCACCATGCGAGGCGAGGCGGAAGCCAAGTTCAGCGCCATACCGGTGTCGATGCCGAGGTTCTGGATTTCGAAAGATCACGCAGCCCGGATCAGGGCGATGCTCTCTGAGTTTGATGCCAAATATAAGGATATCGATGCCTCCAAGCGACCGCAGCTTGAAGCGCGGGTATTCTGCAAGATGCCTTGGGAAAAAGTTGAAGCAAGAAACATCATAGGTGAGATCGAAGGCTCCGACCCCAAGCTCAAAAAGCAGTGGATTGTTCTGCATGCTTCATACGATGGGACCTCTGTGGTTCCGTCTCTCGCTCCAAGCGCCGAGGCGACGTGCGGAGTATCGGGACTGCTCGAACTTGCACGACTCTACAAAGACCCCAGATTTGCGCCGAAGCGATCGGTTATGTTTATAGCCACCAGCGGGCACTATCAGGGACTGGCAGGTATGCGGTCGTACATGGAAGGCCATATCGATTCCTATGTCGCGCCGAGCGGTCTGAGCATCTGGCTTGCAAAAACATTCCCGGCCAGCGGAAAAACCTGGACAGCCCCTGCTGTTTCAATTCTGGTTCTGCTGATTCTGCTTTGGTTCGTGGGCAGGACATGGCGCAGAGTGCAACTGGCGCGCGAGGAAAAGCCGTGGATCGTTGGTCTGCCCGTGCTGTTATTGGTTCTGTCGCTATGCGGCACTGGCGGGATATACGCCAGGCTGGCAAAGGGCTATGCCCCGGTCAACCAGCCCAGGGATTACTATCTGTGGAGTGGCCTTGACCTCAGCAGCCAGACTCAGGGAGTTGGGTTATTCTACAAGGGATATTTCTACGACTATCGAGAGGATATCCAGGGCAAGTTCTCCGACATTGCGGGACGCAGCCGTGAGAATTCCGAGAGAATAGCCGCTGCTCTGGGCTTTTTCGACGACAAAGCCTCAAGATTTGCTGATGGCGTCAACCCCATATCCGGCAAAAACTGGCGTAACTTTATTCCCGGTAAATTTGCACTCGACAGCGAGGTTGTCACGCTTGCGGGTGGCAAGGGCGTTTCGTTCGTATCGATTGACGACGGTCGCCAGATGACCGACACGCCGTTCGATACGCGCGACAAGGTCAATATCGAAAACCTCAATAAGCAGGTGACGCTGCTGGGCTGTCTCATCGATCAGTGGTTCCACGATTCCAACCTCACCCTCGACGAAGAGATTATGACCGCCAGCGTTATAGATTCAAAGAGCATCCGCGTATCGGATCCGCTGACTTTGGGCTATGTGCGCGGCGTATTTGTCAGTAAGAACGCCAAGGGTAAAACTTATTACAAGCCCAGGGACGAAAAGCAGCTTGCGGCGAAGGCCGACGGTTCAATCAGGCTGACCGAGTCTTTGCCTACGGGGACGAAGACGGTCTACGTTCTGCATAAACCCATTACAAAGTTCGGTTCGCAGGATCCGTCGAGGTTTACCAGAATGGGACTTCAGGGCGGATTTGCGAGGCTCAGCGGCAACGTTGTCCAATATGACCCTCGCAAGAGCTTTGTGCCCAACCTCAGAGTAGGGGACTGCCTGGCGGTAGTGCGCAGCCCGCATAAATCGTTTATGGGAGTTCGCGCCAACATTATCGACAAGACTACGCCGGTATTTGACTCCCGCAACCCTTCCAGGGATCAGGGCTACTTCGAAATATCGGGCGTTGCTCCTCTGACGGCGTATGGCTTCCAAAAGCCGACATCCATCGGCGCATATAAGCTCGACCCGGTCAACGGGGATATTATCTGCGCGCCGGATCAGGGTTCTTACGGTGAGTTCTATCCCACCAGCTTCCCCATCACGACCGGCTTCAAGGATATGCCCATTATCGTCTTCCACTGCAAGGCGACTTCGATATATGACCTCATCGACCCGCAGTCACTGAGGGCGCTGGGCGGGATGAGTATATATGAAGGGGACACCAACGCCGCTCCCAAGCAGTTCGGCGTCGCAGTTGCCGTGCCGGAACCGCAGAACCCGCACGTTGAGGATATGGCCGATATCTTTACCGAAGATACGGTCAAAAGCGGACAAAAAGCCGCGCAGTCTACCGATACAAAGCGCATTCGACTCAAGATGATTATGAGTGCGGGGCCGGCTGCAAACAGGCTTTTGCTGCTGAACTCCACCCTTGATAACGAAGTTATTCCCACAACGATAACCGACTCCTATGTGAGGGCTTTGCCGACTACTCCTGCCTGGCAGTTTGAGATATCCGGCATACATAAGGCGGTCAAGAAGGGCACAGCTTACGGAGAGGATAGGTCGAAGAACTTCTATTTGAGGGACCTCACCGGGGCCGATTCCGCTCTGCAGTTGGCTGGCATTGTCAGCATTGATCGAAATATATATGAGCCGACCAGGTCCACTCCAGACCCACACCCCGTGCCGGTCTCGCTGGATTATGTATTTGTCAATATCCGTCAGGGCACGGAGGGCGCAGAGCCGTTCCTCATAATGCCGGCCAAGCCGTTTAAGATACTGACAATTGACAAGCCATGGTATGTCACTGCCAAGGGACTATATCTGGATGAGGAGTGCAAGGGCAGGGATTACTACCTGACTTCGCTCAATGAGAATCTGGCAAGGAGCCTGGGCAGCGCTGATATCTGCGTGCCGGCGGACTTCCCTGACAGCAAATATGTGCGAGATACCACCAAAAAGCTCCACAGGGACTGGAAGCCGGGGGATGCTCTTCCGGTCAAGCTGGTTCCGGATGTAACAAAGGTTTACGTTAAGACCTCAGATGACAAGATACTGCCGGCCAATATCGTCACGGTAGCCAATAAAGCCGACGTCGGGGCCAATCCTGTGCGGTCGCGCGTAAAGGGCGTCTACGACAACAAGAAATGTACCGGCGTCAACTATATGAAACCCGGCCAGGAGAATTCGCTGCCGGATGGCGGGCCGATTCTGACTCAGATGCCTAAGTCGGAGTCCGTCTGGATCAAGACCGGCGCAATGGATCCGTTTGAGGCCACTGCCGCCCGCTTCGTATCTGTGAGCGACCCGCTGCAGGTATTCGTGCAGGGTGTCTTTACGGACGAGAAGTGCCAGGGCGCTAACTACTGCCAGTTCAAACTTGCCTACAACGACCCGTCGCTGCTGCATGGCGCAATTCAGCTCACCAAGCCGCTCCCCGAAGGGACGAAGCAGCTTTTCGTGCAGCCGATGCCGGCCCCTGAGGGCATAGGCTATGACGTCAGCGATGGCGGCACGCTCAATGAAACAGCATACAAAGTCGCCAATGACATGTGGAATATCGACGAGTATAGACTGTCGGGTCTCGAGGATAAGGGCATTATCAATGAGGGACTTAGCGAACTCCACGGTCAGGCCAAAAAACTGCTCAATAGAGCCGACGCAGCTAAAGGCAGCTTAAACTACAGCGTCTTTGACTCCTACTGCCGCGCTTCATGGGGATACGAAGCCAGAGCCTATCCGGGGATATTCAGCACCGCTCAGGACGTTGTAAACGGAGTCATCTTCTATCTGTTCCTGATTCTGCCGTTTGCATTCTTTATCGAGCGCTTGTTCTTTGCGTTCCCGGATTTGTATAAGCAGATTCTTGCGTTCTTCCTTATATTTGCGTTCATCTTCCTGGTGTTCTACCTCGTGCACCCGGCGTTCAGGCTGCTTGGCAACTCCTTTATCATCCTGATCGCATTCATCATGCTTGCTCTCAGCATTCTGGTCATATTTATTGTAACCAGCAAATTCGAGGAGCAGCTTAAGCAGTTCAATCGCTCTGTCAGCGGAGTTCACAAGGCCGACATTGGTCGAATGAGCGTGGCCGCTGCTGCATTCTCGCTGGGTATCTCGAACATGAGGCGGCGAAAAGCAAGAACGGTGCTCACATGCATCACGTTGGTGCTGCTCACGTTTACCGTGCTTTCGTTTACTTCGATTGTTTCGACGCTCAGGTTCAACAAGGTCCCTGCCCGCAAGGACGCCGACACGCATATCTACGACGGCATTATGATCCGAGGAGCGATGTGGGAATCTCAGCAGGAGATCGCCTACAGATTGCTCAAAGATGAGTTCGGCAACGAGGGCAAGCGAGGCAAGGTTTATCCCGTCGCGCCAAGGGCCTGGTTCTTTGGCACTACCCTCGGGGAGCAGTCGTTCCTCACCGTGCGCAAGGGTAAGTTCAGCTATGATGCTCGCGCTGCGGTCGGAATGTTACCGGACGAGGCCGAGATTATGGACCTCGAAACCTCCAATAAGAGAGCGTTTCTGGCAGGGGACTGGTTCGGATACAAAAACGGCAAGCGAGTTGATGGGCCGGTCGATCCGTTCAGTATGATCATACCGGATACGATGGCCGAAAAACTGTCGATTACCGCTTCCGATGTCGGCAAGGTCAAGGTTATGTTTGGCGGCGCGCAGTATACCGTTATCGCCATCGTCAAAAATGACGTCTTCAAAAAGATAAAGGACCTCGATAACGAGCCGACGACCCCTGTTGACTTCATTTTGATGAGCAAACAGGGAGGCCAGCAATCCGGAGGCGAGGCAGGGTTTAGAGAATACGTGCACCACGAGCCAGCCAACTGCTTCATCGTGCCATACGAAACGCTGATGGGAATCGGCGGCGAGCTGAAGTCTATCGCCATAAAATATGCGACAGCCGAGGAAGTGCAGGATCAACTCGATTCGTTGATGCCCAGGCTGGGATTGAACCTCTACGCGGGAGTGGGAAGCTCGATCTATCGCTACAGCTCAATCGGCTCAAGTGCCTCAAAGGGATTCAGTAACGTCTTTATCCCTGTGCTGATCGCGGCGTTGATCGTTCTCAACACCATGCTCGGATCGGTATTCGAGCGCGTTCGGGAGATCGGCATCTTCAGCGCTATCGGCCTGGCTCCTAACCATATCGCGATTCTGTTCATTGCCGAATCAATGGTATATGCGAACCTCGGCGCAGTTGCCGGTTATGTAATTGGCCAGACGGTCAGCAAGGTGCTAAGCGCAACGGGCTGGCTGCCGGGGTTGTATCTCAACTTCTCTTCTATGTCGGCGGTAAGCTCGACTTTGGTGGTTGTTGCGGTCGTTCTGCTCAGCACGATGTATCCTGCAAGAAAGGCCTCCGAGGTCGCTACTCCGGCTATCGATCGCTCCTGGAAGGTTCCTGAGCCGGATGGGGACAACTGGAGAATCACGCTGCCCTTTGCGGTTACAGGAGCGCAGGCAAAGGGCGTCAACGGATTCCTGCAGGAGTGGTTCGGAGCTTATGAGGAGTATTCCATAGGAGACTTTGTCACTCAGGACGTGAAAGCCGGCGAAGCGAGCAATGAATTTGGCACTGCGCATACCATTTCGTGTAAGGCGTGGCTTGCCCCGTTCGACCTTGGAGTCAGCCAGTTGGTCACCCTCAGTACGGAGCCTACCGCGATGGAGGACGTATTCGAGGTCAATCTGCTGATCACACGAGAGAGCGGAGACATATCAAACTGGAAGCGCGTTAACAGACGCTTCCTTAATACGCTGCGCAAACAGTTCCTCATCTGGAGGACAATGCGCGCCGACGAGCGAGAAAAATATCTCACAGCTACTACTGATACGGCTCATCCGTCAGCGAGTGGCGAAGCCGCGCCGGCGTAGGCGAAAAACACCGACAACTCTTAAGAGGCGAGTTCATTGGCTGAAATCAACGATATCAAACGAGCGCGTGAAGCTCTGGAGGAAGTCTCCGGGGACGACGTAAAGCATCAGGAATTTGAAGACGGGTTTACGATCCGGACAGTGATCGGCGCGTTGTTTGTCGGCCTGATCATGATGCCGGGAGCCATGTATTTGGGATTGGTTGCCGGACAGGGATTGGGGACTGCAGCGTCGTGGGTTACGGTTGTCCTGTTTGCCGAGCTTGCTCGGCGTTCCTTCCAGCCACTCAAACGGCAGGAACTGTACATGCTCATCTATATCGCCGGCGGCGTTGTAGGTGGAGCAGGCGGCGTCGCGGGTATGATCTGGAACCAGTATCTGGTTCAATGTCCGCAGATCGGAGAGCTGGCCAAACTGATCCCCACGTGGGTTGCGCCTCACGCCAATGACCCTTCACTGGCGCAGAGGACATTCCTGACACATGCGTGGGTCATCCCGATTCTGCTGATGGTGTTTTATGAAATCACCAGTAGAATGATCTCCATTGGCGGCGGTTTCTGCGTCTTTAAGATCACATCCGACGTCGAAAAGCTGCCGTTCCCTATGGCTCCCATCGCTGCGGCAGGCGCTACGGCTCTTGCCGAGGCGGGAACCAAGGAAGAATCCTGGCGATGGCAGGTGTTTTCCACCGGGACTGTGATCGGTCTGCTGTTTGGTATGATATATCTATTCATACCGGTGGTAACGGGCGTCATATTCCCCAAACCTGTGACGCTGATACCTATTCCATTTATAGACTTTACCGCCAACACGGAACGCCTTCTGCCTGCGGCGTGGTCGGCTCTGTCCGGCGATATTACATCCGTTATAATCGGCTTCGTCATCCCGTTCCCTATCGTTCTTGGGCAGTTCATCAGTTCGATCACCTGTCAGATCGGGCTTAACCCGATACTTTACCACTTGGGCATGTTCCCTGACTGGACCTACGGAACGCCGTATCCGCAGACACAGTTGTCGACTTCGATCGACTTCTGGATGAGCGTCGGTATTGGAACCGCGCTTGGAATCGGTGTTATAGGTCTTGGAAGCGTCATTTTCAGCCTGCTTAAAGTTCGACGGGAATCAAACAGGCCCACTATGAACCGCACCGTAGCTGTCAATCGAGGGGATTGGGCTATAAAGTGGTCTCTGGCTGTATGGGGAGCGGCTACCCTGGCGCAGATTGTTGTTGCCCACTTCCTGGTTCCCAGCTTCCCTTGGTGGATATTCTGCTTCTACGGACTCATCTATACTCCGGTAATATCCTATGTATCAGGCCGTTTGATCGGTCTGACCGGTCAGGGAGTCGGCTTTCCATATCTTAAGGAAGCGACGATCATCAAGAGCGGATACAAGGGCGCGGATATCTGGTTCGTGCCGATGCCGATGCACGATCTCGGCGGCCAGGCGCAGTTCTTCCGTGAACTGGAGCTTGTCGGCGTGAAATTCAACAATATCATCAAAGCCGAGGTCCTGAAGCTGATTATCGTTCTTCCCGCTAGCTTTATGTTCTGGAGCTTCTTCTGGAAGACAAGCCCGATCCCGTCTGCTCAGTATCCGTTCGTTCAGAGAATGTGGCCGATCAACGCTACTATGGGTTCGATCTGGTGGACTGCCAATACTCAGAGCCTTGCGGATAACTGGTTGTTCAGGGCGTTGAGACCAAGCGTGATTGTTGGCTCCGGGGTAGGGACGCTCGTATTGTTTGGCATATCTAGCCTGTTCAAGGTTCCGATACTCTTCTTCTATGGATTTATGGGCGGCATTCAGGGCGCGCCGATGAACACGGTTCCTTTGTTTACCGGAGCTTGTCTTGGCAGGTTCTATTTCCGCAAGAGATTCGGCGATGTGCGATGGGGGCAGTATGCTCCGGTGCTTGCCGCCGGGTTCGGATGCGGCACCGGCTTGACCGCTATGACCGGCATTGCGGTCGCTTTGATAACCAAATCCGTCAACTATCTGCCGTTCTAATGGAATAGGTGGTCGCGGCTTATAAGGTGGCGACTTATATATTATGGCGTTAAATACCGCCCCTGTGGGCTGGCAAGGAATTGTGGTCGATGCACCGACTGACTGGAGTCTGGTCGGAGTTAATGGCGATACGAGAAAAGGCTATTTCAGAGTAGACAGCCCTATCGCATCGGCGCTGGAAGTAAAATGGGAAAAAATATCCGGCAAGGGACCGGATCTGGAGGCGAAGGCCAAAGAGTTTTTGGCGAACATAGAGAAATCCGCTCGCAAGAAAAAGCTCAAATTCGATAAGGATATAAAGGTCGATAAAGCAGACCCATATTCGGTGCGGTTCCTTTGGAGATCGGATCGACTGGGACAGGGCAAACTGGTATACTGCCCGCAGTGCGAGCGTATGATGATCGCGCAGGTAATATCGACCCGGCAGGAAAACGTCTCCAAAACAGCGTCTGAAATACTGGATTCGATTAGGGATCATCGCGATGACGGGTGGGTCGAATGGGGCCTTTACGGACTCGGATTCGCGATACCGCCGGGATACGGCATTCAGAAACAGACCTTGATGTCGGGATATTTGGCGCTCAACTATAAAAAAGGGGCGCATACCATTGTGGTCGAGCGATGGGGACTGGCCGGCACATTGCTCGCCAAAGACGATATGGCGACGTGGTATCGCAAGGATGCAATGCCGGATATAAAGGGTTATACGGTCAGCGTCGAGGCCGAGACCATAGCGGGAGGCGAGGGGCTTAGAATTAGCGGGCGGCGCAAGGGAATTGTCTCTGCGGTCAAAGCATTGGCATATTCATTGACCCTGAACCCGTTTCCGAGTCTGCTGACCGGATTTGTGTGGCATCAGCCTGAGGCCAATCGACTCTTCAGCGTGAGAGTCACGCACTCGGCAAATGCGCATGTGGCCGAAAAGATACGCGATTCGATAATTGCGCCCTGAAGCACAAGATATGCGAACTGGACGCAACGGGTTGCTGATATATGTAATTTATAATAATGAGACAGCTTGGCGATACGATAAAAAGATATATTCCTTTGGCGGGTCGAAAGCCCAAGATTGAACGTCAAGAAGCTCTGGCGATTATTCCCGTGCGACATCCGCTGATAAAATGGGAGCGCAGGGAAGAGGAAGTGGTGTTGTCGATTCCGATGCCTGACGACAAATTTGCCAGACTTATCAAATCTTTGATGAAGGCCACTAGAATGGCCAAGGAACTGCCGGAATACAGGCAACTGGCGCTGGACGAGGTTGGATCGCGCGTATGGGAGCTTTGCGACGGCGAGCGCACAATCGACGGCGTGGTCCAATCTGTGACCGGAGAATATAAATTGACTCGCAGGGAGGCGGAGGCATCGGTGACTATGTTTCTGCAAACCCTGGCTAAAAAAAACTTTATCGGCCTGATGTCTGCGGGAGGCAAGAAGAGTGTCAACAACAAGCGCAAATAAGACCACCGTGGGAAGACAGGCCCAGCTACCGCTGGGACGCGCTTTCAAAATTAGTATGAATAGTCTCCGGATTCGATTCTGGCGGTCGATGGTAACAGCCGGTGGCATCTTTCTGGGCATTGCATTCCTTGCAACCGTGCTTACGCAATGGCTTATGCAGTGGCCGGTCGCTCCAAAAGTTGATGCCGGATTCATACGGCTCGACGGCCAGATCAACGGCCCTGGGGACTATGATGTGTATAAACCTGTCCCTGTCGAAGCGGGCGTGCAGGCGGGTATTCCCGAAGAAGTGATCAAACGAGTCCAGCTCAAGGATGGCAACAACTTCAGCCTGACGGAGATAATCCAGGGCCAGCTTCAGGAAAAACGGGCGGTGCGCAACCTGGCCAGGGTCAAAAAAGAATGGCAATCCCTTTCTAAATACGAAAAGGACCTGCCGCTGTATGTGGATATTCTCGGCGGCAAGGATATTAAGATCGGCGACGCTGTCAAGGCGGGAGTCCCGAAGGCAATCGTCGCAAAGGCTGTGGTGCACGGAGAGACTATCGAGTGGGCCAGGCTATTCAAAGAACTTCAACGCACAGGCAAGCCCGATAGCATCACCCTTGCCACGGCTCTGAACAAGGACATCACCCCTGCCCAGGCCATAAGCGCGGGTATCCCGAAAGACCTGGTCGATGCGGTGATGGCTGTGCCGCGCGAAATTGAAGATGAAGAAGAGTCAGAAGACTCCGGCCCGCCACCCCCTAAACCGGGCGCTTTCAGAGGGACGTTGCTGGCCAAAGTGCTCGACGAGAACCCGGACTTTTGGACGGAGTTCAGATATGTAAACAACCTGCGAAAGGTTCTGCCCGTTTATGCGGATATGGCCGCCGAAAAAGATATTCGGGTCGAAGAGGCGGTTAAAGCGGGACTGCCCAGAAAAGTCGCCGAAAAAATGGCCTCGCAATACCCTACGTTCAAGGGCGCAGACCTGATAGATATATTCAGAGAGCAAACCGATGGCATCAAGCCCATATATCTGGCGACGGCGCTGGATCAGGATATCACCATCAAAGATGCTGTTCGCGCCGACATCCCGATCGCCATCGCAAAGAAACTGGCGGGCAGCGGCAAGGCGTTCAAGGGCAGTTCCCTTAATGATCTGATCAAAGATCACCCGCGCTGGATAAAGATTTGGACGGCGCGAGTGAGCCGCAACGCGATCTTTGATACGGCTCCGCAGGCTGCCATTGATAAGCTGGCGAAGTCCTATTCCATCAGTCTCAAAGAGGCGCTCGACGAGGGCAAAGGCCCTGATGCGAAGTCGGCTAACCTTGGCAATTTGATGATCGTCAACGCTGACGGTCGCAAAGTAAAAGTGAACCTGAACAGGGAGCCTGCGCTGGCTGCGGCTACTCCTTTGGTAAGCGGGGACTATGTGTTTATCCCGGATATCAACAGTTTCTACAGAATGTGGTGGCTGGTTGGCATGTCCCTGCTGGTGTGCATGGTGGGTATCACCAATAGTATGTTGATGGCTGTTACTGAACGATTCAAGGAAATAGGCACGATGAAGTGTCTGGGCGCGCTTGACAGCTTTGTTGTTTTGCTGCTTGTTCTGGAGTCCAGCCTCCTCGGAATATGCGCATCGGGGCTGGGCTGGCTGCTGGGCTTTGTTTCTATGGTTCTGCTCGCCGGATTTACCAAGGGCTGGGATGTGGTGGCCACTATGAATCCGTGGCTGGTCCTTGGTTCGTTGGGCGTATGTGTTGTGGCCGGAATGGTGCTGACTTTGGTGGCTACAATACTGCCGGCTATGCAGGCTGCAAGGATGCCTGCGGCGATGGCGCTGCGTTCGGAAATATAATCGGCTTTACACTGTGAAGAGGTATTCATAAATGGCAACAGTTGATAAGAAAGAATATGTAGTTCGCACAAAGGACCTCGTAAAAGAGTTCACTATGGGCGGCCAGACGCTGCGCGCCCTGAAGGGAATCCAGCTCGATATCTACAAGGGCGAATACATATCCATTATGGGCCCGTCCGGATCCGGCAAGTCCACGCTTTTCAATATGGTCGGCGGTCTTGATAAGCCGACAGATGGCACTGTGTTTATCAATGACGTGGATATGGCTCAGCTCGATGCTCAGGAACTCGCTTTCCTTAGATGTCGCACAATCGGCTATATATTTCAGAGCTTTAACCTCATTCCGGTTATGACTGCCCTGGAAAACGTCACCCTGCCGATGGTATTTGCGGGGCTGTCTCAGGATGAATGTAATGAGCGCGGAATGGAACTGCTCAATATGGTGGGGCTGGGGGATCGCTACCACCACAAGCCCACGGAGCTTTCCGGCGGACAGCAGCAGCGCGTGGCATGCGCATGGGCGTTGGCCAATGCACCTAGCATTATCCTTGCCGACGAACCTACTGGAAACCTCGACCTAAAGACGGGCAAGGAAATTATCGACCTGCTCAAGAAGCTCAATAAGGAGAACAATGTAACTATCATCCCCGCGACCCACGACCTCAAGATGCTCGACATCTCCGACCGCATTGTGTGGATTCGAGACGGTTATGTAGAGAGAATTGAGGAGCGCGCAGACGTTCAACTGCAGGTCGGCGTCATGGAAAACGAGGAGCATTAGTCAGGTAAGTTATATGCTCGCTAGTTGTATTTTTTATTTATGCCTTGAAAGGATAAAGTAATGGCTCTGAAAGTCGGAGTTGTCGGTCTGGGTGGAATTGGCAATACCCATTCCGATTGTCACAAGAAAAATCCGTTGTCCGAACTCGTTGCCGTATGCGACATAGTCAAGCAAAAGGCCGATGCAGCCGCTGAGAAGTATGGCGTGAAGGCCTATTATTCACTCAAAGACATGTTGGCCAACGAAGAGATCGACGTAGTCGATGTGACCACTGGCGGTTATGAAAACGGAAGCTGGCACTTCGAGCCTACGATGGAGGCTCTGGCGGCCAACAAACACGTGTTGTGCGAGAAGCCGCTGTCAAACGATATCATAGAAGCGCGCGAAATGGTGCGCTTTGCCGCAGAGAAAAAACTATACCTGGGCTGCAACCTCAATCACTATTTTACCGAGCCGGCCTCAAAGGCCAAGCAGTCTCTGAAGGATGGCAGGATCGGGGAGACGATCTACCTTTTGTTTAAGATGGGCTTTAACGGCGGCGAAGGCGGCTATGGATTCAATCCCTCCCCGCGCTTCAATCAGCCTTACGCTCACATGAAGGCGTTTCTAACCCATCCGTTCAGCGTCATGCGATATTTTTGCGGAGACATCAAGGACATCCAGGCATTTGTCGGCAAGCCCGGCTACCGCAAAAACGCCGGGGACCTGCTGCTGTCCATCAACAGCATTCACGTCCGTTTTGCTGATGACACGGTGGGCTACCTGCTGAGCCATCGCGGGGATGCGGCCTGGGGACTTGGAGGATGGTGGAGCGTTGAGGTTGCGGGCAGCAAGGGCACTTTTGTCATTGAAAACTGTGTCGAAAAGCTCACGATGTGGGATGCCGCCAAGCCCGATGAACCTGAGACGTTCAACACCGGCATTACCAATTTCGATGCCACCTTCTCGAATAGAATCGATGCGTTTATCGAGGACGTGACCAACAAGGTTCACTACGAACACCTTCGCGCGTCCGGTCGAGATGCGCTGGCGACGATGGAGTATATCTTCGCGGCGATCGATTCCTACGAGCAGGGCGGGGCGCTTGTTCGACCGCATCCGCTTCCGGCGATCCACGGAGACCCCGGCACGGAAACGATCTGACATCGACAGTATAATGCGCAATTGTGGGCTGGGAATCTTTCTCGGCCCATTTATCGTCTGATTGCCAGATACCATACGGTCGAATAGTCCGGCCCTATCTCAAAGCGGGTATAATCCCCTGCGGATTCGGAGATCACTCGTTTTGTGGGTGTCCCTCCTGAATCCAGCGCGAAGATCACCTTATTGCTGAGTTGTTATAGCAGAGGGACTATGTCCCCTTTTTGCAAAGGGAAAATGTCCCTTTTAATTTTAGCTTATGCTATCCTTGTAGCGCTAATGGCACGGCCTGTGCCGGCTCTTCTGGTAGTTGGTCTTGCCG
>JAAYKE010000161.1 GCA_012522575.1 Armatimonadota bacterium | reverse complement strand
GCTGTGGTCCGCTCGACGATCCTTAAAAAGCTCTCTTGTCGGCGACAAGGACAGGGGATATTGGATCGCGCTCACCATATCTATGGCGATTCTGGTGACTTTTGGCGTCGCGCTGGGCATGCGTCCGATCGTGTCTGTCGTCTTATTCGTGCTGTTTATGCTGTTTATGATCGGCGGCGGATGGGTGCGGGCGGCTGTGGGAATGGTATGGAACCCCGGCAACGATGTGGCGTGGTTTCCGCGAACGTTTCTAGGAGCAGGGCAGACTATCCCTGAAGGCATTGGCCTGGCCTACACGAGGTGGTTTTCATTTGGCGACTTCCGCGCGCACGCCCTGCCGACTTACGCGGATACAATGCGAATATCGGAAACCGGCGGCATCGACCGCAAACAGCTTATGCTGACTCTGGGCATCGCAACGGTTTTAAGCATATTCGCCAGCCTGTGGTGTGCGCTGGATGTCTATTATAAATACGGCGCGGCAACGGCAAAATGCGACTGGTGGAGAGTATATCAGGGCAGAGAAGGTTTCAACGTGCTGCGCGCTACCCTCGACGGCACGGCTCCAAAGGCCGGCGCGGCTCAAATTTTAGCGATGATCTGGGGCGCGGGGATGGTGGTGGCGTTTTATTCCGCCAACCTCAAAGTTGCGTGGTGGCCATTTCATCCGGTCGGGTTTGTGCTCGCGCAGATTCGCATGTTCGACTGGCTCTGGCTGCCGATGCTTATTGCGGCGGTCTCAAAATCGGCGATGCTCAGAACCGGCGGCCTGAAAATGTATAAGCGCGCAATGCCGTTCTTTTTGGGTCTGGTGCTCGGCGACTACGTAATCAGCGGCATCCTCACGCTGTTGAGATGGTGGCTATCCACGCCGATGTATAAGTCGTTTCCGATTGATTAGCGACCCAAAAGCCGAACTCGCGTCAGTCCGAAATACGTCCCTGTCTGAAATTGACCTCAATCGTCAACGTATCTCAACACCGGCTTTCTTGCCGCGGTGGCCTCGTCGAGCCTGCGCACAGGCGTATTATGCGGGGCCGACTGCAGCACATCCGGGTTGGTCTGCGACTCTCGGGCTATGGTCAGCATTGCTTCGATGAACTCGTCGAGCGTCTCTATGCTCTCCGTCTCCGTCGGCTCGATCATCAGAGCCTCCGCGACTATCAGCGGAAAATAAATAGTCGGCGGGTGATAGCCGAAATCGATCAGTCTTTTTGCAATATCCAGCGCCTTAACCCCAAGCGCCTTTTGCCTGGAAGCGGATGCGACAAACTCGTGCATACAGCGACAATCGAAGGGAACCTCATAAGCGTCGTTGAGCCTGCTGAGCAGATAATTGGCGTTGAGAACCGCATTATCGCTGACCTCTTTGAGTCCCTTTGCGCCCATTGTCAGAATATACGCGCACGCTCGCAGCGCTATAGCCGTGTTGCCATAACACCCATGCACTCGACCGATTGAATCAGGTCGATCATAATCCAGATAATATAGCTTATCTTTGAGCGCGACATTGGGAACCGGCAGATACGGCGCGAGGAAATCCTTGACCGCAACCGGCCCTGAGCCTGGCCCGCCTCCTCCGTGCGGAGTCGAAAAAGTCTTATGCAGGTTTAGATGCATAGCGTCAAACCCGCTGTCCGCCGGCCTGTACCAGCCCATCACCGCGTTCATATTCGCGCCGTCGCAGTAAATCAGCGCGCCGGCCTTATGCACCAACTCGCATATCTCGGCTATTTCCGATTCAAAAAGCCCAAGGGTGTTAGGGTTGGTCAGCATAACCGCCGCGACCTCGTCGTTAAGCGCGTCGGCCAGTGCAGAAAGGTCGACCCGCCCATCCTGTCCGGATTCGATTTTCACTATTCCATAGCCGCATCTAGTGGCCGTCGCAGGGTTTGTCCCGTGTGATGAATCCGGCACGATCACTATCCGACGATGTCCCTGGCCGATCTTTTCGTGATGCCGCTTAAAGACCATCAGCGCGGTATATTCTCCCTGCGCTCCCGCTGCCGGTTGAAGCGTCACCGCGTCGAAACCGGTTATCCCCTTAATATATTCCTGCGTGGCATACATCGCCGCCAGCGTGCCCTGGGCAAGGGAATCGTCCTGAAATGGGTGCATATTGGCAAACCCGGACAGCGAGGCGACCTCCTCGTTGATCTTCGGGTTATATTTCATAGTGCACGAACCGAGGGGATAGAACCCGCGGTCCACGCTGTAATTGGCAAGGGAAAGCCGCGTGAAATGGCGGATCACATCGGTCTGACTAAGCTCCGGCAAGGGCAAATCATCGCGCAGGTTCTCTGGGCCGACCAGCGTATCGACTCCGACCTCCGGCACATCAAGGTCCGGCAGGGTGACGCCGACTCTGCCCGGCGAGCTATATTCAAAAATCGTCTTATCCACGTTCATTGTTTCAACGCCTCCGCCAGTCTATCCATCTCATCCCGTGTTCGTTTTTCGGTGACGCAGAGCAGCATGCAGTCTGCCAGCTCAGGGTAAAATCTGCCAAGATCCAGCCCTCCGATCAATCCGGCCTCGCGCAGCCTGCCGTTGATCTCAGAAACCGGAGCCGGGCATTTGATCGCAAATTCCTTGAAAAACGGCCTGTTGGAAAGCAATTTGCAGCCATCTATGCCATCGATTTGATCCGCCAGATAATGAGCCTTCTGCATACACAGTTCCGCAACCTGCCGCAGGCCGGTCTTTCCCAGAGTAGACAAATAGACCGTAGCTGCCAGCGCACAAAGCCCCTGATTGGTGCAGATGTTGGAGGTGGCTTTCTCGCGGCGGATGTGCTGTTCGCGGGTCTGCAGGGTCAAAACATAGCCCGGTTTGCCCTCCGTATCGGTAGTCGCTCCGACAATTCTTCCCGGCATCTGTCTCATATACTGCTGCTTGCATGCGAACAAACCCAGCAGCGGCCCGCCAAATGCCATCGGCAACCCCAGCGACTGACCCTCTCCAACCACAATATCCGCGTTGTATTCACCCGGCGGCTTTAAAAGCCCAAGGGAAATGGGATCAAATGACACAACCAGCAGCGCGCCCTTCTCATGCGCCATCGATTCTATTTCTCCAAGGTCCTCTATGGAGCCGAAGAAGTTCGGGTTTTGCACTATCACGCAGGCAGTCTCTTCGCCGATACGCCCCTTCAGTTTGGATAAATCCGACGCAACTCCATCCCGCGGAGCTTCGGTCAACTCATATCCGGTCGCCCAGGCATAGGTTCGCAGAGTCTCTCGATAGGCCGGATTAACGCACTCTGAGACGAGCCACTGCTGCCTTTTTGTGACGCTGGAGGCCATAATCGCGGCCTCGGCAACCCCTGTCGCGCCGTCATAAAGGGAGGCGTTTGCAACCTCCATCCCCGTCAATTGGCAAATCAGGGTCTGGAACTCGAATATGGATTGCAAAGTTCCCTGGCTGATCTCCGGCTGATATGGTGTGTATGATGTGTAAAACTCCGACCTGCCCAACACCGCCGCGACCGTCGATGGGATGTAATGATCATATATCCCCGCGCCGAGAAAGCACGCGAAACGGTCGGTAGAGGCATTCTTATCCGCAAGGTTCGCAAAGTGTCGCCGCAGTTCTATCTCGCTCATAGGACTCGGCAGATCAAGGTCGCCCTGCAATCGCACGTCGGCTGGAATCTGCTCGAAGAGTTCCTCTATGCCGGACGCGCCAATGGATTCCAGCATCCTGCGCTGGTCATCATCGGTGTTGGGTATGTATGGCAATTCAATGCTCCTTCGGTGCGTTCTCGTATTGCTGTGCAGTCATCAACTCATCAAGCTCCGCCAGCTTCGTCATCTTGAGCTTGATCATCCATCCCTTTTCATAAGGGCTCTCGTTGACGAATTCGGGCGATTCGGCAAGCTCGGCGTTGATCTCGACTACTTCCCCGGATATCGGTGTGATCAGGTCAGATACCGTCTTGTAGGACTCGATCGTCCCAAACGCATCCCCTTTGCTGAAGCTTATGCCGATTTCGGGAAGCTCGACAAATACGATCTCGCCAAGCTCGGATTGCGCATATTCGGTTATGCCGATCGTCGCTGTGTCATCCTCCGCGTTGACCCATTCATGCGTTTTAGAGTACTTGAATTTGCTCGGATCCATTGCTGCCCTCTTTTGATATATGCTGATTTCGCACTACGTGCGTTTATAAAACGGCGTCGAGACGACCCTGCACGCGCAGGTTCGAGCGCCGGTCGTGACTTCTACTGCCATATCAACGGCGGCCATATCCGCATCCAGATACGCCATCGCGATTCCTTTGCCAAGCGTAGGGGAGAATGTGCCGCTGGTTATGGTTCCGACTGCTTTCCCGTCAACCGTAACGTCGCAGCCGTGCCTGGGAATGCACCGATCGATCGCTTCGATTCCAGCCAGTTTGCGCCCGCCACCGTTTTCTTTGGCCTGCAAGATGGCCGCTTTGCCGATAAAATCCCCTTTGGCCGGCTTAACAACCCACATCAATCTAGCGGCAACCGGACTGGTTTCATCAGTAAGCTCGTGGCCATACAAAGGAAGTCCCGCCTCCAGCCTCAGCACATCCCGCGCGCCAAGGCCGATCGGCTTCACGCCATACTGCTCCCCGGATGTTAAAAGTGCGTTCCAGATGTCGGCGCAGTCGTTCACATCGGATAAAACCTCAAACCCGTCTTCGCCCGTATAGCCGGTTCTGGCGACTTGACACCATTGACCCGCTATCTTTGTTATTGCAATTTGAAATCTCCCAATTTCCTCGACGTTCATCTTCGCCACGTCCTGCAACGTGCGCTCGGCAAGCGGTCCCTGCACCGCGATCAGGGCGATATATGCAGAATGATTTTCCAGTTTCGCGCCAAAGGAGTTGTGTCCGGATATCCAGTCAAAGTCTTTTTTCTCGTTAGCCGCATTGACGATCAGCAAATAATGCTGCTCGGCGAGCCGGTAGATGATGAGGTCATCAATCACTCCGCCGTTTTCATTGCACAACAGGGTATACTGCGCCCTGCTGATGTCGAGCTTTGATATGTCGTTTGTGGTTACATATTGGAGCAAATCCAACGCATTCGGCCCGGATACCGTGAACTCTCCCATGTGGGATATGTCGAACAGTCCCACCTTTTTGCGCACTACCTCGACTTCGCGGGCGATGCCTGCGTATTGCAGCGGCATCTCCCAGCCCGCATACTCGGTAATTTTTGCGCCTCGTCTAACGTGATCTTCGTAAAGTGGCGTTCTCATATAATCACCCATGCATTATCCGACTGCCTGATATCCCAACGCCATATAAGTTACCTCTACGCCGCCGGACTGTCAAGCGGAGGCGTATATGCCGAGCGATTATGTCCCCATTAGCCGCCTGCCCAATTGATTTTCCGTCCCGACAGCGTTTCATAATCGCGCGATATTGGAAGAATAACCTCAAATTGACACAACTATTCGGAGGTTCGCTTATGTATGCAACAGATGACCTGCGCGATGAGCACGAGGGCATAAAGGTCGCCCTTGCGGTGCTTGAGCGCTTATCCGATGACGCGGAAGAAGACAAGGCCGTTGATCTCGATGACATCGAACATATCATCGATTTTCTGCGCACGTTTGCCGACAAATGCCACCACGGCAAAGAAGAGGAGTTGCTCTTTCCGGCTCTCGAAGAAGCGGGCATACCCAATCAGGGCGGCCCAATTGGCGTTATGCTTGCCGAACATGTGCAGGGGCGCAAATTCATAGCCGGAATGGTCGATTCGCTGCAGGGTCTGCGTGCCGACGATCCTGACGGACGAGGGAAGTTCATCGAGAGCGCGCGCGGCTATGCCGAGTTGCTCTCCGCTCATATATTCAAAGAGAATAATGTGTTGTTCCCGATGGCGGAGGCGCATCTGTCCGCTGCGCAACACGAAAAGCTGTCCGAAGGTTTCGACGAGATCGAAAACGAGCGCATAGGTCCGGGAGTTCATGAGGCCTTTCACGCGCTACTCGATCAGCTCGACGAAAAATACTTGAAATCCAGGGTCTGATTCGAGATAGAGGCAGAGCATAGCCTGCCAGTCGAGAAAATCAGGGTTTTCGAGCCAGTGTCTTCGCGTATAAGTTTGATGAGATTGACTGCGAGCGAGCATATCAGACATTGACCTTCCGGTCATGGGCGTGCTAGAATCAAAATAGAGCCGTCGCAGTGTACCGAGCATGGAGGCAAGAGTGCTGCACCGCAGTCCATTCCCATATTTCCTGGTCAAAGCCCTGGTTTTGTCCCTGTTTGCGTCGGCGTGTTGTGCGTCATCTAACGTCTCCTATCAGAAAACCAAAGTCGACGGAACCTGGGTTCACATCATTACTGCCAACCTGAACAGCCCTTATGTGCGAGTCACCCCGGCTGTTGCCAAAAACGGCATCGGCGCTACCGAATCTTTTCGCTCCATGATCCAGCGCACGCGCCCTACAGCGGCCATCGACGGCACCTTTTTCTGCACCCGCACCTTCAAACCCACAGGGGATATAGTTATAAACGGACAACTGATTCATAGCGGGTATCTCGGCACCGCGATCGCGTTTGGGGAGTCAAACAGCGTCAAATTCATCGACTCTCGCAGATATAACTGGGCTGACTATCAATCCGTGCTCTCTGCCGGGCCGAGCCTGCTCAAAAATGGCAAACTGGCCGTCTATCCCCGCGATCAGGGCTTCAGCAGCGGAGTGCATTTCTCCCCTCGCATTCGCACCGGAATCGGGGTCACCTCCGCCAATAAGCTCGTGCTTGTCACCACCGCCAGAAAGACATACCTCAGCCAGCTTGCGCGAGTGATGAAAGCCATCGGATGCGTCGATGCGGCAGGGCTGGACGGAGGAAGCTCGACAGGGCTGTATTATGACGGCAGACTGATCTATAATCCCCGACGATGGATGACCAACTGCCTGCTGGTCTACGATAATCCGGCCAGCTTCGAGCGACATAAAAACAGTTTCTTTCCGGTTCAACTATATGGCCAACTCCCAACCCGGTAGAGATAATCCTACTCCCAAAAAACCTATTATTTTAGGTGAATTTGTTTGCGCTGAAACTATATTTCAGTTCTGTGCGACAAGCAGCGACAATTGTGCCGAAATCATATTCGACTTGCTTTAGTCGTGAGTGAAACGTGGCGTTAAATTACCTGATTTACCGCTTGACTTTGGCTTGCTGAGACCTTACAATCACATGCACAGGCAGTCTGCCGTATAGGTTTACGCGAGAGAAGTTGTACACTGATCTGTGCCTGATGTCTTTGGCCCAGAGAATTCGATGCAACTTAGCGATTTTGATTATACGCTGCCGGACGAACTCATAGCGCAGCAACCGCTGCCCGAAAGAGATCAATCCAGGCTGCTGGTAGTCAATAAAACCGAACAGACAATCCAGCACCGGCAGTTTGGTGATATATTAGATTATCTGCGCGACGATGACCTTATCGTTATGAACGATACCAGGGTCTCCGCCGTGAGGCTAAGGGGAATAAAATCCACCGGCGGAGCAGTCGAAGCGCTGGTAATGAGCCGACTTGAGCCGCAGGTCTGGCGAGGCATAGTCAAGCCCGGACGTCGGGTGCAGGTCGGGGCCGTGCTTGAGTTTGAAGCCGGGCTGTCTGCAGAAGTGATCGACAGAACGGAAGATGGCGGCAGGGTGCTGAGGTTTGCGGCGCAATCCGACCCCGACGAACTATTGTATGAGATCGGCGAGGTCCCGCTGCCGCCATATATACATAACGAACTCGATGATGCCGCTCGCTATCAGACGGTCTATGCGCAGGCGAACGGGTCAGCAGCGGCCCCTACGGCCGGATTGCACTTTACCGAGGATTTGCTGGGAAGGATACGGAGCAGAGGTGTCAAAATAGTCTTTGTGACCCTGCACGTCGGAATAGCAACCTTCAGGCCGGTGCGAACAGAAAATATAGACGAGCATGATATGCACTCCGAAACTTTCGAGATCAGCCCGGAGTGCGCACGGGAAATCAATTCAGCACCCGGCAGGATTATCTGCGTGGGCACGACAAGCGTTAGAGCTTTGGAAAGCGCCGCTGTTGATAAAAAACAAGTGGCGCCGATGAGAGCGCAAACAAAATTGTTTATCAGACCGCCATACGACTTCAAAATGGTCGATGGAATGATAACCAACTTTCATATACCGAAATCTACGCTGCTTATGATGGTGAGCGCGTTTGCGGGAACGGAACTGGTTCGCAGCGCTTATGCACAGGCAGTGCAAATGAAATACCGGTTCTTTAGCTTCGGCGATGCAATGATGCTATATTGAGGGGGATAAGTGATGGCTAACTACGACAGTAAATTGGGCGAATGGTTCAAAGAGTTAGAACAGCAGGAACAAGAACTCAAAGCCAGAAGAACTCCGTCGAAACCCGAACAAAAAAAATATCACAAAGAGCCGGATACACCCAAGCAGCCGATTGAAAGGATGCAGATCGAGACTACTGCCTCCGATGCCCCTGTTTCGCTGGTGGCGACCGTAGAATCGGACGAAGTCGTAGTGGAATCATCACCTCAGACCAATAGTCTGGCTGTAGATTCGGATGAGATTGCTGAATCCGGGACGGGCAGGGTGTCTGCCGATAGCGATGCGCCTCCCGTAGAAGACTTTTTCGAATTTTTGAGCCGTTCCAGCAAGCAATCGGTAGAAGAAATAGATGAACCGACAATTGAACCCGATTCGGAAATGTCAGCGCAGCAGACTACAATCGGGCTGACCGAAGGCACCGGCGAGCCTCGACCGCTTCCAAAAACTGAGCCTCCCGCCGAGCCGATTGTGCGCGTGCCATCCCCGACACCCGGCAAGGCTGTCGAAGTCAAACAGGAAGCTAAACCGGTCACAACGCCGAAGCCCAAGCCTGCGGCCAAAACAGAGCCGGCAAGCGCGCAGACCAACTGGGATCGCGTGCCGCACCACCTGCAGACGCTGTTCGGCTCGGTCGGCGATGAAGTGGCGCAAAATTCCTATAAGGCGTTCAAGGAGACCCGCGAGGAGTTGGTGCAGCGGCTGCTGGATCCGACTATCAGCCTCGAGGAGGCGGCCAGAATACTCAACGTATGTCCCACTACCGTCCGCAGGTACACAAACCGAGGCGTGCTAAAGCACTACCGAACAGCCGGCAATCAGCGAAGATTCAAGCTATCGGATGTGCTGGCCTTTATGGAAGACGGCAAGCCATCCGTCCCAAAAAGCGAACCTGCTGAATAATACGACATCTCGACGCATCCAAGCGCAGTGGCTGGCCTGTGTCCCAGCCACACAAACTATGTCATTTCGAACGTCAACCCTTGTCATTTCGAACGCAGTGAGAAATCTGCTTTTCTGTAAATCGCGAAATCCCGAAAGAAGCGAAACCCGGAAACGGGAAGGGAAAAAGCAGATTCCTCGGCATTCGCCTCGGAATGACAAAATTTGGAGGCTACTCGAACCCTCTCAATAAACCTTCTAACCTCTAAATGGTCTCCGTCCTAGCCACACAAACTATGTCATTTCGCACGTCAACCCTTGTCATTTCGAACGCAGTGAGAAATCTGCTTTTCTGTAAATCGCGAAATCCCGAAAGAAGCGAAACCCGGAAACGGGAAGGGAAAAAGCAGATT
>JAAYKE010000160.1 GCA_012522575.1 Armatimonadota bacterium | reverse complement strand
GAGTACTCCTGTCCGTAGTGTCCGATCTCCGTCTCGGACTAGGCTAGGACAGATGCCAGCTGCCTACTACACTTGAATGCGTCAAGTAAATTGTCATTCCGAGGCAAATGCCGAGGAATCTGCTTTTCCCTTCTCTTTTCTGGGTTTCGCTTCTTTCGAGCTTTCGCGATTTACGGAAAAGCAGATTTCACTTCGTTCGAAATGACATAGTTTGTGTGGCTGGGACAGAGGCCAGCCAATACAACCACTCACGGAGAGTGAGTTGTTACAGATCGGACGGCACAATTCCGTCGATCCGGAGACGATAATTTCGCTATACTCAGCCGTCTGCGATCGTGTCAGGCGTGCCAGTCCAGGTTCTTGACTTCCTTGGCATGCGCCTCGATGAATGCCTTGCGCGGCTCCACTTTATCGCCAAGCAGAACGGTAAACATATCGTCGGCGTCAATGGCGTCCTCGACTTTTACCTGCTGTATTCTGCGCATCTCGACGTTCATGGTTGTATCGGCAAGGTCTTTGGCATCCATCTCTCCAAGTCCCTTGAAGCGTGTCACCATCACGTCTTTTTTTACGCCGATCGAGCGCAGTATCTCATCGCGTTCGCTATCGTCTTTGGCGTAGAATATTTTGTCCTTGCCCGCCTTTATGCGATAAAACGGGGGCATAGCGATATATATGTGGCCATCATCGACGAGCGGCTTCATATATCTGTAGAAGAATGTGAGCAGCAAAGTCCTGATGTGGCTGCCGTCAACATCCGCGTCGGTCATGATAATAACCCGATCGTAACGGAGTTTTGATTTGTCGAATGTTGCGCCGTTACTGTTGCCGTTTCCATTGCCATTGCCGTTGCCGTTCTTTTTGCCGTCAGATGGAGTATCCGCCTCGAAATCAAGCTCTGCGCCGTCATCGTCGCTGTTGTCCATAGAGCTATGAATTATGCCGGTTCCGAGCGCGGCAACGAGCGATTTGATCTCCTCATTTTCCAGCGCCCTGTCCATTCTCGCTTTTTCTACGTTGAGAATTTTTCCGCGCAGAGGGAGTATCGCCTGCGTGCGTCGGTCGCGTCCCAGCTTTGCGTTGCCACCCGCGCTTTGTCCTTCCACCAGGAAAAGCTCACTTTTGAGCGGGTCCCGCTCTATGCAGTCGGCAAGTTTGCCCGGCAGCGAGGCGTTTTCCAGCGCACTCTGACGTTTGACCATATCGGCGGCCTTGCGCGCCGCTTCCCGCGCCCTGTGCGCAGTGAGGGCTTTATCGACAATTCTGCGCGCGGCAGTTGGATGTTCCTCCAAAAACTCGCCGAACTTCTCTCCCATTATGGAGTTGACGATGCCTTCGAGTTCGCTGTTGCCGAGCTTGGTTTTGGTCTGTCCCTCGAACTGGGGATGCTTTATCTTGACCGATATGATAGCTCCCAAACCTTCGCGCACATCGTCTCCGCTAAGATTGGGGTCTTTTTCTTTTAGTGCGCCGGATTTTCGCGCGTAGTGGTTGATCACACGGGTCAGCGCGGTTTTGAAGCCCGACAAGTGGGTTCCGCCTTCGTGTGTGTGAATGTTATTGGCGTAGGTGCGGATATTTTCCTGGAAGCTCTCATTATATTGCAGCGCGACCTCAATAGAGGTGTCGTCTCTTTCTCCGCCAAAATAGACAACCGCATGCAGCGGGTCCTTGTTGCGATTCATCTGCTCAACAAATTCGGCTATGCCGTTTTGGTAGCAAAACACCCTTTGGCGTTCGCTTTCATCGTCTGCCTGCTCGTTGGTGAAGGCTATTATCAGTCCCTTGTTGAGAAACGCCAGCTCACGGAGTCGATCGATGAATATGCTGGGATGGTATTGGATTTCTTCGAATATCTCCGAGTCTGCAAGGTAGGTAACGGATGTGCCTGTTGTATCGGCATCTCCGATCACCTCAAGCGGGCTGCACGGAATCCCCCGGCAGTATTTCTGATAATACATTTTGCCTCCGCGCTTGACCCTGACTTCGAGCCATTCGGAGAGCGCGTTGACCGCTGAGACTCCCACTCCGTGCAAACCGCCGGAGACCTTATAGTGTTCGCCGCCGAACTTGCCTCCCGCATGCAGCATTGTCATAGCGACCTCGACGCCCGACACACCCGCTTCGCTGTGAATGTCTGTTGGTATGCCGCTGCCGTTATCGACTACAGTAACTGTGTTGTCCGCGCTTAATATGACGTCGATCTTGGTGCAGCAGCCTGCCAGGTGTTCGTCAATACTGTTGTCCACGACCTCTGAAAAGAGGTGATGGAGTCCGCGGGAGGTAGTGTCGCCGATATACATCGCAGGGCGCAGGCGAACTGCCTCGAGGCCCTTTAGAATTTGCAGATTGTCGGCATCATAGCCATTTATTGAGGCGTCGTTGTTTAGTTCTGTCGACTCAGAGTTTTTGGTCTCGTCCTTGTCAGTCATCCACAGGCTCCTGGTCTGGTTTCAAAGGGAGAAAGGTTCTATGTACGTAAGTCAAGCCGCTTTCCGGCGGCCAAAAAAGTGTGGTTCTTCGTTGCCTGATAACATATATATTATAGTGTTTTTGAGCGGCTTGGTCAAGCGGCGCCAACTGCCTGAGCAATTGAAACACGCAACGAATCGGAGTTGGCGTCATCTGTTGAATCTATTTTCCTGCAACCCAAGCTCCCGCAGCCTCCTTCTCATAGCCGGCATCGAAACATCGAATCGACTTGCCATAATCTGCACTCTGAGCCGCGGATTAAACGAAAGCTCCTCAAAGTATCGTCTAACCCAATCCTCCGGCATCAGCAACAGAGCGGCGAAGCGGTCGCAGGCGCGTTCCATTATGGATATTTTCTTTGATGAGGTGTCGAAGAAGAACATGCGCGAGCCTGGTTGTATGCGTCGACTCAGCAGGTGATGGCCGATTTCATGCGCAAGGGTGAACCTTCTGCGCACCTGAGGCTTAATATAGGAATTATTGATGGCGATAATCGGCGGCACATCCGGCAGGCGCAGATATAACCCATCGACCTCCCCGGAAAACTCGCGCTCGCAGACCTCAATGCCCAGCCTTTGCGCAACTTTTTGCAGATCAGCAGGAGGCTCGAGCTTGAGAGTCTGCCACGCTTTATAGGCATACATCTCCGCTTCATCGGTAAAATGAAGTCGCGCCATGCTCAGGACTCGCTATAGCGTTTCTGGGTCTCGCGAACAAAGTCGAGTATCTGCTTTTTACCCTCATCAGATATGCCATTCTGGCTTCTCAGAGCGAATTCAACAGCCTCGACAGGGTCCATCAATTCCATTTTAGGGCCGTAACCGGCAGCCTGGCGCAGCGCGTTTTCGTCCAGATCAACGTAGGCCTGCGCCATTCGGGCGATAATATCCTCCGAAGGCACCCTTCCTTCGGACATATCATTCCAATAGGCCGCGCTGATGCCGGAGCCAAACGCCGCAGCGCGATATGTCAATTCATTTTTATCCAGAAACGATTTGACCAAGACGCCAAACTCAGCCGATATCCTGCTCATATCCGACCTCCGTTCACTACTCGTTATGATACCACATCGTGAAGCCGTGTCAAGCGAAATTGCATCCCGGCCACACAATCCTTGTCATTTCGAACGAAGTGAGAAATGACGAAGGGGTGCTTGCAGAGAGTGCGTAGGGGCTGGTCTCTGTCCCAGCCCGGCTGCGTTTAGCGAAGGGATTGTCCGAGACGGAGATCGGACACTACGATTTAGAGGTTAGAAGTTGGAGGTTAGAGCTTGGGAATGGGTTGG
>JAAYKE010000019.1 GCA_012522575.1 Armatimonadota bacterium | reverse complement strand
TTTTCCGGCCATCCGGCAGCGTGCGCGACGGTTCATCGCAATATCTACGCGCATTATCCAGCATTTTCTGCCAAAGCTGAGGAGATTTGCCTGTCCGAACCCGCGCCGTCAGGCCATACCAGGGTCGGGAGTCCCAACCCGCTTCACACAGCGGTATATATGGTATCGTCGCGGCATCCGAAATATCATTCCAAATGACCTTATAAGCGTCCACCATCCACGAATACGGAGCTGACTTTTGCCCGCGATCACCGGCTGAAGGGTAGTTATATCCTGAGATCGCGTCATATCCCTCGTTTTCCAATTGCCTAGCCCACCCGGCGTCACCTTTGCCACAGGCTATGAAGTATATGCCGCCCACGTGTGCGTCCTCACAAAGTTTATTCATTTTCTCAAACGCGGCCCTGGTGGCATCGCTGCCCATATCGGCGGTAATATTGTGAGGGCTGAATATGACCATCACGTTCTTGCCATCGATTTTTAGATAATTATCCCGCTTGAAGTAGTTGTCAATCCAGAACTGGGTGACCTTCAGCATATCATCTTCCGAATGCGAGCCAGGGTCATTATGATTCGCCCACAGCAAACAGAACTTCATCTTATTCTGATATCTGGACCGCAGAAAGCCGTCGTGCAGCCCTTCCTCAAGACCTCTGCTGCCTTTGATCCAATACCAGTCATAAATAAAGAATTGGATGCCGTGCTCCAGCGCCCACTTTATCTGCCAGTCGACAACCTCCGGGTTGCCGTTGTGCGCGTAACCGAGGATCGGCCTGCGCTCAGGGTAGTCGTTAAGAACCGACCACGCGCCATAATCCCGCCAGCCGGGAAAATAATAGCAGCCAACAAGGTAGTCCACGGTGTTCGCCGGTTTGGGTTCAGGAACATATTTTATATCTCTGATGGCCGATTTATCCAGCCTGGGATATATGCGCAGACTCTCCTGTCGGCTGGTCGGCTCGGCATTTGTGGCGCTCACCTTTGACACTGCGGTTAGTTGGCCGGGCACGGCAAAATCGGTCTCCCATACAAACTGCACACTTTCTGCCGCGCGGATTGTTTTTGCGCTCTTAACAGGCAAAATAACAGGATCCCCGCCGCCTACGATGGTCACTTGTGCGTTGACATTCGCAGCCGCAGATCCGCCGATATTAGTCACTTCCAGTTTCAATCCCGCACGATCGCCCGCTCGAGTAACGGGATCTGCCAACTCGAGCCTGCTGATTTTTATCTCCGCCGGTCCGATTGCAACTTTGCCCAGTGAAACGGATTGCAGGGTGATCTCCGAAGGGTTATGTCCTTCGGCAGGGGAAAGTCCTATCGCGGCCACTGTTCCGTCCCAGTCAGATGAGGCAGACAAGTCGATATTATAGCTGTGCATCTTCCCGTCACCAATAAGCTCAACGGGGAAACTATGCAGCCCAGGTCGGTCGGCTCGCACCCAGTGAAAAAGAGCCCTGTGCGAAGTCTTGGATGCTGCTCGAAGCGTGAGTCGGGGAATGTCGTCTGTAGGTCGGTCAATCGGCCCGGATAGAATCAACGCGTCCGAATTGCCTTTGATAAGCGCTCCCTCATCAGACGCCATCGGATCATCAGCAAGGGCTACCGCAGCCCATCCGCCAAGCCCACTTATAAAACTCC
Organism: Armatimonadota bacterium; assembly: GCA_012522575.1. Classification (GTDB taxonomy): domain Bacteria; phylum Armatimonadota; class UBA5829; order UBA5829; family UBA5829; genus DTKD01. The sequence goes on along the minus strand of JAAYKE010000019.1, from coordinate 2,607 downwards.
AAGTCGTGTCAGGGGTCTTAGCAGGCTGAATATCCACAACCCGAATCGACTTTACCGCGTTATCAGTTCCGGGCGGGTCAAGCCGAATGTGTATGACCTTTTCCAGATCGTGCCAGCACAACAATAGCGAGTATTTGTGATACCGCCCATCGCCGATCATTTCAATATGGCGATGCCACTTTTCCCTGAATCCCCCATAGGGTTCATCTGTGGTATCGGAGAAAAACATCCGCGCATTACCGCTTCTGTTTGTTCTCATCTCTATTTCCAGCAGGTGCCACGGAGAGGTTTTAATATCAAAAAGCGGGCTGATCAACCTGCACTGATCCCCTTTGATGGCAAGCGCGCCTTCCTTACTATCCAGCGCAATTTCACCTCCGGCGGAACTCCAGCCAGACATGTCCGTTGCCGTGCCAAACTGCCAATCCGGCAGGGTTGCTGAAATGCAATGTTGTGCGCAGCATAATAGATAAGCCATCAGGAAAACAATAAGGAGATTTCTGGAAGTCACCCGTTACACCTCTAATATGTCGACAATGATTGACAGATGCGTTCAAATCCCCCACCAATATCAGCAGGGTGGGGGATTAATATCTCGGCCCCGGGCTCTCCCGGTCTATTTTATCGATGTGCGCTACTTTCGGAACGCAGACTTTGGCTGCCGCAGATTATACGTGTTAGACGTAGTTTGCTTCCAGTCGACAGGCAAAGCGCAAGGGTCAGCGCCGGGTGGCAGGTCAGCCCATTCGAGCCTGGGCGAACACCACGTCACTTCCTGATCAATCGGCCCCTGCGGATTGAATTCGAACGTCTCTCCGGTGAATTTGCTGGTATTGGCGATATTCGAGCCGCTGTAGCTATTTGTTATCAGCCAGTTTCCATTAGCCAGCTTTTGAACGCAGGTCGCCTGCAGCGGAATAGCTGCCGGCAGGGGCACAAAGCGGTTTGAGTTCGGCGGAGGGTTCGGGCAGGCCGAATCAATTTTGCCGGCCGGGTCAGGCAGTCTAAGCAGATTCGCGTAATCCTGCGACAGCAATTTATCCCGGACAACCGGCGCCGGTCCGCCGATTATAGCCTCGTAGACCCCATAGTTGTCGCATATCAGCAGCGAAGTTTCCGGACTCCCCATCGGCGTTTGAGAAGGCGATATCACTACATCGAAATATCGCGGGTTTGCAAGGGGCACTTCGACGCCGTTCATACTCACCCTGTCGCATCTCTCGGTAATAGTGCCGGATAGAGGAGTGGAATAGTCCCACATCTCCGCCGCCTGACCGATCTCCATAGAGCGTTCTCTGTAGCGAAGAGCCATAATCGCGCCGCCCAGCCCCGCCTTGCCTTTCGGGCCGCTTCCTCCGATTTCAGTGCCTGCAGATGTGAAGTTCGAGCTGGCAACCCAGATATCCTGAACCATCGTGTTGGTTCCGGGAACGGAGACCAGTTGGATGCAGTCGAATACATACCGCTCGTTCAGGGAGTCTGTCTTAGAGACCCAGTTCAGCTCAGGCAAAACGAATCCGGTATCATTGTCGATAAATCTTGCGCCGATTTCTTCACCCGCAGAATCGACGAACTGTCCGTTTTTGACGCGATACGTCAGGGCGAGTATGCGGGAATTGCCGGAATCCGCAATTAGACAGTGCACCACCGAGGCCACCCCGCCCGATGCGACAGGTTCCATTTCCTGCCACATTATGGCATCTTTCGGGCCGCTCAATCGGGTAGGCTGGCCTGACCTGAGCAGTCTCTTCGGGTCGACAAATTTGGAGTAGACCCAACTGATATACTGGCCTCCGGTTCCATCGAATCCGACCCTGCCTCCCTTATCGATCTTGCAGACCTGGTTCGCTCCGGTGTTGCAGAACAATATCTCTCCGGTTGCGACATATCTCGCGCACGAGGGAGCATTGACAGGCCCTTGCCTCAGGGCGATATTTTTACCTGCAGAAACAGGCGCGTTTGCAGGCCAGTCGATGGAATCAACAGCCCAGGTGACTTCGCCCTGTCCATCCAGCTCAACAACGCGATTGTTGTCGGTTACAAGCGTGGTCGTATCGGTGAACGCAAAGAGTCCTCCCGGCCCCGGAACCATCAACACTCCGTTGGCTCCTGCAATCGAGAGAGCCTCGCCTTCTGGAATCCTGGTTCCTTCCTGGCCGATTTTCTTGGTCCAAAGCGGTTTTTTGCTTGTCTTTTGCCCGCTGGATTCCCCTGTCTCGGCGTCGAGCGCATACAAATATCCGTCGTCACAGGTGAAATACACGGTATTTCCGATGACGGTAGGCGGGCTATGAACACCGCTGCATTCGTGATCCTCAACCACGTAATACCACAACAGGTTATTCCATCCACTCAAATCGACCGAGTCGCTTGGGGTTGATCTGCCTTCATCTTTCAGGTGTTTGACAGGTCCCCAGGTGTTCCAGTCGATCGGAACTTCGATGTTGTCCAGATATACCCACACCGGCAGGGATGGCGAGAAAGTATTGCTGTCAACGCCGCCCGGGCGGACTTTCGCTTTGCTGAAGTCATCAAAAGATATAGTGCCGGTGCTGTAGTCTACGTTGACTCCGGTAGCCGCAACGCCTCCGCTGGAGACATCACGCG
>JAAYKE010000159.1 GCA_012522575.1 Armatimonadota bacterium | reverse complement strand
GGGCGGCGGAGTCACGACACCATTATTTTTCGATTGCCCTTTGTCGGAGATGTCATTACCAAGGTTGTTTTAAGCCGAGTGTTGGCATGTATGTCTACTTTGTTGGCAAGTGGCGTTCCTATGACAAGAACACTAGAGATAGCGGGCGCAGCCGCCAATAATGAAATAGTGAAAGATGCTCTGCACAAGGCGAGCGCCGACGTTGCCGATGGGGATGCAACGTCGCAGTCATTAAAAACGGCGGAGATCTTTCCTCCGCTGGTGCTCCAGATGGTAGCCAGCGGTGAAAAAACGGGCGAGTTGCCGACGATGCTGGAATATGTTTGCACATTGTTTGATCGAGAAACCGAGGCCAAAGTAAAGTCGCTGACATCCATCATCGAACCCATTATGATCGTTGTATTGGGTATAATTGTCGGCTTCATTGCGATGTCGGTTATTGTGCCAATATACTCGCTGGTCGGCGGGGTCAAGTAGCCTTCGCCCATATCGAACGGGAGGTTCGTTCACATGGTGACTATTCTGAATAAGGCCGGACAAAAGCTGCGGAGACGGGGGTTCACGCTCGTTGAGCTGCTGGTTGTCATAGTGGTCCTTGCCGTGTTAGCCGCAATCGTGCTGCCCAAATTTATGGACTCAAGCGCACGAAGCAAGGAATCCGCTCTAAAAAGTGATCTCAAGCTGGCCAGAACGGCAATCAGCCTGTTTCACGCAGATACGGGCAAATATCCGCAGAGCGTGCAGGATCTGGTGGAATCGGACAAATCGAAGGTAAAAGACCAGAACGGCGCGACGGTGTCGGCAACCGATTGGCACGGCCCATATCTGGATTCGGTGATTATAGACCCGGTGTCCGGCAACGAGCTTGTATATGACAACAACACCGGCAAAATAACAAGCAGCGCCACCGGTAACGGACTTGATGGCACTGCCTACAACACCTGGTAATTCGGGCAGTTTTTTAATAGCCCATATTATAACCAATCAAATAGATGGGAAAGGGTTGATCAAATGCAAATTATTCGAGGAATCAGAGCGCGGCGTGCAGGCTTTACGCTGGTCGAACTGCTGGTTGTCATAGTTGTGCTTGCGGTTCTCGCGGCAATCGTGCTGCCTAAGTTTATGGACTCCAGCGTCAGGAGCAAAGAGGCCTCTCTAAAAACCGACCTCAAGCTGGTACGCAACGCAGTAGCCACATTCCAGGCCGATATCGGGAAATATCCCGCCACTCTGGAAGACCTTGTCAAGACGGACGTCGCTCAGGTGAAGGACAAAGACGACAAGACCGTCACCTCCTCAGACTGGCACGGCCCGTATCTGGAGGCGCTGCCTGCCGATCCGGTCAGTGGCAATGACTTTACCTACGTTGCCGCCACCGGCAAGGTGACGAGCAGCGCATCTGGAAATGGCCTGGACGGAACTGCTTATAGCAGTTGGTAAGATGACTCCGTTTGTTCGGACAGATTCCAAAAACGGCGGCTTCACTTTGGTCGAAGTGCTGGCCGCCGTTCTTCTTCTGTCGATTGGCATGCTGGCTATATTGACCGCCAATTCGGCAACTCGAACAACCCAGCAGCGCGCTGTCGGGCTGGCCGCAGGTCGCAGCGTCGCCGACAGTATCATAGAACAAATACGAGCGACGCCGTTCGATCAAATTATGGCCAAGTCTTTTCCAGGCCAGGATTCCTCCCTGCCCGACGGCAATACTATCTCGGTTTCCGTAACCAGATACCATTCCGGCAGCGAGAACAACCTGCTGCAAGCTGTTGTGACGGTTAGATGGCCCGAAGCAGATGGCACACGCACCTTACAGTATGATACGCTTATCGCGCGCAGATAAAAACAGCCGCGGCTTCACGCTTGTCGAGTTACTGATAGTAAGCGCCGTGCTCTCACTCGTCCTCACCAGCCTGTGCGGAATCTATCTTTCTGTGGCAGCCGAATGGGAGAGGCAGGATGGCCGGGGCACGGCGTTGTCGGTGACTTCGATGGCGTGTTCGCGCGTGTCGGACTATTTGTCACAAGCGGTAGGAGCGGTGGTTCTGACGAGGTTCGAAGAAGGCGACGCCATCGCGGTGAACCTGCCTGCCAACAGCGCACATGGGATATATGTGCCGGTATGGAACGCCGGCAGGATAGAGCATCAGAGCGGGAATTGGATAGTCTTTTATCTCTCCGACTCCTCAGGCGATTACAGGCGAACCGGAGATATTTTATGGGCGGCAACGATGAACTGGAGCACCTATCCCAATGGAGTGGTCCCGGATTCGGCCTGGAGCCTTTACCAGGGTCAGTCAAAGGGTAAAATATCCCCGATTTCCTCGCTGCAATTCTCCGTAGCAGACGACGGCCTGCCTCTTGTCACCGTTACCGCAACCTCTGCCTACAAAGTCGGCGACACGAATGGCCGGATAAAGTTGACCAGGAGCGTTTGTGTGCAAAATGCTTACTAAACACATAGACAACAAACGCGGCGCGGCGTATATGCTGGCACTGGTAACTTTGCTGGTCGGATGCGTGCTGGCGTTGGCTATGCTGCGGGCAGGAAACGCCTATTTTATGGCGGAGGACTCACGCGCCAAAAAACAGGCCGACGCCAATCTCGCCAGCGCCGGCATCGAATATGCATATCATCAGGTCCACTACAACGGCAGCCCGCTGCCATTTAACGCTACGGTCAATCTGGGCGGCGGCACATTCACCGTTCAGGCAGTTGATGACGGCAGTCGCGATCCGTCGACCATGCTGATTACATCCACCGGCGTCAGTGGCGGCAACAGCGGGGTGACAATCAAGCGAGTCACCGTCGGACTATTGCCATATCATTATGCATGGTGTCAGAACTCTCGAATCTCATCAGGCGTTCAAGTCACCAGCACCGCAGGAACCCGCGGCATCAGGTGCAATTCAGATGTTATTCTGACCTCTTTTAATACGAATATATCCACCGGCATCTGGAGCACAGGGCTTTGTTTAGCCTTCGGATATTCATCGCCGAGTTATTCCTACAACGTTCCGATTGCGTTTCCCGAAATCAATTTTGCCAGTTATCGCTCGGCGGCAGGCAGCGTATATAACTCCAACGTATTAATTACCTCGCTTCAGTCGTCGCAACCGGCGCTCATCTGGATCAATGGCAACGCAACCATTAACCTGACGACTGCGACATACCGCGGGTCAATTACCATTGTCTGCACCGGCAATATAACCGTGCAAAGCAATCTTATCAAACAAAACAACAATAGTTACCTTGCGCTCATAACAGAGAAGACAATCAATCTGGAATCCGCCGCCTCCAACGTGTCAGCTACGTTATACGCTCACAAATCCAATAATTCAGGCTCAATCCAGGTAAACGGATTCACTGTCTTTACCGGGAGCATGGCCGCAGACTCCATTTCGATTAACTCTCCTGTTACACTGCAGCGCGATTCGCGGCTCAATCTCGACGTGATGAGACAATTACGCTTGCCCGGACTCTAATGCTTTAGCATTATTTTGCCGAACAATATAAAGGTGATATGGATAAAAGAAGACGCGCCGAAAGATTAATAGCATCATTAAGATGGCTGGTAATAATTTTGGGACTGATGACGGTGTCGGATGCGATGCCGCGCTCATATTTGTTTGCGGCCATCGGCCTCGTTGCCGTCTACAACGGTTTGTTGATCTACTGTCTGGTCGATGCGGATCGTTTTGCCCAATGGGGCAGAAAGTGCTCCATCGTCGTCAGGTTGCTCGATACGGTGGTTATCAGCCTTGCTGTAATGGCAAGCGGGCCGAATTCCCTCATCTACCTGCTATACTGGTTTGTGTTAATCAGCTTTGGTTTCACCTCGTCGGATACTCGCAAGCTCAGCTTTGCAGGAGCAGGGGTAATCTGTGCGAATGCAATTGCCTCGATTCCGAGTTTCGCCTTTATTCCGGGCGGTTCTACCTGGGTTTCCGTATTGGGAACGCGCAGCGGGTTTATCCTGTTTGGATTCTTGGTCGCGATATATGTAGCTCAAAGTCGGAGCAAGGAAGAACTAGCCTCCGATCGCGGATCATACCTGCAGGCAATACTCGATTGCGGGGCGAAGCTGACCAGTTTCAGAAGCGTTCATGAGCTTGCGCTGTATGTGTTGGGTTCGGCCGTAAACGAGACCGCAACCGCGGGCGGCGAATTGTTGATGCTAAATGCAGATACGCACGAACTTGAGTGTGAAGCGTTTTATTCCGCCCCGGACAGCGGAACCGCAGGAGAAGCCCCATCCGAGAGTCAGCTTCGATCCTATGCAAACTGGGTGATGGGCAGCAGGCGCGAATTTTTGATCAAGACCGGCGGCAAAATATCTGAAGATCAAACCGCATCCAACGACCAGCGGCCTGCAATAGCGGTTCCTCTGCTTGGTCAGTCGTCAGATACAAACTCAGAATCCGAAAGCGCCGTTTTGGGCGTTTTGATAGTCTGGGGCTATCCCGGAGAGGATTTTGCCGATGACGCGCAGGATATACTCCGCATTTTCGCGGCCATAACCGGCGCAGCGATAATTAACCTCCGTCTTTACACCGACTTGCAGAAATCATTTTTGCGCACGCTTCAGAGCCTTGCGAAAGGTTTGGAAGCCCGCGATGAGTATACCAGCGGCCACTCTGAGCGCGTGATGCAGATCGCATGTCTGATCGCCGAACAACTCGACGTCCCTTCGGAGAGCATGGACGCTTTGCGCAACGCCTCGCTGCTGCACGATATCGGCAAAATAGGCGTGCCCGATGCCATTCTTCGCAAAGCCGGCAAGCTGACGGCGGAGGAATGGGAGGCGATGCGCAGGCATCCTATCCTAAGCGAACAGATCTGCCGGCCTCTGGGTCTCAGCGAAGAGATTCTGTTTTTGATCCTGCACCACCACGAACGATTGGATGGCAAGGGCTATCCCGCCAACCTGCCGCCTCAGGAACAGCCGCTTTTGCAGAGAATTTTGGTGGTCGCCGACTCATTTGACGCTATGCGATCCCGTCGTCCATACAGGGATCGAATGCCTCAGGATGAGTTGCTCAGCGAGCTTAACAGAAGCGCGGGCCGAACCCTGGATCCTACCGTAGTCGATGCGCACATGCGTTTGATGGAGCAGGGGGACGTCGATCCTGTATATGAGGGTCACGACTACCTCATCGACAACGTATTCGACGAAAACCTTGAACAGGAAGCCGCCTGATTCTCCTGAAGATGGGTGACGGTATTCGAATCGTCACCCGATCCGCCCGACGTCTTTCTCGTTGAGCCATTCATGCTATACTAAATATACTTCGTCCATCGGAGGTATGCGATGCTCGACAGATTTGTGCTCATATTTCTCGTGCTGGTCTGCCCGGTGACCGCGTGGGCAGCTCGAAGTATCACGGTCGATGCTTCGTTTTCCTATTACCGAGACCGCAGCGAGGAAAGCATCGTAGAGGAGCTTAAGGCCAACAACTATCGCGATATCCGTCTGATAAGCGGCCAGCCCAAGCTGATCAAAGCCCTCAAAGACGCAGGTTTTAGGGTGTGGTATCTCACCTTTATGAACGGAACCTATTCCACCAGCGGTCTGCCCGAAGGCTGGGATAAGTGGCAGATGAAGCTGCGAAAATCCGGCAAGCCCGACGGATTCACCTATCTGTGCTTCAACAATCCCGAATATCGTGAATGGAAACGCACCCAGATCGTCAGTGCGCTGACCTCAGACCCGTATGACGGAGTCGATCTGGTGGAGCCTTATTTCCCGTCGCATCCGGGGCCGTCTTCCCCTCTTTACGGGTGTATGTGCGATCATTGCCGCGATGCGTTCAAAAAAATGTATCCGGACACAACCGATCTGCCGGACTTTTCCGATTCAAAATCGGCTCTGTTTTGGAAGACCGACAAGGCTCTGTATGAGAAATGGATTGGCTTCAGGGTGTCGAGCGTGGTCAGTTATCTCGACGCCATTGTAAACGGCAAGGACGGCATTCGACAGAAGCTCCCGAAAGTAAAAGTAGCCACGTGGAGTCTCGGGCTTGATGTCGCCGATCAGATTGCCAAGCTGCGGGAGGCGGAAGGCCTTGACGCCGCGGCCATAGTCAAACGCGTTAAGCCCGATGTGCACGTCATCCAGACTCATTGGCCGGATTGGACCAAAGCCAACCTGTCATCAAAATATCCCGCCAAGTATAAGCCCGTCATAGACTCCATTCGGGAGGTGTCACCGCTGCTGCCCTTGATTCTGCAGACGGATATCGGCTCCCTTATGGATATGCGCCGCAGCCGGAGCTGGCTCGAAGAGGTCGAAAAGCGGGCGAAGCAGGCGGGCTTCGAATCCGTCACCAGTTACGAATATTCAATCGGCAGATATATGTACACGGAATCTCCAAGGCTGGTGAAAAAAGAAATACTGCCCGATGGTGTCAAGCTTGTTTTCCACAAGAGGCTGGATTCATTTACCGCCACAAACATCAGCAACTACACTCTAAACACCGGCAGGGTCGATTACGCAAGGTCCGATGGCAACATCGTTCGGCTGTCGATATCAGGCTCCGAAGGCGAGGTAGAGGTTACGATGTCGGGGATCTCCGATGACGAGTCGCGCAGATTATTTCACGATAAGGCGGCGTGTGTGATAGATGACAACACGCGCACGGATTTAGACGCCGAGCAAGAAGAGGATTCCGATTTCGATGATCCGTTCTAGGCCGATGCTGTCTTACTGCACCCTGATGGCGACCATGGTAATGTCGTCCACGTGATAGGGATTGCCTATTTTGCGCAGCAATTCATCTCCCCATACGGAGATATCGGCGTCCGCAAGCGAGGCCAGCAGCGCACGGAACGCCTCAATGCCTCCGCCATCTTTGGCAAGCCCGTCGGTGACCCCGTCGGTATATAGAACCAGGGTATCCCCGGGCTTGAACCTCAGCCTGCGCTGGGTGTAATCCGGCTGCGTAAACGCGGCTAGTGGCGGGTCGGAATGCTCCGGGCTGAAGG
>JAAYKE010000158.1 GCA_012522575.1 Armatimonadota bacterium | reverse complement strand
TTTTCCTGCACCATCTTTAGAACATGATGGCGTGATATCTGCTTGGTTCCTATTCCTTTAACCCCACTTTCCATGGGGACATTATCCCACGGCAGTTAATGGGGACATAATCGCTCTGCATATACACGGTAATAATACCAGGTTGACTACATACCGCAAAGCTGGCATACTAACTTTAGATGGGGAAGTGTGCGCTTTCGAGGTTATGCACGTTTAGTTCTGTTAATATATGATGCAAAATAGCATAGTGTAGGGCTGTTTACCGGCGCGGCTGGCGGGGATAAACGGACTTGAGATTTTCTATCCATCGCCTCTGCGCTTGTTTCCCCTGGTTCAAAATATTTAACCCGAAACAAAGCCGGACGGATTTCAGCCCGGCTCATTATGTTTTAATCTGCCTTGCTGTAAATAACTATTATGGAGTTGGTTAGTATGATGCTGACAAAGGCTCAAATCTCGAAAAGAATTACCGCTGCCGGTTGCGTTACGGCTCTTTTGGCTATAGTAATTGGGATACTGCTGACGCTGCCTGCGCTGGCGGCTCTGCCTTCCACCGACGCCTCTTGGAAAGCTCCTGATGTGGATGCCAAACAGACGCTGGCAATATACAGTGGCGGAGGCAAAGTAACTGTCGAGCAGGCTATTGCATGGGCAAAAGAATGGACGGGCACTGCTCGCAGGGTGTATATGTTCCCTTACCCTGAGCAAATGTACGAAAAAGCCGCCAGATCGGTGGCTATTGAACGGATCGCTCTGGCTAAGTTCGAGGAACTCAAACTGGCCGAAAAACCCGGCTGGAAGATCGCCGAAAAACTGATCGAATCTAAGGCTTTGATGTCTTTGTTTTATGATGACAAGTGGACTGGTTATAATCCCACTCAGCAGGAAAAAGATGAGTTTGCCAAAGAGAACCCGCAAATGGCCCTGATGCCTCGACCAACAGGCGGGCCGGAAGCTTCTCTGGCTGACGCTTATCCGGATTACCAGCGGCCAAATAAACCGGACTGGCTGATATGGCAGTTGCGCGGCCAACACTCCGCCAAAATAATGGGAGAGTTCTTCGAAGAAGCGGCCAGGAAGTATCCCATCGACTGCGTTGAGCATGATAAATGGGAGGCTGCCAACGATGATGACGTCCTCTTTAAGGTAGCAAAGATATCGTTGACAGCAAAAGATATTAAGGATCTCTCAGAGATCGCCGGTCATAAGTTCGAATCGTGCTGGAATATATTACAACTCGGCGACCACGGCGAACCGTTGATAATGCTGGGTGAGCTTGCACGGGAAAAGGGTTATGCAAACCGCGATGAATTTCCTGAAGCATTGAAGGCAGCCAAAAAGGAATGGATTGTGGCTACGATGAAAGCCAGGATGGTCGAGGATTTGCTGACCGAGTTCGTGCCATCAGAACAGGCTATCCAGGACTACTATGACAACGAGTGGAAAGGCATGCAGGATCAGATCATGAAGTGCGATTTCATAGTCTGTCCTGTCGATTATTCCGACCCTTCCTCCAGCGCTTCCGCAAAGGCTCTTGCGGCTGAGTTGATAATGAAACTGCAGCAGGGAGCTAAATTTGACGACCTGCTTAAAGAATATCCGGAGTGCCGCTATCAAAGCCCGACTGAACGACACGTTCAGCCAGAATATTCCGGCGGTTTCAATTCACCTGCGATCGCGGGAACTGCCGTTGGCGATGTTGCGTTGGATTCCGTCGAGGATTACGGCGGCCACTGCGTAATTCGAGTGTTGGAAAACAAACCTCCGGCAAAGACTCCGCTGGAGTATTGTCGAGGAGCTTGCATTGGAGAACTGGAGTTCCGCCATAAAAACCAGACCACGGGAGACGTGGACGGATCTATATTGAATAAATACAATTTCGCTATCCAGAAGTCAGTGATGAGTCAACTGACTAAGGAAAAATCGTAAGACAAGACAGGTGAATCGAAAAAAGTTTTAGAACTGGCGAGTAAAATTGCCGTTAGAGTAGTAGTAAAGGAGTAATGTAGTAAGGTAGTATGTGCAGTAAAAAAATTAAGTGCCCGCTTGTAATAGGGGTATGTGCTTTAATTCTCATCGCTTTTGCCGCTGCTACCGCCGCGGCGTGGACGAAGGAATGGTTGGGGTTGCCATATTCGTACAATATTCCCGAACCGGGGACGTATACCGGAACAACCTCAGGTTACCAATATTGGTATTGTTGGTCACACTTTGGCTCTTGCGCAGGCCGCGGTTTCTATGCCAAATGGGACCCTGGTTTTTCTTGGAGCGGTCGTGGATATTTTGTTACACGTTACTTGGTTCCGCATACTAATGCCGGGACTGGCATAGTATTGAATTATATGAAAGGCCGTGATTCCGAGAATGGCCAAACCAGTACGCTGGATCTGTGCGCCCATAGCGGTTGGGTAAATGTATACAGTGATTCCGTGAGCAATCTTGCGGATTGGAACGGCCTCAAAACAGACTTCAATAAAGCCTACACTACTGGTTGTGGCAGCCATTGTGGTGTTATGACAAGCGCTTTTTCTGCAGTACACCAATACGGCGACCGATGGGCATATCTTAACCGCTGGGTGATCCTGGGGCCATACAGTTCGACTTCTCTTGGCAATGCCAATGGCCTCGACGAAGCCAACCTCTATCTTTATCCGTATGTCGAGTCCGGCAAAGGCACGGCGATTGTCGATGGCCTGTGGGGTGGCAAAAAGCCGGAAGCGTACTATCCGGGCGATATGAATACTACCCACTCAATTAATTTTGGTACCAAGTGGAATCAAAATGCGAATCAGGCCGCTTATGCAATGGCATGGGTCTATGCTCCGGCCGGAGCTGGTCCGAGGTTTGCAATGGGCTCCGATGACGGCTGCAAAGTGTGGCTGAATGGCACCAACATTTACACCAGGGATATCGATCGAGGACTCACCAGAGATTCAGACGTGACCGGTTCAACTGGTATGCCGGCGGGTTGGAGCAAAGTGCTCTTCAAGATACAGCAAGGTCCTGGCGGCGGCGGCTGGCAGGGAACCATGAGCTTACGAAACGGCAGCGATACTAATCGCAACGAGCCTAGTGTAAACTTGCAGTCCGATGAATACGCCGGCTACAGCATCTACAATGAGCAGGACGGCTGGTTCCCTAAGATGTCGATGACGACATTCAACGGCGTCTCAAATCCGGATAGCGGCCATACGATATACACAAACAATACCACGGTAACTGCCAGCGGTACCGTTACCGCGCAATTTATTCCTTTCTGGAAGACAGGCTATTATCAGTGGGGCCGAGGGCTTTCCGGATCTGATAATTACTATAAATTCACTACAAACAGCGGCGCGACGTGGTCTCATGTTGAAACCGATGTCACCGGTTACAGAAGATTCCACTTCTTCGGAATCAGCAGGTCAGATAGAACCTCCGGCCAGGCCGGCGGTTCCAGCGGTGGGTGGACATATAACAACACAGGCAACTGCGCGTGGGGTGCGGTATTTGTAGATAACGTTGCTCCTAATAATC
>JAAYKE010000157.1 GCA_012522575.1 Armatimonadota bacterium | reverse complement strand
CGTTCGAAATGACATAGTTTGTTTGGCTGGGACAGAGCCCAGCCAATGCAACCACTCACGAAAAGTGAGTTGTTACCCGCTTCGCAATACGGCGCACACCGCTCAGCTTTGCAGTTTATTCACTGCAGATTCTATCGCATCCTGAAGATAGCGCTGTTGTTGTTCTAGTCGGCGCTGTTCCTGAAGAAGAGTCAAATCTCCCCTGGTGCGTTCGAGCACTCCGCGCACCATATCGGTCTGCCTCCTAAGCCCTTGTGTCACGGCATCAGGATAATCAAACGTTATGAGCGTGTAGTAAACGTCGTCCATAATCGTCAGTATTCTTTCGGCGCGCTCCATATCTCCAAGGCGCATCACATCCAGCACGTGCCTGCGGCTCTCGCCAATGGCTTCGGCCAGTCCATTAATATAGGCCGGGGCTTCCACGCCCAGATCAGACGGTTCAGGAAACTGCTGCTCACGGATTATTGCATAGGTCAGTTCGGACTCGGCATATTCTTTCTGCGCATCCTGAACATAGCCGGTGTAATAAATCTCCCGCTTCTCGCAGAGCAATTCCCTGGTTTCATCGACCTTCTGCCTGGCCTGGGATTTCAGTTCGCAAGCCTCGTCAAATTCTTCACGGTGGCTGGCGCGGATCGAGTTGGCCGACAGTCGAATCACTTCTCGTGACATTTGCAGGGCCTGTTCTCTGACCCTGTTGGTTTCGTCGAGAATTGCGCGGACGTCCTCCGCGATTACCTTGATATTATCCAATTGTTTCTCCTGTTGTGTTCCAGTTATAAAGCAGCGTGCATTCGACGATCGATATTTCATTATCGCCTGACTTTTCTGCCGGTGGCATAATCAAAAAAACGTTTATCTGCGAGGGCGCAGGCGCATCAAAACGTCTTGAATCTCATCAGCGCATTTATGAAGCTCCTGGGCGGCCGCGCTCATACGCTGTTGATTGGCTTTTCGTCCGGGATACTCCGCCGCCTCATCGAGTTCGCCTATCGCCGCCGCCACTCTGTCTTTAATAGCTCTGAGAGCAGATTCTGTAGGGTTCATACCCTAATGTTAGCACGCACAGCGCCTGCGCTTCAACAGCCATATAAGAATCTACGCCACAACAAAAATAATTGATGTTTTATTGGAACATCCTGGCCTGTGATGCTGTCATACATAACAGGGAGCTTAGGCGTCGCCCGTGACTCGTTGACTTGCCTGTTTTGATGTGCTAGCATAGGAGCCGATAGGCAGGCTCAATTGTTCCATTCACAAGGGTGGCGAACCGCAGCCGGTGCTGGAAGATCAGCAGCGGCTTTAAGCTTACCAAAAGCATTATTTTCGTTACTAGCATGCAGGTCGGCCTATGCAGCATGATATGAGGAGAGAGCAAATGAAAGGTCGCAAAGGTTTTACGCTAATTGAGCTATTGGTCGTTATTGCGATCATAGCGATCTTGGCGGCGATCCTGTTCCCTGTTTTCGCAAGGGTCAGAAGGGCCGCTATGAACTCGGACTGCCAATCAAACATGAAGCAGATAGGTGTTGCGTTCAAAATGTACCTTAGCGAATGGCAGGACTGCTATCCGTATCAGGACATCACCTCCAAGCTTGGCAGCCAGTCGGGCATTGTTCTGGCAAATCCGGGCGTAGTCGACTCCACCGGCGCCCCGGTACGATTTACCGGCCCGACCAACGCCACGAATCCCGCCTATGTCAACTGGGTAGAAGCGTTGTTCCCATATATGGAGAGCCTGTCAGATACAGGCGCAGACGCTTATACCTGCAAAGCAGCCACAGATGTCCAGGACGCATCAGGGACACTGACTGCAAAGGGTCGTGCAAGAGTCAACTATTCAATGAACATTAACATGGTTGGCCAGCCGGAGGGCGTCATTACTACGCCGGCTAATACCTTCCTGGTTCGGGAAATGGACAGAAAAGTAAACGCTGTTCTTCGTCCGCTGGAGTTGTCTGGGGACGCAAGCTCCCGACCGAATTCTCCATTTCTGACTGCTACCGATAACGGCTATGCATCCAACCAGCCGGCCGTAGCCCCAAAACAGCATGGCAACGGTTCCAACATATTATTCGCCGATGGCCACGTTAAGGGATTCGGCTCAGCAGACCTGCCGGATGGAGAACTGCCTAATAGTTGCTGGGATGGCTCCCAGTGGTATAACGCGGTCAACACCGGCCCCAAAGATCGTTGGAAAGCTATCGCGATCACACCGTAGAATTATCCGAATATGGCTATGACAAGGAGGTGGTCGGGCTCCAAGTGATATATTGCCTTTATTTATGTATTTTCCGATCTGCACAATCAAATCTATTGCAATACAGGTGCAAGTAACTTAGGAGGAAGCTCAATGCTAGCAAGAAGAAAGAGTGGTTTCACACTCATCGAGCTATTGGTCGTTATTGCGATCATAGCAATCTTGGCGGCTATTCTTTTCCCGGTTTTCGCGCGTGCTCGTGAAGCGGCCCGAAAATCAAGCTGCCAGAGTAACCTGAAGCAGTGCGCCCAGGCGCTCAAGATGTATACAGACGACTACGACGGAATGCTGCCGTCGTCCGTACTGGCACAAACCCCGGCGGCAGCCAACCCTACGGCGGCCCTCTACCAGACCTTTGGCTGCAAGATTGGGGTCCACTTCCCGCCGACTGATCGCAGAAATACCTGGCCGCAGGTTCTCTATGACAATATGAGAAACAAGGACATCATGTTCTGCCCGTCCGACTCGGCTGACCGCAACGCGCCGACATCAGGACAACCCGCTTCCAGTCAAGTTATATCCTACTGGATGAAATACGCAATTGATGCTGCGTGGAAGGACGGATTCAAGAAGATGGGCGACTATGGATACGAATCCGACCAGATCGCTTTCTTCGAATACAAAGGCTGGCACTTCAATGACCAGAGCGGTGTAAAGAACGGCGTTATGTATAACATGGCTTTCATGGATACACACGTTGCATCGCTCACAGTCAAAGACGGCCCTTCCGCCGTGGTCAGCGTTCCGGGTAATGCGACGCAGAACTGCGAGCCGTTTGTCTATAACACCTGGGTCAACCCGAACTCTAACGGACAGACCGAAAAAGGCTTCGGCACAAACCCGACTCAGTACTTCGACTCTCTGTAAATCATGCATTCTTCCGGCAATTGCCGGAAGGCCAGAAGATGCCACAAGGCGGGTCTAAATCAGGCCCGCCTTTTTTCGATGTCCGAGGTTCGAAGTCCGAAGTCCGATCACAGATCGCCACCCCCTGTCATTTCGAACGCAGTGAGAAATCTGCTTTTCGTAAAACGCGAAAGGGCGAAAGAAGCGAAATGCAGAAAAGGGAAGGGAAAAAGCAGATTCCTCGGCATTCGCCTCGGAATGACATTATACTTGAAGTATCCAGCAGAGTTGTCGGCATTCGCCTCGGAATGACATTATACTTGAAGCATCCAGCAGAGTTGTCGGTATTCGCCTCAGCACTTTTTCCCTTCCCCTTTTGAAATTCGCCCGCTTCAGCTACAATGTATGCACTGGCAACAGGAGGCAGGCAATGAAACGTTTCGAAGTTATCGTTATCGGCGGAGGTTCGGCAGGCTGGGCGGCGACTGTGGCCTGCGCGCGGGCGGGCAGAAACACGCTGCTTATCGAGCGTTATGCCTATCTGGGCGGTTGGGCGACCGCTGCGCTGGTGAACCCTTTTATGAACCACTGCACCACTGACGGCAAGCCGCTGGTGGGCGGTTTATACAGCGAACTCCGCGACCGCCTCTCCAAATCCGGCGCTCTGCTTGGCAATTCCTTTGATACCGAGGCTATGCGTTTCATAATGCAGGAAACGCTGCTTGAGGCCGGCGGGAGTCTGAGACTGCACACTATCTTTGATTCCGCTCAATATTTGCCGGATGGGACAATCGCGGTCAGCACCCGCTCGAAGAGCGGAGCCGAAACTTTCGTGTGCGATCGCCTGATAGACTGCAGCGGGGACGGCGACGCGGCGATTGCCCTCGGTGCGGATTTCGAATCCGGAGACGAGGACGGCCTGCCGCAGGCGGTGACTCTCATGTTCGATATGGGAGGAGTGGATCCGGAAAAAGTTATGACCTATGTGCGCGACAATCCCGATCAGATGCGATTTCCCAAACTGCCTCCAACCGCTGACCCTGCGGCTCTGGCCGACGGAACGATATCTGTGGCAGGGTATTATGATCTGATCGACCAGGCTCGCCGACAAGGGGAATATTCCGCACCCGGAGACCTGATTTTCTTTATCGGCAGGCCAAGACGAGGGGAAGTGGTATTCAACACCACCCACGTCGGCAATATACACGGAACCAGCGCGGAGGACCTGACCCGGGCAGAGATCGAGTGTCGCAAACAGATGGCATCTATCGTCGAGTTCGTCAAAAAATACATACCGGGATTTGAGAAGTCCTACCTCCTGCGCAGCGCCGATCACGTGGGAGTTCGCGAAACACGCAGGATAACAGGGGATTATACGTTCGGCGTCGAGGATGTCGTCGAGGCGCGCAAGTTCGATGATGCGATATGCAGGCTCGCCTATCCGGTGGATATTCATTCCGGCAAAGGGGACGGCTATACAAAAGAAGAGGGCAAGCGGCCGGTCAACAATGCTCCTCCCGGCGACTGGTATGAAATACCCTATCGATGTCTGTTGGCCGCCGGTCTGGACAACGTATTGATAGCGGGCCGGTGTGCGTCGAGCACTCAGGCAGGTCACGGCGCAATACGAATTATCCCGGCTTGCGTGGCAATGGGACAGGCGGCAGGAACGGCTGCGGCAAGGTCGCTGGCAGAAAACGTGAGCGTCAGGGATATAGACACTAATGCGCTGATCGCCGATCTCAGAGAACAAAAGGCTCTGGTATAGGTCGATGCAAAGAAAAGGCGGGAGCAATCCCGCCTTGCAACACCTATTAGATTAGTCAGTGTATTTATTGGGTCGTCATCTGGTCGATCACTACTGCTACGGAGTTTACTGCTTTGGCCACAGCGACAGCGTGTTCCTTAACGCTTGCACTGACACGACCCTTCAGATATACTATCCCGTTTCTCACTTCCACATCAATCCTGAATGCGGAGAGAGTCAAGTCCTTCCTCAGACTGGCTCTCACATCATCATTAAGGTCCATGTCCCGAAATCCCATATTGATCCCTCCGAGTAAGCTAAACGTCGCCTTGGCGGGCAAGCTTTGCCGTGCAATCTATACCTGTTGATTCCATAATAAAAGACTGCGGCCCCGAAAATCATGGCTCGGGGCCGCAAAACTGGTAATTATGTCAGTATAGGGAGAAGGCTAGGCTGCCAGGGGCATTTCGGTGTCATCCGATTCCGCAGGCATCCATCTCGAAGTGAGATCTTCCGAAGCCGGAGAGATATAATCGGCAAGCTCGTCTGTCGAGGAATACAGGCGCACCGCAGAGCCAAGCCTTGCCGTCCTCAGAACCTTGGCCGACATTCCCGATGCCACCACGTGCACCGCAACCTCGGGTCCCAATTTTCTGAGGGCGTTCACCATTGATGTTGCGCCGTTGGCTCCTGCAAAAGTCAAGCCCGCAATATCGAGCACAAGGGATGTGGTCCCCTGATCACGAAACCCGCTCAAAACGCCATCCATAGCCTGGTCGTGCCAGCCATCCATGTGACCACGCAGGGTTAATCTTGGCACTCCAATCAGTTTTTCAACGGCAATAGACAGTTCCGCGCAGTCCATCCGGTTGGCCTCCAAAGGAAAACGTTGGGCGGTTGGGTGTCCCGCGCGCAGTCGCAGCGCAGCAACGCCCATACAATATCTATTATTGGCGCTATGTTGATCGCTCTGGAGGTCAAAACCGCATTCCTCGGAGTGTTACCGGGTTATGACGAAAGATTATTCCCGGCATCTATTTTCGGATGGGAGTGCATCGCTCGTGAAAGTGATCTATCACCCGTAACAACTCACTCTTTGTAAGTGATAGTATTGGCTGGTCTCTGTCCAAGCCACATAAACTATGTCATTTCGAACGTCAACCCTTGTCATTTCGAAGGCAGTGAGAAATCTGGTTTTCCCTAAATCGCGAATGCTCCAAAGAAGCGAAACCCGGAAATGGGTAGAAAAGAACCAGATTCCTTGGCTTTCGCCTCGGAATGACAAAATTTGGAGGCTACTCGAACCCTCTCAATAAACCTTCTAACTTCTAACCTCTAACCTCTAAACGGCCTAGTCCGAGACGGAGATCGGACACTACGGACAGGAGTACTCATCATTCGTGAGCAGTTACAATCACCCGGCAAAATGAACCCCGATGGGTTTTCTGATATACTATATATTGTGAATCCGTTCGCGGGTAAGGTATTGGCGGCTTTCGCTGTGCAGTCAGGCGGACTGCCTCCTCACTCGCCTGAAAGGAGAATTGTCGAATGATCATAAAAAATCCCAACTGGGGACTTCTGCAGCCGGCAGATCAGCGACAGGTGCAGGATGTGCAGCAACCCAATCTCTTTCGAGACGCCTACCCCTATGCCGAAGTGCCGCGTTTGCTTTTCGACGGCAAAAGCGTGCCTATGGAACCGGCCAAGGAGTTCTTCATCACCGACACCACTTT
>JAAYKE010000156.1 GCA_012522575.1 Armatimonadota bacterium | reverse complement strand
CTCTTAAGTTTGTCAGACAGCGTGCTTATCGCCATCTTCAGCATCTCGGCCTGCTCACGATTCTGCGCCACCTTTTCCGGATCCGTTTTTGGGTCCTTCGATGGCGGCTCGAAGCCGGATAGCGCATATTTGTCATCATCCAGCGAATCGGCCGGCCTGGTTTTCTTTCTTCTCAAAAAGTCTATAGCGGTATTGATCGCTATCCTGTAGAGCCATGTATAAAAAGCGGAGTTGTCATCGAAACTTTGCAGCTTGGTAAACGCTTTGACGAATGCTTCCTGCGTGACGTCCAAAGCATCGTCAGGGTTGGAGAGATAGTTGCGCACTGCGCTGAAAACACGATCCTGATACTTCTCGACCAATCCGCCGAATGCCTCTATGTCGCCGGCTATCACCCGCGCTACAATATCACGATCCGCCGCGCCGTCAGTTATCGTTCGATTACTCACGACGCCCGGCCCTCGTTATTTTGGACGCATCAGTCGCGCTTTCGTTCCGTACAATCAAGTGTTTATCCCTCGGCAAAGGATTGCGCTTTGCCGGGTAAATATCCTTCCGACAATGCATCGAAGGCCCGACAAACGCAGCGAAAATCTAATCTCCGCACATTTATCCCTGTCACCGCCGCATTTTTTTGCTGCCGCGGATTAAAACGGTTTGTTAATTCCGTCCGGAATAAAGCCACGGGGGCTTAATACTATCGCATCAATTGCGAAATAATATCTGTTGTCCTGGCTGCGTTTGCCATCGATTTTGAAGGATATGGAATGATTGCCGGGAGCCATGTTCGATGTGCCGATCTTATACCAGCACAAACCCGGCGCATAATCGACAGTCTTTTGTTCGTCCGCGCTGATTTTTGTCCACCCGCTGCCATCGACGGAATATGAGATCGGGGAGCTATCCCTCGGAGAGGTGGCGGCAAGCCATATCTCATAGCTGGAGCTGGCTGAGGTAGAGAACCCATATTGAGTGGAGTATGCATCCAGAGGCGCATCCTCAGCAGTATCAAGCACCAGCGCAAGTCCGGCGCTTGCATCGGGCGCAGCAAGGACTTTGCCGAAGTTGGCCGCAGGCGACTGCTCCCCTTCTATCCACAAATCCGACCCTAATATGCTGCGCAGTTCATCGGCGGCTTCCTTCGCGATTCCGTATGCAATATATGCCTGCCCGTTGGCTACGACCCGTTTGGCGCTTTCCAGACCGCCACGAGCTTTCTTGACGTCAACTTCCCTCTTATCCGCCAGCGCAATCAGTTCAACAAGCATATCAATCTGTTCCTGAGCGGTATCCTGCGGAAAGACTTCGGTGAAGCTGATTCCGCGGATAACCGTTGGCGTATCGGTCAAATCCAGAGTATATACTTTCTTTTTGGCGGAGATGCTGACGCCCGGCGGGTAGTCTACAGCCGGCGTGCCGCCCGCACGCGCGTTCATTGTTACCGTCCGCTTGCCCGTATTGGACCATAAATATGATTTGCCTTCCCCAAAGATGCTGTAAGCGAGCAAAGTGTCTCCGATGAACGTTGTTTCACCATTGCGCAGACTCGGCAGCCACCAGGTATCTCTCGCAAGACGTTTGACGTAGGCTCCCGTCATCGGATTTACGGGATAGTTGATCACGGTCGGCTTGAAATCAGTCCACTCTTTGCCGATCTTACCCTTAAATGCGGCCAGCCATTCCGCCTGCTGTGAATCGCCGTTCACTTTATCGACGAAAAAGCCCTTGCATCCAACCTCTCGAAACGAATCCAGTGTTCCCATCATCGCGCTTTCGCCGAGATATGGAGTCGATCCGTCCGACGATGCCTGAGTCCCGGCCACAATGAACCAGGTGGATTTGCTCGATTCCTCCGCCAGAGAGTAAAGAGGTCCGGCTACCCGGTCTACAGGAGCCTCTCCGGTTCCGTATGTTTGCGCCGCAAGGCCGTCCATACCGCCCAAGCCGTAGGGATTTGCATAAATGCGGTGATATGTGTCGCTCTTGAATATCACCGGCACATTCGCCACCTGCTTTCGAAGGGTATCGGCGATGGTGTTCATATACTCCTGAGCAGAGGTATCTCGATAATCGAGTATGTCCTGCCACATCTGCACCGCGACAGAGGGATTTGCGGAATACAGTCGAGCGCTGGCCATGTCGTAGGCGTAGGGAACTCCTCTGGTTTGACTCCATAGAGGAATCAGCCGGGTTGCGCGCTCGATGCTGTCCAGATTCTCATTGCGTCCCCACGCTCCGTTCAGGCCGCCTTCAAAGCGATATTTTCGTGTGAGGTATGCCTCTAATCCCAAACGGAAGCCGCCTGAGGTCGGCAAAAAGCTGTTCATATTTTCGGTGAAATCCATTTTTGAGGTGAACGGCTCTATGAAAAAGCGCATTCCCGCGCCGAATTTGATCCCCTTGAAAAACGCCAATACCCTGTCACGATATTCATCGAATCCGGCCCACAGATCGCCGACATCGTCGAGCGTTTTATGCGGGTAGACTATCAGCAACTCCCCGGACTTGAGCGGAGATGAAAGGTAAATCGTGACCTTGCCATCCCTGACTATCGCGCCGCCGTTAGCCTTGATGGAATTGTCGAATTTGCTGACGATGATATAGATCGCCGAGTCCACATCAGGCCAGTCGCATTTTATGGTTGTCTGATCGGAAGGACCTTCCTGCCTGTAGCATCCGGGCGCAATAATATATCCCCTAAGAGCCTGCCGAGGGCCGTCTCCAAGCTCTAAGCCATAGGAAAAGCCGTTTTCGTCCAGATAGGATATCATCTTTTGCAGAGAGGCCGGCTTAGAGGAGCTGATAGGGCCGCTGCTTTTGAGAATTATATCCGTGATTCCCTTGCCTTTGAGCGCATCAAGGTTTTTGATATCGGCATCATAGGCGTCCTGCGAAGAATCTGAATCCAGGTATTGTGATACAAAGACAGTCCCGACGGGAATATATGGCTTGGAGTCCCATATAAGGGTGTGGCCATCGTTAACACTCCAGGGATGCTGCCCTCCGCCGGAGTCGGCAAATGTGCCCGATGTTTTGTATTTTACCCCAAAAGCCGACGCCGAATTGGAGCAGATAAATAAAGCTGCAACAACATACAGCAAAATAATGGTGCGTTTTAGTCTCATAGTCATTAATGATACCAGATTCCACGGGTAGGACGAAGCTGAGCCAATGGAGGTTCCAGGTTGTCAGTGCGTCATAAAAGCAGTGACTTATGCGTCAAGCGTTCTATTATATATACGATTGCAAGCACCGTTGTCATCCCCGCGGCCGCCTGCAAAAAGCCCATTTTCCATATTCGAGGAAAGCCTGTTGTAATCCGGCCTGGATGGAGCAGGTATTTGTCGAGCAGTTCGTTGCCCGCAGCAACTCCGCTGGCCAACTGGCTGTCGCTGGGTTTGCGGGTGGTGAACACATTTTGCATCCAGTCCCCAATTGCCCGCCTGCCGAGCATTACGACGCCTATTGCCACGATGACGGCGACCTCTCCGCTGAATTGAGAAGTGATTAGAATAAATACGGCGGCAGCCCCTAGCAAATTTGTGCCGCATCGCGGGTGAATGCGAGGATAGCGACGCACCGCCTCTACTGTGAGATCCTCGCCTGATTCGATTGCATGAACCGTCATGTGCTCTGCTCCGTGATACCCTGCCAGCGGGGACAGCTTCAGCAGCAGCATAAGAAGAATTATGCTCAACGCCGCCGACCCAATGCTGTAAATCCCGTAGGATGAGTATATTTTCACAAGTGCAGGCAATTTGCGGGTGATCTGGGATTGCAGCGACAGCATCATACCCTCGCCTATAAATTTGCTGATGAGCATCATCAAGCCCATTGTAAGGCCGGTTAGATACAACCCGAAGCTGCCGGATCCGCCACTGACCGTTCCGGTGGTAAGATAGACCCCGAGCGGCGTCGCCATCCCTCCGACATTTGGCGGGCGCAAGTTGCGCGTCATCAATGCGACGAGGTCGGTGCGGTATAGCACTCCGCGCAGCCCGCCAAAATCATCGACCACCGGCAGCATATCAACCCCGGACTCCGCGAACACCTTTGCCGCGTCGGAGGCGGATATGGACGGGTTTATAAAGACAGGGTAAGCAGATACCAGGGTTTCGACGCTTTGATCCAAAGCTGACTCGGCGTCCTGTGCAGAGCCGATGCTGTTCGCTATTGCCTGCTCGTGAATGCCGCCGATGACATGTCCGTCTTTTATCACCAAGGCCCATGAGCCGCCTGATGCGTGGATAATTCCAGCCGCCCGTCGCAGGCTCTCCGACGCCTCGACGACACGCGGCGGTTTTATCAACTCGGTTATAGAATGATTTGTCATATAGTCTTGATTTCCCCGCCGGAACTTGCAATGCAGCCGCTCGTTGTGCTAATATATTGATTGCGTTTTTGTCGGCTTATGTTATGACTCGTAGCGCGAACACTCATCCATTGCCTTTATATGGAATGTTGCCGTGTTCGCCACGAACGGCAAATACCATGTGTATTGGATGGAGGTCCTTTTAGATATGTCCAACGTATGTGATGTCTGCGGCAAAGGTCCGCTCTTTGGTCAAAATATTCGACACGTCCACTCCGGCTCCTGGGCCTTGCGCGCCCCGCGGACTAAGCGCCGCTGGCTGCCAAATCTGCAGACTGTGCGCACTTCTGTGAATGGATCTACCAGGAAAATGCGGGTTTGCACCAAGTGCATCAAAGCCGGCAAAGTAGCTCGGGCCATTTAACAGTCGTTGTCTGCTCGTATATTCTAACAGATGCGAAGCAAAAAGGGGAGAACCGGGGGGATCTCCCTTTTGTGCGTATTAATTCTCTTCCTCTGAATTGTGTGCAGATGAAGTCAACAATATCTTCGCAGCCCGAACTATCTCATCGACCGTATCGACTGACTGGCCGCCCATTGTTGTAATTTCCGCAATCAATTCGGTGGCTCGACCGTCAGAAAAATCGCGCTCAGATATATTGCCGGGTCTAAGCATAATGACCGGCTTCCCCGATTTTGCCGCTTCGAGAGCTATTTGCAGGTTTAGTATGTTACCGTTGCCCACGGGCACATCGGTCAGCACGACGATATCCGTCGATTGCATCAACTGTCGATGTTGATCGTGCAGTTCCTGAGAAATCCCGGCAAATATCTGCTGCCGAATGTGGGGAATATCGAAAGCCTCGGCCACCTCGTGATCCGCGTCGTCAACACCCAATACTCCGCAGCTAAGCGCATATCCCCTGCGCGCCAGCTTTGCCAGCACGGGAGCGGCAGTACCTCCTCCTCCGATAACGTGAACTGCCGGGCGGGATAAGACATCATACTGGGCCGAATCGTGAGCAACGTTGCTGCGATTGACTCCTGAGATGACATACGGTCGCAATGTCACGGGATGCCTGCGCACCCACACCTCCGCGCCGTAGACCCGGCTAATGTTATCCGAGGTGATGACCTCCTCCGCCGACCCATCCGCATACACCCTCCCCTGCCCTATCATAATCAGCCTGTCGCAATACTGGCTTGCCAGGTTAAGATCGTGCAGAACTGCAAGGATAGCCATGCCACGCTCGCGGTTAAGTGACTTCACCAAATCCATTATCTCGAATTGAAAGCTGATGTCGAGATGAGATGTAGGCTCATCAAGCAGCAGCGCATCGGGTTCCTGGGCAAGGGCTCTTGCTATCATAACCCGCTGCCTCTCGCCGCCCGATAGCGCATTTATATGGCGATCCTGCAGATGCAGAGTGCCTGTCCGCGAAAGGGCGTCAAGGGCAATGGCCATATCCTGCCGACTCTCCAGGGCAAAGCGTCCAAGCCTCGGAGACCGTCCCATAAGCACGATCTCTAATACGCTAAAATCAAATGCGACATAGGTATCCTGAGGAACAACGGCCACTCGGCGGGCAAAATCGCGTGATGATATGGAATAGATGTCGCTGCCGTCAAGGGTAATTGAGCCTGATTTCGGGGACAGCACCCGAGACATCGACCTCAGCAGCGTTGTCTTTCCGCTGCCGTTTGGCCCGATGATGCCGACAAATTCCGATCGGCCAAGCTCGAAGCTGACCTCGGAAAGAATCTCGGCATCGCCGTAGCTGACGTGAATGTTATCTATAATAAATCCGTCGCTCATGATATTCCTGTTGTGATTTCGAGCATTGAGGCATATTATCCTGCGATGACGACCGCATCCACACAATTCTTCTAGTTCGCTGATAATAAAATCGCTAATGTGAGTATAATAGCATAGGTGATATATTATGAAGATCGAACAACTTCAATTAGATACTCTCAAAGACGGCGTGTTTTGTCCGAATGGAGCTTGCATATTGCGTGAGGGAAACGGCAATCTGGACGCGTGGCTCGATGGCGGCATACTCAGGGGACGAATTGCAAAGGACAATGAAGGCAAAACGCTCGGATTTGTGCTGTATTATCCAATCGAAATGATCCCTGAACCCGACGGCGAAGGGCTGTATATGGTGCAGTGTCTACACGTAACTCCGGCAGTCGACAAAGCGCAGACGGCGCGTGCGTTAATCGACAGCGCGGTCGCCGATGCTTTCTCTCAGGGCGGCATATCGTTGCTGGCGACAGATGTCATACAGGACGCCAACGATGAGGATATACCGGCCACATTTGTCCATAACCGAGGCGTCAATGATGCTCAATCGCGCGGCTTTACCACTCTTTACTATATCGTATTCAAAGGGGAGCAGCACTCGCCGAATTATGCCGGCAACGCCCAGAGCAAGCTGCGCGTCGATATTCTCGACTGCAACCACTGTTATGTCGATGCGGACAGGCATGAGGTAGTGCAGGATGCGGTCCGGAGGCTGGATTCCAAACAGGTTGTAAACGCCCCTGTTCGCGTGCAGGAGACCGTAAAAGATAAACAATTCTCCGGCGGTGTATTCATAGACGGCAAACTAATATATTTTACCGGCCCAACCAGTGAGGATGATATTATGCTTGGCATAGAGGTGGCGGACTCGGCTCGAAAACGAGAAATAGATCGGTAGATTTTGTGCTGCCCGGCGAAGGAAATGGCGGCTGCAGTGATGAAAGAAAACCGTGTAAGGCAGCTAAGTGGTCATGGAGATGCTTATGAACACAAAATTATCCAGGCGGAGTTTTTTGAAGGCATCCGCAGCAGGAGCAGCTATGGCAAGTCTATCGCAATTGTCCATCACACAAGCTCAGGCCGCCGAATCGAAACCCGGCGGCTCTAGGCGTCGCAAGTTTGGCCAAAATGACCAGATTAACATCGCGGTGATTGGTCCCGGAGGAAGCAAAGGCGGATTTAAGCAGGGTCTGCACGTCACCCGCGCCTGCGCTGGCAATCCCGGAGTGAAAGTCGTGGCCGCATGCGATGTCGACGCCGTGCACCTTGAAGAAGCGGGTGCAACTTTCGGGTCGGAATGTCGCAAGTATGCTGATTTTCGGGAATTGCTCGGTCAAAAAGATATTGACGCGGTAGTTATCGGCGCACCGGATCATTGGCATGCGTATATGGTAATCGCCGCTATGAAAGCGGGCAAGGATGTCTACTGCGAGAAACCGCTTACCCTGACCATTGAAGAGGGCCGCCAGATTGTGCGCACGTGGCGAAACACCGGCGCGGTTTTTCAGACCGGCAGCCAGCAGCGTTCGGAAGCCGGTTTCAGGACCGCCTGCGAGCTTATCCGCAATGGACGCATCGGTAACATCAAACGAGTGGAGGCGAGGCTTCCAGGCGGCACAAACGGAGGGCCGTTCCCCGTTGAACCTGTCCCCGGTGATCTTGACTGGGATATGTGGCTCGGACCGGCTCCTATGAGAGATTATATGAAGGAGCGCACCCACGGATCGTTTAGATGGTGGCTGGATTATTCCGGCGGCACGCTGACCGACTGGGGCGCGCATCACAACGACATTGCTCAATGGGCGTTGGGCTATGATCGGTCGGGGCCGATAAGCGTGGAAGGTTTTGGCAAAGGCCCTGATCCGATAGGGCCGAACTGCTATAATACTTTCCCTGAATTTGATCTGGACCTGACCTACGACAACGGGACCGTGCTGCACGTCACCAGCAAAGGGGAAAATGGCGTTAGGTTTGAGGGCGAAGATGGCTGGATATTTGTCGCACGCGGCAAGCTGGAAGCCAGCGATCAAAAACTGATTGATGAACCCCTGCCCTCAAGCGCGACCAGGCTCTACGAGTCGAATAATCACGCCAAAGACTGGATTGACTGCATACGAGCCAGAAAGCAGCCGATTTGTGACGCGGAAATCGGTCACAGGTCGGTTTCAATATGCCATTTGTGCAACATTTGCCTGAGATTGGGCGGCTATAAGCTGCAGTGGGACCCTGAAAAGGAACGCTTCAAAGATAGCCCCGAGGCGAATGCTCTGCTCACTCGCCCGGCTCGCAAAGGTTGGCAGGTGTAGGGAAACAGCTCACGAATAATGAGTACTCCTGCCTGTAGTGTCCGATCTCCGTCTCGGACAGCAGGTGCTCATTGATAGCTTGCCTGGCTGGGACAGAGACCAGCCAATACGGTTTAGAGGTTAGAAGTTGGAGGTTAGAGCTTGGGAATGGGTTGGCGATACCGGCTCGAACTTCCGACATCTGACCTCGGACATCGAAAAAAGCAGATTT
>JAAYKE010000155.1 GCA_012522575.1 Armatimonadota bacterium | reverse complement strand
GTGCTTGTATGAGGAAGCTTCTGGTAACAGCTTATGGTGTACTGAGGTCTGGCACTCCGTTCAGAGTGCCAGCATAAAAACTTGACAGACAAGACGGTATCTCACTACGTTCGAAATGACATAGTTTATGTGGCTGGGACAGAGA
Organism: Armatimonadota bacterium; assembly: GCA_012522575.1. Taxonomy (GTDB): domain Bacteria; phylum Armatimonadota; class UBA5829; order UBA5829; family UBA5829; genus DTKD01. Next base: position 2,623 of record JAAYKE010000155.1, on the reverse strand, counting down.
CCAGCTACTACTATCACTCACGAAGAGTGAGTTGTTACAAAATGACGCCGGATTGATCGCGTTGAACCAATAACCCGACGTCATAGATTTATATCCTGTCAATTACTGCTCATTAGTTGTCTTGATCGTCTCCAGCAGATTTTTCAGAGGATCAATCAGGTCTATCGGCATAGGGAATACGATCGTGGTATTGCTGTGAGTGCCGATCTCGCGCAGGGTCTGCAGATATCGAAGCTGCAGCGCCTGAGGGTTAGTGCTTATAACGTTTGCCGCATCGGTCAACTTTTGCGCTGCCTGGAATTCACCTTCTGCATTGATTATCTTCGCGCGTCGCTCTCGTTCGGTCTCGGCCTGGTTTGCCATAGCTCGTTTCATTGAATCGGGCAGGGTGACGTCCCTGACTTCGACGGCGGTGACCTTGATTCCCCAAGGCTCAGTTATCTCGTCAATGATATTTTGCAAACTCAGGTTAATCTTATCCCTCTCTGACAGAAGCTGGTCAAGTTCGGACTGACCTATCACACTGCGCAAACTCGTCTGCGCCTGAAGCGAGGTCGCTCGCACCCAGTTCTCAACTTTGGTGACAGCGTATTCCGCATTTACCACCTGGAAGAACACCACCGCATCAACCATCGCCGAGACGTTGTCCTTGGTGATGATCTCCTGTTTAGGCACATCCATCGTGACCACGCGAGTATCAATAATCAGGATCTTATCGATGATCGGCCAGACCAGCCTGATTCCCGGCATTTTAATGTGATCGAATCGGCCAAATCGCAGCAACACGCCTCTTTCCCACTCGCGAATCACTCGCACCGAGTTTCCAATCACTATAAGCGCAAATGCAGCAATAACTACCACAACCAGCAAGTTTTCCATATTAACCTCCAATGTTTTCTGAGCCGAAAATCGAGCAGTTAGTCAAGTTCGTGTTTCTCCACGGTTAGTTTAAGCCCGTCCATAGAGACAACAAGCACGGTTTCTCCTTTGTTGATGGTTCCGGACACGCTCGTCGCTGTCCATAAAGCTCCATCCACGAAGATACGACCGGTGGGGTCCAAGTCGGTTCGCGCGTCGCCAATATGGCCAACTACGCCTTCCCGACCGGCTATATAGGGTTTTTTGAGCGCTCTGAGTCCCAGAGCAACCACAAATACAAAGAACCCGCCGGTAAGCAGAGCCACCAGTGCGAGTATCCATAACGAAATCATTGGCCCTTGCGGAGAACCAAACAGCATCATCAATCCAAAGAACAGGCTAATCACCCCTCCAACGGATAATACGCCGTGACTCGGAGCGTAGACATCCGCGATAAATAGTACAATAGCCAAAGCTATAAATGCAAACCCCGCCGCATTGATCGGAATCACGCTGAATGAGTAGAGCAGCAAAATGGCGGATATGCCACCGACCACTCCTGGCAGAATCGCTCCCGGATTAGACAACTCGAAGATAATTCCATAGGTTGCCATCAACAACAGCAGCATGGCTACCATCGGGTTGCTCAGGTAATGCAGAAAGCTCTGCCATCCTTTCATGGGTCGGTCTGTCAGGGGAGCCTTTGCGGTGCGAAGCACGACAGTTTCGCCGGTGGACACCTTGATTTCCTTGCCGTCTATTTTAGTCAACAAATCTCTCGTGCTTGTCGCCAGCAGGTCGACTACGTTGAGTTTGACCGCTTCTTCAGCGGTGACATTAGCCGCTTCCCGAACACCTTTTTCGGCCCAGTCGGCATTTCTGCCGCGTTTATTTGCAATTCCTCTGGCTTCGGAGACGGCATCGTTGAGAATCTTTCTCTGCATAGTGTTGGAGATTTTTTGCTCTTCACCTGATGCGCCAACCGAAATCGGGGAAAGCGATCCTATTCGGCTGCTCGGAGCCATCGCCGCTATATCCGCCGCCATTGTGATATATCCGCCGGCTGAGGCAGCCCTGGCGTTTTCCGGAGTTACATATACGATTATTGGAATGGTGGAGGAATAGAAGGCTTTGATGATGTCTTCCATAGAACTCATCAATCCGCCGTGTGTATTCATTGTGACCAGCACTGCCTGCGCGGCGGCATCCTGGGCTTCTTTTATTCCCTGCGAAATATAGCCCGCCATTGTCGGATCAATCTGGCCGTCGATGTGCAATACCCACGCCGGAGCAATAGAGGCGGCCTGGCAACCGACGGCCAGCAATAGAACCATCGCCATAGCTAAGGCCAAATATAATCTCATAAACTGCGCTCCATTCCGGACTTTTATCTATGCTTAATTCAATATTAAGATCTCGGAATCCTCTTGTCAGCGGCATAAAAACCCTTTACAAGTGAACGCGCAGGGATTATAATACTACCTGAGCTAGGGCGGTTAGATCAGGGGGAGATCGCTTCGTTGACACCGAAGAGGCCATTGGTTCAAATCCAATACCGCCCACCATAACTCCTCGTGCACCAAAATCCATCGAGCCTGCGCAGATAGGACGCGCACATTATCTGGGCTGCCGACCGTCGATGGCCGCGTAAAATAAATGTGGAGTTTTCAGTATATGAGTAAGAGACCTTTTTCATTAAAATAAGGTTGGAGAAAACTAATGAAAGAAGGTCTCTATGGAAGCTATTATACATCAAACGGTTTTG
>JAAYKE010000154.1 GCA_012522575.1 Armatimonadota bacterium | reverse complement strand
GGATAGGAGCGAGGAGTAATGCAGAAAAGATCCAAGTATTGCGGCGAAGTCGAAATCGGTGACATTGGCAGCAGGTTGGTGTTGCAGGGATGGGTGCAGCGGGTGCGGGACCACGGCGGGTTGATATTTATCGACCTGCGCGACCGGGTTGGCACGGTGCAGTGCGTATGCGACCCCAATGCTGCTCCGGACGTATTCAAAATAGCCGAGACTATCCGAGGAGAATTTGTGCTTGAGATCGAGGGTTGTGTGACTCAAAGGCCGGAGGGCACGCAAAACCCGAATCTTCCCACCGGGGAGGTTGAAGTGCAGGCCGACCGCATTGAAGTTCTCAATGTTTCGAATACCCCGCCGTTTCCTATCGAAGATGGTATCGCAACCGATGAAATGGTGCGCCTGAAATATCGCTATCTCGACTTGCGCAGACCTGAGATGCAGCACCGTATGTTCCTGCGCGCCCGCGCTATTAAAATAATCCGCGATTATATGGATGCGCGAGGATTCGTCGAGGTCGAGACCCCTATTCTTATAAAGAGCACTCCCGAAGGCGCAAGGGATTATCTCGTGCCTGCCAGGCTGTATCCCGGCAGCTTCTATGCGCTGCCGCAAAGCCCGCAGCAACTCAAACAGCTTTTGATGGTCTCCGGCTTTGATCGGTATTATCAAATTGCAAAATGCTTCAGGGATGAGGACCCCCGCGCCGACCGTCAGCCTGAGTTTACTCAGTTGGATCTCGAAATGTCGTTTGTCAAGCAGGACGATGTTTTCGATCTCATTGACCCGTTGTTTGAGTCTATAGTTGAACAACTATCAAGCAAAAAGTTGCACAAAAAACCATTTCCAAGGATGACCCACGCGGAGGCAATGATACGCTTCGGCATAGATAAGCCGGACCTCCGATTTGGAATGGAGCTTTACGATATTACCGATATCGCCAACGCCACCGGGTTTAAGGTTTTCCAGACCGCTGAACAGGTAAAGGGAATATGTGCGGAAGGGTGCGCGGGTTACTCTCGCGGCCAGATCGATCAGATCACGGAGCTTGCAAAGAAATATGGCGCGAAAGGGTTGGTGACAATCGCCCTTACCGACGACGGTGTCAAGTCTCCGATAGCAAAGTTCCTTAAAGATGATGAGATAAACGCGATCATAGATCGAGCCGGAGCGAAAACAGGGGATCTGCTAATGATTGTGGCGGATGTGCCTAAGTTAGTGGCGCAATCCTTAGCAAACCTGCGCAATGAGATGGGAACGCGGCTCGGTCTGAGAGATGATAATGTCATCGCGTTTGGCTGGGTCACCGATTTTCCATTGTTCAAATGGGATGACGATAATCAACGATGGGACTCCGAGCACCACCCGTTTACTATGCCGCGTGATGAGGATGTCGAGTTGCTGGACACAGATCCGGGCAAGGCTCTTTCGCAGGCCTATGATTTCGTATGCAATGGACATGAGCTTGCAAGCGGCAGCATTCGAATCCACCGCAGAGATATTCAAAACAAGATATTCCAGCTTCTGAACATTCCCCAAGAAGAGATACAGGCTCGGTTTGGGCACATGCTCAGCGCATTTGAATATGGCGCTCCACCTCACGGCGGCATCGCTCCCGGCATCGACCGGTTGATTATGCTTCTTACCGATGACGACAATATCAGGCAGGTTATGGCATTCCCTAAGACGGCAAGCGGCATCGATCCGATGACCGAAGCCCCTGCACCCGTCGATGAAAATCAATTACGGGAGTTGCATATTAAGATAGTTGAGTGACATTCCGGCAGCCGTAATGTCGATGTGTAACAACTCACTCTTCGTTAGTGATTGTAGTGGCCGTGCCTGTGTCCCGGCCACATTAACTATGTCATTTCGAACGAAGT
>JAAYKE010000153.1 GCA_012522575.1 Armatimonadota bacterium | reverse complement strand
TTATATCCCAATCGGCGCTGCCTGAATATCCCTGAGCGGCGACTCTGCCATGAACGGTGATCGCGTCTATGCCGCAAATCTCCGCAGTTTTGGCAAGATCGATGACCTGCCGATCTCCGAACCCCCACCCTGTGCGGGTTTTGATTGTGAGCGGCACGCTGACGGCCTGACGCGCGGCAATCAGTATCTCCCTGGCCATATTCAAGTCCTTCAACAGCGCCGCACCTGACCCGCTCCGGGCGACTTTGGGCACAGGACAGCCGAAGTTGATGTCGATTATATCCGCGCCCGCATCCTGCAGCATTTTCGCGCCAATTGCTACTGTCTCCGGATCGCCGCCAAATACCTGAGCCGCAACCGGCCGCTCCTCGTCCAACCAATCGATCATAGTATTGGTGCGTGGATCGCGATATTTGCAGGCATAGGCGCTAAACATCTCGGTGGTGACAAGCCCGCAGCCTCCGGCTCGCTTACACATTATCCGAAAAGCGCGGTCTGTCACCCCGGCCATAGGCGCAAGGATGATGGGCGGGTCGATTTTGATGTTGCCGATAAAAAAAGGAGAATACATAGGAGATTGCCGGTTACTGACTTACGATTTGTTATTAGTCCGCTCGTAGATAATACGCAGTCCTTCCAAAGTAAGAAGCTCGTCGCAGCTCTCAATCGTTTTACTGTGCTCGGCAATTACATCTGCCAGGCCGCCGGTTGCTATTACCCTCGCGTGGCCGCCGATCTCCTGCTGAAATCGCTCTACCAGGGCATCTATCATCCCCGCAAATCCAAATATAATGCCGGACTGCAAGCTGCCGGCAGTGGTGTTTCCAATGGCCTTCTGCGGAGCTTTGAGCGCAACTCCGGTCAACTTGGCGGCTCGCGCAAACAATGCATCCAGCGATATTTGTATGCCGGGCGCAATTGCTCCCCCCAAATAGTCGCCATTCTCTGAGACGGCATCAAGCGTCGTGCCCGTTCCCAGATCGACGACAATCACTTTGCCGCCGTATTTCGCATGCGCCGCTATTGCATTTGCAATTCGATCCGCGCCCACATCATGCCTTGGGTGGTAGTGGACGTTGATTCCGGAGTCAATCTCCACAGTAAAGACCATCGGATTTTGTATGCCGAGGTGTTTACGTGAAAACCTCGTCAGCGCATCCACCGCCGAGGGCACGACACTGGATATGATTACTCCGTCGATATCCGCCAGCTTTAGCCCGCGCGCCGCACATAAGCCTATCATCAGACCGGCATACTCATCTCCTGTGCGCCGCGCCACGGTCCCGATTCGCCAATCGGCTATGACCTGCGGCCCATCGAAAAGCGCAAACGTTATATTGGTATTTCCTACATCTATTGCCAGAAGCATATAATTTATTCGCAATCACCGACCGCGACTTCCATACGCCGGAACAAGCCGAAAAGTAACAGCTCACGCATGATGAGCACTCCTGTCCGTAGTGTCCGATCTCCGTCTCGGACTTGGCTAGAACAGATGCCATCCACTACACTTGAGTGCGTCAAGTAAATTGTCATTCCGAGGCAAATGCCGAGGAATCTGCTTTTTTCTGGGTTTCGCTTCTTTCGAGCTTTCGCGATTTACGAAAAGCAGATTTCTCACTTCGTTCGAAATGACATAGTTTATGTGGCTGGGACATAGGCCAACCACCACAACCACTCACGAAGAGTGAGTTGTTACGCCGAAAAAAGAGAGCAGCGGCGCGCAGCCAACTGCTCTATAATTATCTCTTGTTTTTCGAATCCGGTCAATCCATCTGTGACAGGAACATTTGCGTAACCCAGAACCTGCCGTCCGGAGCTTCGAATACTCCGACTCCGATTTGCTCGAACTGCCTGCCCAGTATATTTTGGGCATGGGCAGGGCTGTCCATAAGGCATCGGTTTCCGAGGTCCGGGTCATTGACGGAGCTGTAGAACAGGTTTTCGCCAATGCACGCCCACGCAGGTATTCTGCCCAACTCCCTCAGGTAGCGATCCTTGGGAGTGCGGAAACCCGGCGTAGGAGAGTAATGGTCGAAATAGCTCTTCTCATACATCTCCCTACTGTGCGCCCTGGCTACCCGCACAAGAGTTTGATTTACTCTTAAGGGCTGCAGTCCCTGGCTGATACGCTCAGTATTTGCCAGGTCCATCAGCCGCTGCTCCTCGTAGTTGAGTTGCGCGGATATGACCATTGGAACCGGCTGCGGCAACGGCGCAGACACCGGCCCGGGCAGTCGATTGCCAAGTAATAGTGTAACGAGATAAAGAGAAATTTTAGCCATGCGAATCCTCCCCGCATGACTTTAATTCCATAGGCTGTTGTGCCAATACCAGCATAACGCGCAAACCACCCCAAAACTGGTATTTCAATCAGGGTAATACAGTATGCAATCTTCGTGCCACACAGACAAGCTGAGCAATAATAGCTTGAACCAGGCAAGCAATAGGCATGCCATTTTTCCGACTTAAATAACTGGAGGGCTTGCATTTTGCACAGCGACCGGCAAATGGAGAAGCGCTTCACGGGCTGCTGTGATCCGCTGCGCTGAGATTGCTTCGAGTCCGGTTGATGGTATAATGAGTTATGCAACAGGGCCTTGACAGGTCGGGTATCGGCGCGATTCGAGCGACCTGCGACCTGGCAGGTGGTGTATTTGTATGAAACGAACTTTTTTGGCGGCCGGCCGCTTTTTGGCCGTGATAACTTGCCTTCTGATATTGGGCGCGGTAGCTCCTGCAACCGCCGCTAAAGCTCCGCCGGAAATCGGTGAAACGGAAAAGAAAATCGGAGCCGATGCCGCCGCAGAGGCCGCCAAAGAATACAAGCTCAGTGACAACGCCAACGACTTGAAACGTATCCGCGAGATCGGCAATAAGCTGGCCGCCGTCGCGAACAAGACTGAGATAAAAGCCGTCTATGGCAGTTCGATCATCACGCCCTTTGAATATACGTTCAACATCATCGAGGACAAAGACGTCAACGCTTTTTGTGTTCCCGGCGGGCATATTTATGTCTACCGCGGCCTGCTGGACTTTGTTGAATCCGATGATGAACTGGCTCTGGTGATGGCGCACGAAGTCACACACGCTTCGCATCACCACATGATGTATTTGTTGCAAAGACAGGCCGCGTTCGAAAAAGGGGAAGCCATCGCACTTCTGGCCACCATTATGAGCGGAGCCAAATCCAGCGATGTCTATAACATTCAGCGGGGAATAGAGCTGATCAAGATCGCCCGGCTCAACGGTTATGGGATGCAGGCCGAGCGCGACTCCGACGCCGGAGCTATTCATTATGCACTCGAGGCGGGATATAACCCTGTCGGATTGTTGACCTTTATGGAACGACTCGCAAGACGCCCGGAGCTTGTCGATCTCGGCATATTCAGGTCTCACCCCATAGACGCAGAACGCGTGGCTTCCGCGAAGGCGCTTCTCACAGAATTGAATATCCCAATCAACCGACGCGCCACGACGAAGGCTATAATGGCTGAAGTTAAAGTCGAAAAGGTCGATGGAGCGGATGTTCCGGGAGTGGTTCTCTCCGACAAACTGATCTACCGGCCAGCGGCCACCGACAGCCAGACCGCACAGAAACTTGCGACCGATGCGGCAGCGCGCATAAATAAGGCTCTCGATGCCGGGCTTAAGATGCACGAACTGAAAACTGACGAAAATGCGGGCGTGGTGGCAGCAAGAGGCACGGCGTTGATCAACATAACCGAGGCGGACGCCAAGCTGCTTTCATCCACAGTGCCGCAGGCGACGCAGGCAGCCGCGACAGTGATACGCGAGGTGCTGCTGATGCAGATGGTGAACACGGTTCACTGAGCGGACTTGCGCGTTTTCCGTATAAGCAGACTTCTCACTGCGTTCGAAGTGACATAGTTTTGGTGGCTGGGACCGAGGCCAGTTACTGAACTCGGATGCGGCAGGTAAATTGTCATTCCGAGGCGAACGCCG
>JAAYKE010000152.1 GCA_012522575.1 Armatimonadota bacterium | reverse complement strand
CCTCTGTCCCAGCCACACAAACTATGTCATTTCGAACGCAGTGAGATACCGTCTTTTTCGATGTCCGAAGTTCGAGGTCAGATGTCCGATACGGGAAACCGCAAACCCTCTCAATAACCCTTCTAACCTCTAACCTCCAACCTCTAACCTCTAAACCTCGGCATTCGCCTCGGAATGACAATTTAGTTGGCGCATCTGAACATAGTGACCTGCCTCTGTTCCAGTCACACAAACTATGTCATTTCGAACGCAGTGAGATACCGTCTTTTTCGATGTCCGAAGTTCGAGGTCAGATGTCCGATACGGGAAACCGCAAACCCTCTCAATAATCATTCTAACCTCTAACCTCCAACCTCTAACCTCTAAAATGCCTCGCGTGCTAAATTTACCGACGACAATACGAGCGTAATTCAAAAAATTGTGCTACAATGGCGCATGGTTGTCAGCACTGCATTTTGACAGGTGGTGATCCCGATGTCCCAAAGCTCTAGTGAAGGCTTGCGGAAATCCGGCATAGAGACTGTTGGCGAGGTTCCCTGGGGTACGCATTTCTGTCAGTTCTACCAGACACCACAGGACCTCATCGACACCGTTGTCCCATATATCGTCAGCGGACTTCAGGCCAATGAGTTCTGTATGTGGATTACGTCAGATCAGCTTAATGCAGAAACAGCGATATCCGCGCTTAAAAAATCCCTGCCCGATATCGACGACCGTCTGCACGCCGGGCAGATTGAAATACTCTCCTACAACCAATGGTATATCCTCAACGGCAAGTTCAGTCAGCAAAGGGTTTTGGATGCCTGGATAGCAAAGCTGGACTACGCCCTTAACAGAGGATATGAAGGCCTCAGGCTCTCCGCAGATACGTTCTGGCTCGAACAAAACTACTGGCAGGACTTCACCGCATACGAGGAAGTCATAGATACCACTATCCGCGATAATCGTATGATCGCGATGTGCACTTATTCTCTTAATAAATGCGGAGCCGCGGAGGTAGCCGATGTAATATCCAACCACGAATATGCCCTGATGAAGAGGGACGGTAAGTGGATGCGAATCGAAAGCTCCACCGTGCAGCAGTCCAAACAGGCCCTGCAGAAGCTGAACCGCACCCTCACTGCCCATATAAACAGCAGCCGGGCAATGATGTACGCTCAGGACGAGCTTGCCTATCTAAACGAGGCTTGCCGCATCGTAGTCGAGGACTGCGGACATCAGATGGTGTGGATTGGATACGCCCAGCACGATAATGCAAAGTCGGTTCGAACAGTCGCTCAATACGGATTTGATGAAAGCTATCTGGAAAAACTGGATGTCTCGTGGGCGGACACGCCGCGAGGCCAGGGGCCATCCGGAACGGCAATCCGAACCGGGGAAGTCAGCCTGTGCAAAAACATGCATACAGACCCCAATTTTGAGCCTTGGCGGGAGTTGGCGCTGAAACGCGGTTACGCATCATCGGTTGCACTCCCGCTAAGAATTGACGGACAGGTGATGGGAGCTATGGCGATATATAGCTCCGAGCCGGACGCATTTACAAAAGATGAGATTCAACTCCTTACGAACCTGGCTGAAGATCTCAGCTATGGCATATCAGCGATCAGAATGCGCCAGGAACGAATCAAAGCTACAAAAGCTCTGCAGGAAAGCGAACAGAGGGTAAAGGCCAAGCTGGAAAGCATACTCTCACCGGAAGGTGATATAGGCGATCTGGAGCTTTCCGATATTCTCGATATCGAGTTGGTGCAGTCCCTTATGAACAGCTTCTATAAGCTGATCCGCATCCCGATGGCGATAATCGATCCCGAAGGCAGGGTGCTTGTCAAAGTGGGGTGGCAGGAGATATGCACGAACTTCCACAGAACACACCCGATCACGCTGAACCACTGCCTGGAAAGCGATGTAGAACTTTCTGCGGACATAAAAGAAGGTGAAGCCAAGCTATACAAATGCAAGAACAACCTTTGGGACTTGGCAACGCCGATTATGATCGGCGGCAGACACCTTGGGAACCTGTTTATTGGACAATTTTTGTTTCGCGATGAGGTGCTGGATCTCGAACTGTTTAGGCGGCAGGCAAAAATCTGCGGCTTCAACGAGCAGGACTATATGGAAGCTCTTAGCAGAGTCCCACGGGTGAACAAAGATACGCTGAACGCGGGAATGGCCTTCTTTATGGAGTTCGCCGGGGTGATATCTCAGCTTAGTTACGGCAACATAAAGCTGGCCCGGTCGCTTACCGAACGAAATGCACTGATGGAATCGCTGAGCCACAGCGAACGGCGATATCGCTTCCTGGCCGAGAATATGCAGGATGTTATATGGATAGCTGATGTGCACACGATGCGCTATCGTTACGTGAGTCAGTCGGTCGAACGTCTTTGCGGATACACCGTAGATGAAGTGCTTGCCGCTCCGATATGGCAGTTTCTTACTCCTGAATCCGCCAAATCTATGCAGTCTCTTATGCAAATGCGAACGGAGGCATTTTCGCTAAACAAACTCAAGCAAGCCTACTATACGGACTACTTCGAAATGTGCTGCCGCGATGGAACCGTGATCACCACCGAGGTAGTGACCAGATACTATCTGAATGAGATTAATGGAGCAGTTGAGGCGCTCGGAGTTACCAAGGATGTAACTCAACGCAAGCGAGCGGAGTTCGAGGCTGCCCGGGCAAGGGAGGAGTCGGAGCATCGCGCCGCACAGCTCGAATCCCTGATATCGAGCATGCACGATGGTTTGGTTTTGTTCGACACCAATCATACGGTGCTGATGGCAAACGAAGCGCTGAGGAAGCTGGTCGGCGCTCCATCAGATGGCCCATCAGGGCTGCGGATGAACGAGTGGAAGCTGTATTGGCTGGATGACTCACCGGTTGCTAAAGACGATTATCCTTCACGTCGAGCGCTCCGCGGCATGGATACCAGAGACGTTCGGTTCAGAATCATATCACCGTGGAACGAGTCGATTGTCAGTGTGAGCGGATCCCCGGTGCGAGATGCGCAGGGTAAGATTCTCGGCGGCACTCTCTCTGTTCACGATGCGTCCGACCAGATCGAATATGAGCGCCGACTGGAGGAAATCTACAAGCGCGAGCATCATATAGCTCAGGTGCTCCAGCAAGCCCTGATTCCTCCGCGAGTGCCCACCAAAGTCGCAGGTTTTCGAATCGGAGTTCGCTACCAGCCTGCCTTAAAGGAAGCGGAGATTGGCGGGGACTTCTATGACGTATTCGACATCGGTCAAAACAGGGTAGGGATATTGATCGGTGACGTTGCAGGCAAGGGTCTGGAGGCGGCCATCCGAGTTGCCGCAGCCCGGTATGCGCTGCGAAGCTACGCCGTCATAGAGCCGCATCCGGCCACGGTAATGAAACTGGCCAACAGGGCGTTGTGCATGGACGGCGACTACGAAGCGGGCATTCTAACGGCCTTTTTTGCCGTTATCGACACCTCAAACGATCTGATAACATATTCTTGCGCGGGACATGAGCCGCCGGTAATTTGTCGCGCATCCGGTGAGATAGAAGAACTGCCTATAGGCGGCCTGCCTTTGGGCGTTTCAATGCAAAGCGAGTATCACGAGGATGCCATACAGCTTGCACATAAGGATACAATTGTGCTCGTCACAGATGGAATCACCGAGGCGCGGGCGGGCGTTGACAAGTTCTTCGAGAAGAAGGGAATGATACATTACCTGGCCAACAGTTCGGATATTTCCCCTCAGGCCACCGCATCCGGGCTGCTCAGGGCGGCGATAAACCACGCCGGCGGCAAACTGCAGGACGACGCCGCGGTTGTTGTGGTCAGGCTCGATATTCCGCAGGAAGCTCCGCCTACAAAGACCTAGCTGTCGCTTCTGATAATAAAAAGCGTCCCGCCATATTTGACGAGACGCAATTTGGTTCCGGGGCAGGGATTCGAACCCCGATCAACGGCGCCAAAGGCCGTTGTCCTGCCATTGGACGACCCCGGAGCGCTTATCCAGCTTATCTATTATATGCGCATTGACGCCTTTCGTGCAACCATCCGGCTGCAATCCCCGCCTGACCTCAGCCTTCTTACACAATTTCTAATATCTTTTTGTATAAGAAACTCCGAGTCCGACGTGATCCGTGTCAGATGATCCCAAAATGGCGGTGTGAAGCCGGAGTCCTTTGACCGGAGTGAAGCGGAATCCGAAGTTGACGTCGTGCGAGTCCCACTCAACCGAGAGCATTATCCTGTTTCCCGCATAAGCGGCCAGCCCAACGAAGAGCGCATCCATATCGCCGAACCCGATGCCTGCGTGCCCTCGAATGCTGAAACGCTGATTCTTGAAGAGTCTGGCGTGACGCACGATCGATTTACTTGCGACCGCATACGGCGTGGCGTCGATCTCGTTGCACAGGTCGATAATCCCGATCGCAATGCTGGCAGCTTCCTCGGTTTCGGATGCGAGCTGATATTTCGCGTTGACCAATAATTTGCGGGAGTCGCTGCCCGGGGCTCTAAACGCATTGGCTCCCAGTTCAAGGTTCTTTTTAGGGCTGAAGGTTACAAATATATTATTTAACTGCGAGCCTTCTCTGTCCTCGGACGTTACCCCGAAGTCATAGTCACCAACATCCAGAACGCGGGCGGTGGGGATTAGAACCAGTCCCGTATAACCCCGAAAACTCGGCGCGGCAAATGCGGTCGCTGCCATCATTGCCATCAAGACAGCGGGCAAAAACACGCGCCATAACCGAGTTGCCGATCCGCTTATATTTGTAATGCCTCTCATAACGATCAGCCGCCCCCAACCCTCAACGATCGGATTCTATTTATCCAACACGCTCTTCAAAAAAGGAGTCAGTCCCTTTGCCATCAGGTAGAATCCCAGTGAATTGCAATGCACGCCATCCACCAGCCCGTATGTCTCCTCCCTTGAAATCATCTTATATCCATCAAAGACGTATATATTCTTATCCCCTTGCTCCTGATGTTGTTTTACAAAAGCCTCGGAGTCTCTGCGCTGGATCGTATGTCTCGAACAGTCAACGGTATCGTATGCGAAATAGAACGGCTGCATAACCACAATCGGCGTGTTCGGATAATTTTCGCGAATCGGCCCGACAAAGCCCGGCAGCTTTTTGCCATAGTCGTCTCCTCCCACATTCGCCCAAAAGTCCACAACAAAGCAGGACGCATCTATCTCGCTGATCGCCGCCGCAAGCTCCGGTTCTCCCCACCCGTTTCCGGAGAATCCGAGATTGACGAAGTCGGCATCCAGCCATCGGCTCACAAACGATTGATAGGTGGTTCCGGGAGTCGATGCGCATCCGCCCTGTGTTATGCTGGTTCCATAGTATACGATCGGCTTGGGTATTTTATACGCAGGGGGAGGCTGGATATCTGCGCCATCGTCCAAAACGACCGAGTGGATCGTAACCGACTTGTATAGAGGCATGGAAATCTCGATGCTGCGCATCTTCTTTTCTGAGCCGATTCTCCAGTCAGTTGATATGTCGCCCTTGTCATTTGGGGATACGCTGCCGGCAAAATAGCCGTCCACATATATGTCAAACCCGCTCTGGCCGATACGGGTTATGTGGTTCATCACCGCGAAATCCGGCACTTTTGCGCGAATGCCCACAATCTCCGAATCCGTAGAAAATCGTATCCTGCCGCCGGCGGGATCCTGTGCTAGGTTCCAAACGACCTCTCTAAAGGTGTCCTTAAGTCTCTGCGGCAGTCTCCGCACTACGGGTTTGTCTTCGTCAAACCAGTACAAACCGTGCACTTTTAATCGATCATCGGGAAAGTCGATGGTTATCATATTTGTCTCCAGGCGCATTGTTGTCTTAATGTTAAACTCAGCGGTGGTTCACGTCAACTGTCTTTTGTTGTAGAATAAGCCCGGATGAGCTAAATGAGGTGCACAGATGATAGATCGTTATGAACTCGCAAGTGGCGCGACCTGTTCGATTGCGGTCGAGTGGGGATGCAATGCCTACTCCTGGATTGTGGACGGCAGGGAGCTTATGTATTGTCCGCCGGAACTTCCCGCGCAAGCGACGAAGGTCACCGGAGGAGGGAGTCCGCTGTTGTTTCCGGCAATAGGACGAACCTGGGATCTTTCTGTCGATCCGCCTGTGCCCGGCAACTACAGGATTTACGGCTCTGACAAGACATACTTTATGCCTTCGCACGGCATAGTCTATCTCAGCCGATTCGAGAGGGTCGCACTCGATGAGGGGACGGATCGCATTTCCGCACTATATCAGCTTAATACGCCTCAAAAGGTTCACGAAGAAAACTACCCGTTTGACGTGTCCTATCAGCAACGCTTTACTTTATGTGATTCGTCGATAGAGTTCGAAACGATACTCATCAACCAGGGATCAACCCCGGCTCCCGTCGCTTTCGGACATCATCCCTACTTCCGCATATCCAACGCCGAACGCGAGGGCGTAGAGTTGCATTTGCCGGTAACCAAATGGCTCAAGACAAATCCGGATACGGTATTGTTCAACGGCGATTCCGAGCCGGCGGGCAGCGTATTGAAATTCGAGCCTGATATATACTATGACCACGTGTTCGCCGGTGTCAACGGCAGCAGAATGTCCCTTATTGATGCCGGAGCCGGATCTACCATACACGTGGATTTTGACGAAAAATTCGAACTTTTGACCGTATATGCGCCGGATGGAGCGGACTTCGTGTGTATCGAGCCGTGGAGCAGGGGACTTGGCGCGTTTTGTTATCTCGATAAGCCGGGTTGGGAGAGCGGGGATATAGCTCCCGTGATCTTGCCCGGTCAGACCAGAACTATGCGAGTGAAATATGGAGTGGAACTGTGATTAAAGCCGTTATTTTCGATATGGATGGAGTGCTTATTGACTCCGAGCCATTCATTCGGGAGGCGTCGGTGCGAATGTTTGCCGAGCGCGGCCTGGTGGTGCAGCCGGAGGATTTTGTGCCGTTTACGGGCGCAGGGGAGGACAGGTTCATCGGCGGCGTAGCTGACCTCTACGACTTCGAACTCGATCTCAAGCGCGACAAAGACAGAACCTACGAGCTATACGGCGAACTTGTGCGGGGAAACCTGCAGCCGCTTTGCGGAGTGCACGAATTTATCGACAAAGCACGCAGCAAGGGTCTTAAGCTGGCAGTCGCAAGCGCGGCGGACAGAGTGAAAGTCGAGATCAATCTAACTGAAATAGGGTTTACGCCGGATATGTTCGACGCGCTTGTCACCGGCTCCGATGTCGCTCGAAAAAAGCCGGACCCTGAGATATTTTTGGCGGCGGCCAGTCGAATGGGAGTGGAGCCTGCGCATTGCCTGGTATGTGAGGATGCGGTCAACGGCACGACTGCGGCAAAGGCGGCAGGGATGAAATGCCTTGGCATCACAACAAGTTTCACGCCTGAGGAGCTTCAGGCCAACTGGCATGCGCCGAATCTCGGCCTCGCGCCCAATGAAGTTCTGGAGTGGTAGAGCCTGACATTTTGGCCGGCGTTCGTGGAGCAGCATAAAAATCTGGCATTGACATTTGTCCTACTGGAGTTACAATGCATGTAATGAAGAAAGTTCGTTTAATACTCCAGGTTTTAGCATTTGTTGTATGTTGCCACGCTTGTTGGGCCAACCCTATAGGTATGTGGAAGCGTGATACGGATCACGGCAAACCCATCTCTTTGCAGGGAGTGGCGGTTACTGCCGTCTTTCCGGGGAGCATCTACGTCGAAGAGAAGGACCGCAGTTCCGGGATTCGAGTCGATACGACAGAGAGTTTCGAAGTCGGCGATGTGCTTGACATCGAAGCTGCCATAGAGATCGATACCAATCTGGAGCGGTTTATCGACTGCCGCTTCCAGCCTCCACAGCTAACAGGTGAAAAATACTCCATCAAACCCCTTGGGATGTCCAATATGGCGTTTGTCGGAGGAGATTCCGGCAATTTCGAAAAAGGAATCCCCGGCGACGATAACCTGAACACGGTTGGATTGCTGGCGCGCGTATGGGGACGTGTCATCGATTTCGATTATTCTTCGAATCCAAAATGGCTCACAATTACCGACGCGGGCGGCTCACATATAAAAATCGTCGCTCCTAACGGCACAAAGCTGGATGCCGACTGGTCTTTTGTATCGGCGACGGGAATATGTTCTATCGAAAAGGTGGGGGATCAAATGACCCGCGTGCTGAAAATCCGTCAGGCTGACGATGTGACGAATCACAAATCATGGGTTGCGCAAAGACTGGCTTCTATGACCCTTGACGAGAAGATCGGCCAGTTGTTTCAGGTGCGCTTCGACGGCGACACTTTCACAACCGCAATGCGCCAGACGATCACCAATCAGCACATAGGCGGTGTCATATACTTCCAGTATAACGGCAACCTCGACAATCCTGCGCGCACGGCCAAGTTCAGCAATGATATGCAAGCGGCGGCGATGCGCGCGGACGGTTCCGGCATTCCGCTGCTCATCTCTATGGATCAGGAAGGCGGTCGGGTAATTCGAATAACCGGAGGAGTCGAAGGACCGGGCAATATGGGGATTGGCGCGTCGCGCTCTCCACAAGCCGCTTATACAATGGGCAGCCTGTTCGGCAAAGAAATAAGGGCATTGGGCGGGAATATGAACCTTGCTCCCGATCTTGATGTCAACAATAACCCGGCAAATCCGGTTATCGGGGTCCGCTCATTTGGCGAGCGTCCGGAACTGGCCTCGGCTATGGGTCAAGCCTATGTTGCCGGGCTGCACAGCGCGGATATCATCGCGACAGGCAAGCATTCCCCAGGTCATGGCGATACAAATGTCGATTCTCACTCCGGGCTGCCTGTCATCAGCAACTATGATTTCGCAGCTTTCGACGCTATGCATGGGCGGCCTTTCAGGGAAGCGGTCGAGAACGGAATGGACTGCGTGATGAGCGCGCATATTGTGGTCTCCTGCATCGATTCTGCCAGACCTGCTACCCTGTCGCCGTTGGTGATGCAGGGATATCTGCGCGAAAATATCGGCTTCGATGGCGTGGTAATGACAGACTCAATGGGCATGGCGGGCATCACGGCGGGCTATTCAACAGGCCAGGCCGCCGTTATGGCAATCCAGGCCGGAGTAGATCTGCTCTCACTTTCGCCAAACCTGACCACGGCGATTGCGGCGGTCAAAGCGGCTGCAATTAGCGGGGAAATACCGATGTCGCGGATCGATGAGGCAGTGACTCGTATCTTGAAACTGAAGCGAAAGTACGGCCTTTTCGTCAATCCCTATGTAGATGTTGCGGCGGCATCGCAAATTGTGGGCTGTGCGGAGCACACCGCGGCAGAATACGATGTCGCGCGCGCCGCCGTCACAATGGCTCGCAACAAAAACAACGTACTCCCGTTGAGCCTTGAGGCAAGCCAAAAAGTATTACTGGTAACCGTTCAGTCCTCCGGCGAAACAAGTTCAAATGCAGCATCGAGTTTTGCGTCGTTTATAGTTCCCAAGCACGCAAATACAACATCGATGTCGGTGGTGGAAAATCCGACTACTTCGCAGAGAAATACAATACGCAATGCCGCGATCTCGGCCGATGTGATCATCGTCGGCACTTCAAGGGCCAATGTGTATTCCGGGCAGTTGGCGATGATAAACAGCTTGTGCGCGCTGGGCAAGCCGGTGATTTGCGTGGGCATGCGCGAGCCTTATGAGCTTGCAAGCCTGACGGAGCCGGATGCCTATCTCGCGATATACAACTACCGCAACTGCGGTTTTGCTGCAGCCGCGGACGTAATATTCGGCGACTACAATCCAACGGCCAAACTGCCGGTCAACATCCCCGGCTCATCGTATAACTACGACTGGGGCTTGAGCTACTGATCCCCAGACTCCTGCCAAACCGACCAAAAATCGTGTCGGCGCGCCTGGTATTATGACGATATTATCTATTTTGCCTCTTTCGGGCGCTTCTGTCGAAGGTATCTGCGGGCTGACGGTCAAAGAGAGTTATTACGCATTAAAGCAGAGGGATAAATATGGTTCGTCTCATCGGTTTATTTCTTATTTTGGGTCTGATTGCACCAATTCCCTGCGCGGCCAGGGATATGATCGACTTATCCGGCCAGTGGGAGTTTGCCGCCGATGCAAAGGATGTCGGCAAGGCCGAGGAGTGGTTCAAGCCGGAAGTTGAATTCGACAAAAAGATTACCGTGCCCGGGGCGTGGAATACGCAGGGGATAGGCGAGCCTTCTGAATCGTTATTTTCCGGGTTTGCCGGGCCGGGATGGTATCGCAGGCAGGTCTCCGTTCCGCAAAGCTGGCAGGGCAAGGAGATGTATCTTTGCCTCGATGGCGTCTACAAATCCGCAGATATATGGGTCAACGGAGAGCATCTCGGCACGCATACCGACTACTTGACGCAGTTTCGCGTTGAGATCGCATACCTAATCATTAAGAATTGGACAATTGATATTGTTATCCGAGTCGATGGCCGCCGCAGCCCGGACTCGGATCGTTTATATGGCGCGATGGATCTAATCGGTTTGTCGAGTGCGGAGTGGGGCGGGATAACCGGCAGGGTCTGGCTTGAGACTACCGAGAAAAGCTGGATTGAAAATGCCTATGTCAAGACGCGCACCGGCAGCGATGTCCTGGAAGTCATTGTGGAGACGGGGAGCCGTATCCTGTATGGCGGATCAGCCGAGCAGCAGCCGGAGTTTATCCTGCAGGCGGATATATATGATCACGCCGGCAAGCACGTCGGCAGCAACGTGTCATACAAAATGCTGCCCGCGATGCTGCCCGATTTCATTATGGTGGACATCGAAAATCCCACGCGATGGTCTCCCCAATCCCCTTATCTCTACTCACTCGATGTGCGCCTATACAAAGAGGATGTGGAACTCGATTACTATACCACCAAATTCGGCATTAGGGATTTTGCCGCCGAAGGGGACAAGTTTTTCCTCAACGGCAAGCCCGTGTTTCTCAGGGGATACATCGACGATTGCATATTCCCCAATACCATAGCTCCTCCTGTCGATAAAAATGTTTTCAAAGAGCGCTTCAAAATAGCAAAGGACTATGGGTTCAACTTTGTCAGATGCCGCAGTTGGGCGCCGCCCAAGGAGTATCTGGATGCGGCGGATGAGGTCGGCATTCTGGTGCAAATCGACCTGCCGACAAGTCAGCCGCGCTCATCCAGGGCAAATCCCTCCCCTGAGCTTGACCAATACTATCAGGATCAGTGGCAGAATATGATCAAGCCCCGTCGCAGCCACCCGTCAATAATAGCCTGGAGCATGTTCGACGATGGGCCGGCAAACAGGTCTTTGTTCAGCGAAATGTATGCCACCGCCAAAAGAATCGATTCGGCAAGGCTTCTGGTCGATAACAATAACAATCCGCTGCCCAAAGCAGAAGACAAGCCCGGCGTCACATTGGACTTTTTGCCCGTGAAATTCAGCGACCGACCTGAGATTGGTTTGGGCGGAAAGAAATATGACCTGGGAGGATGGCGACCCGCCAAACCGGTGATAATAAACGAACTTGGGCGATTCGGAACGCTGCCAAACCTCGACCAGAGAAAACTCTTTTCCCGTGGAGTGCGGCCATATTGGCTGTTCAGTCAGCAGGCGATTGCCGATCACAACGGCATTGCAGACCAGCTTGATAAATGGGTTGAGTGCTCAAATAAGCTGCACGCTGCCGCCTTAAAATCCGAAATTGAATCGGCCAGGCTGGCAGGTGATATTCGCGGATACGCCCTGAGTTCGTTGCAGGATCGATGGGCTGAATCCTATGGCGTATTGGATGCATTCTTCCGAGCCAAGGGAGCGGCAGCGGATGAGTTCTCGAAGTTCAATGCCGCAAGCGTTCTGTTGATGGAAACCGACAGGCGCAGCTATCGAGCGGGAGAAACCGCAGAGGCATCTATTTATGTGTCGCGTTATGAAGATGCGCCGCTGTCCGATGCCGTGCTTGCGTGGAAGTTGTTGGATGGAGAGATAACCATTGCCTCCGGCGAAATAAAGAACCTCAAAGTCGACTCCGAAGGCCTTCAGACCCTGACTCGAGTCGATGTCAAAATGCCTGCGCAGACAGCAGCGCGCAAGCTCACTTTGGTCGCAGAGTTGGAGGGCGGCGGCAGTTCGGTAGATAATTCATGGAACTTTTGGGTTTTGCCTGCCGATTATGCAAAAATCGACAGCAGCGTATGCATCGCGGGCATTCCGTTGTTGAGCGAGATGTACCCGGATGCAAAAGCGATGGATGCAAATTCAGATTCAATCGACTGCAGCCTGTTGATCGCCAGCGAACTTTCTGCGGCTGCGCTGGATTATCTTGAAAAGGGAGGCAGTGTTCTGTTGCTTGGCCCTGCCGCCTCTCTGCCAGTATTGCCCTCAAGTTACGTGCCGTATATCGGGTCGGGAAACGCGGATAAGGACAGCAACGCGGGCACAATCATCGACACCGCACACCCTGCCATGCAGGAAATGCCCGCGCAGGATTGGTGCGATTTGATGTATTACAACCTCCTTACCGATTCCAGGGCGGTCAATCTCACTGCTCTTGCAAGTGGGATCGCGCCGATCATACGATGTCTCGATCTGCCCTCGCAGCTCAGGTCAAAGGCATATTTGTTCGAGGCAAATGTAGGCAAGGGCAGGCTGCTTGTGGCCGCGATGAATGTGCAGGGCGCGCTGGAAAAATCAGACCCTGCCGCAGGCTATTTTGTTGACCGTTTGATCAAATATGCGACCGGGTCGAACTTCAAGCCTGCCGCTGAGTGCGAGGCGCAGCAACTGAGAAAATTAGTGTCAGGGTCATAATATCTATCGGACGCCGCGCTATCGCAATCTTGCAAGGGAGTTATTTTCTTGCTTTTCTAGGTGTTGGGTAGTACAATCAGGCAATTGTTTCGAACAATCTCGACTGTAGCAACCTGAAACCATGCGGCTGTCTCTATGGTCTAACAAGCTGTGTGTAGATTACCGATAACATGTATGGTGCGGAAAGTAACCGCATAGCATGGGGGACAGATACATTGATTCGCTGTTTGTTTCTAATTATAATCTCGGTTTTTATATGTTCTGCCGCTTTTGCCTCGCAGACGCTTACACTCAGTCTTGAGACGCCTTCGCTGAGCGCTCCATCTGCATCCAGCCCGCCTGCCAAGTCGACTCCAGACAAAACGCCGACCACGAAAACCCAAACCGTGAAGGTAGGGCGGGTAGGCTTGGTGAGCAAGTCGGTTGCATCGATTCACAAGTCCAAGTCGGATTCCAGTCAGGTCTATGCAAAGGTCAAGGCCGAGACTCCCCTTGCCATCGTGCGCGAGGAGGACAAATGGCTTGGCGTGCTTATGGTAAATGGCGCGACTGGTTGGATACGAGCCAGTTCAGTAAAGCTAATCGGCTACGACCTTGTTGCCAATAAACCCGAACCGAATCGTTCGACGCAGCCATCTCGCGGCACCGCGCCTCAACGCGGCTCACTCCCGGAAAGCGATATCATTCGCACTGCTATGGGATATGCCGGCGTGCCGTATGTTTACGGAGGAGTCTCCCCGACTTCCGGCATGGACTGCTCCGCGTTTGTTCGATCGGTTTTCTCTCAATACGGAGTCAGCCTGCCGCGCACGGCTCGCGAACAGGCTCAGGTCGGGTCAAGCGTGCCGTGGGATCAGCTCCAGCCGGGAGACCGCCTGTATTTTGCGTGCAAAAACACCTACCCGGATCACTGCGGGATATATGCCGGAGACGGATATTTCGTCCACTGCTCATCGACTCACAAGGGCGTGGCTGTTGATAAGCTCTCAGATGCATTCTATGCACGAAGCCTTGTCGCGGCAAAGCGATCCTGATATTTGTCCACATAAAACTGCCAAACGCGGCGTTTAGCGGCCTGCGCGATGGGTCAGGTTGATTATTTGCCGTCTCTATTTTACGCAGCATTATAATTCCCATCGAAATTGGGTTACTGCCGCAGGTTACGGCCGTTTGCGTTGTTCATGTATAATTGAGAGGTTATGCAACTGGACAACGATGCCGAGTTGATGCAGCGTGTTGCTGAAGGGGATGAGTCTCACTTTCAGGACCTATTCGACCGACACTACGACCGCGCTGTGGCTATCGCCTACCGCTCTCTTGGTGATCTGGATGCTGCGGAAGATATCGCTATGGAAGGATTCGCACGCATATATGAGGCCAGGAGATCGTATGCGCCCACTGCCAGATTCACCACGTTTCTGTTCCGCGTTATCGTAAACTTATGTATGAACGCTGCTAAACGCCGCCGGATTGTCACCTTCGAGACGCTTGACGAAAGCCAAAGCGCTGCGCGTGACTCCGACCCTGCCGCCACTGCACAGCGCAAAGAGCTATGCGACGAGGTGCGGGCGGCGGTCCTATCGTTGCCGCCGAACCAGAGAATGGCTCTGGCTCTCACAAGATATGAACACATGAGCTATGCTGAGTCGGCGGAAGTTATGAATATATCTCTGAAAGCGCTGGAATCGCTCCTGCATAGAGCAAAAGAAAATTTGCGCAAGAAACTCAGACATGTTGTCGAATAATTGCAAATAGACAGCAGGTTTTACAGGAGTCGATTGTTACAGTATATGAGGATCAAATCACTATGCGATGTGCAGATGCGAGAAAATTGATGTGGCGTGCACAGGATTCAGCTCTGTCGGAGATTGATTCCGATGCGCTGAATGGCCATCTGTCCCAATGCGCCGAGTGCATAGCCGAACGGGATGCTGTGACTCAAACGATGGGACTGCTTGATGCGTGGCAGACGCCGCAGCCCACTCGCAACTATGCATCATTTCTTCAACGCGTGCAGCGCGATCAGGTGCGTCGGCAAAAGCCTGCGTTTCGCAGATGGCTTGCGGGCGGTTTGGCTACTGCCAGTATAGTATGCGGGATTGGGCTTGGATTTTTGACCGCCTATCCCGTCGAGCAACCTGTTCCGAGCGAGAATGAACTGGCAAGTGCGATTGGGCTGCATACATTCGGAGACATGATAGAGAGCGCCATCCATTATGATCCCGATTCGACTGTTGGGGTTCAGAACGGCAAGGAGATAGACCTATGAGCAGGAACACACTGATTCTGATTGGCGTGTTGATTGTGCTTGGGGTTGGTTCGTTTGCAGCCACCAGATTGACTCTTCAGAGCCAGCCGGCTGTATCCGAAGCGCACCTCTCATTCCAGGCGTTGCAGGATTATCTGGAGATGACTCCTGATCAGCGCGGTGCGATGCAGGGAATTGACGTTCAATTTTCCCGGGTTCGGCCAAAGCTTGCAACAGAGGTGCTCGACGCGAGAGACGATTTGCTTGCGGCGTTGCAGAATCCCGATTCCACGCCCCAACAGGCTCTGGCGGCTACAAAGCGGTTTTGCAAAGCACAGGAGGCCCTGCAGGTTAATACAGTCGAGTATATGGTGGCGCTTCGCGGACATCTAAATGCCGATCAAAAGGACAAATTGGCCGGTCTGGTAGGCAGGGGGATGTGCGCATTGACCGGCGGATTATGCCACGGGCCGGGCCAGGGACGCGGATTGGGCCTTGGTTTGGGAAGAGGCAGACGCGGCAATCCGGATCCCGGATGCTGCGATGGAGAAGGCTGGCGAGAAAATCGCCAATAGGCTGTTTAGTCTATTTGAAATTAAGGAATCAATTATCATGTGGTGTCATAGACACCGGGAGGACGGAAATATGAGGTCGAGATTAGTAGTATTGATCGTGTTTCTAGCTTTGGCGTTGTGTGCCGCATCGGCAATGGCGCAGCGTGGCGGGCCGAAGGCCGGTAATCCGGCGGCTTGTCCGCAGATGGGAGCCCCAGGCGCCGGTTTTGGCATAGATGTGATATGTGAGAGGCTCAAAACTGAGCTTAATTTGACCCCGGCACAGACCGAGCAGATTTTGGCTATTCGCAAGGATTTCGCCGATTCAACTCAGGCTCTGCGCGCCGACATCAAGACGCTCACAAAGCAGTTGGCTGATCTGTGGAAAGCCGATGATGTCAATCCGGCAGCCATCAAAGATGTGGCCGCTCAGATTGATAATGCGCGCGCCCAAGTTCGCAATATCGGGATTGATCATGCATTGGCGGCTCTCAATGTGCTCAACGATGACCAGAAGGCCAAAGTAAAATCATTGGCCTGTAATAATCCGGGTCTGTGTCTCGGCGCGGGATGCGGCATCGGATGTGGCCCCGGCTGCGGTATGGGAGTTGGAATGGGCCAGGGTAAATGCGCGGGACCTTGCGGCGGCAAGGGTATGGGCATGGGAGCAAACGCTGCCAGATGCCCTTATGTAAAGTAATGTTTATCTGAATAAAAAAGGCCGACAATCCCTCCGGGAGCTTTTTCGGAGGGATTATTTTTGGCCGTGTCGTTTGCTTTGCAATGATATTGTGGGTCTCGTTGAGCGCTGCTATGACAAACCCATTGACGAGGGCAAGTCAAATGCGGTATACTTCCGGTGTTGGAATCGGGGAGTAGCGCAGTTTGGTAGCGCACCTGAATGGGGTTCAGGGGGTCGCAGGTTCGAATCCTGTCTCCCCGACCAACGCAATTTGATCCGAAACACAGTCGATCTCGCCCGCTGCGGACGAGGTCGAATTTGCGTATCAGGCAATCCTTTTCCCAAACAACGGAACATCTCGAGACTCTCATGAATTATTGCACCTCCTGTAGGCGATGAATCCGAAAGCGGCAGCGGCGACCCAGTAGCCGATCATGACGCCTGATGCCTGAAGAATGACGCGTGCTGGGGTGGTGACAATGAGTAGTAATGCCAGAACGACTCCGACCTCCCAAAAGAAGCGGCAGTTCTGACATCTTCCTAGAGTCTGGACGACCGCAGCCATCACGTAGTACAGCATTAGCCCTATCAACGTGAACGTGATCCTATCTGCTGACCTTAGGCCAGGTATCGCGTAGAAGTACGGAAGCAACCAGTACACAACAAAGACCGACAGCATCATGAGTGTCACAGGAAACGACCGTTTGGTTGGATCTCTATCTGTATTCATACTTGCTATTCTCCTGGCTCACAGTAATAGACCTTGAGACCACAAACATCACGACCATCCCACGCCGTAACAACGAATGATGTCTCCTCACCTATTGAGGAGAATTCAAACATCTCATAATACATTGAGGCCATTCAGGATAGTAAAGCCTGCCTGCACGATCGTGAAGCACTATTGTAATCACAAGTAGCACGACTCCTAGCCGCAGGGGTACCAAGGCAATTGCGCCTCCGAAACAAAGAGCGGCGCTGAAAGCAAGTGCTGCTGCTTTCGCAACGGCTGGCTTATCCGAGAGGGCGTGCCCCCCGCGACGCTTGCAGAGAGTTTTCTCTAATAGCATACATCCGATAGCCACGAGTGTGCCACCAAGAAATCGGAACCACGCGCACGACACGCTGGCCAGCGCGTAATAAAGTGCGATCAGTGATAGTGCTATCACCATATTCTCGCCAAGTATTCGCCATCTCGAATCCACTAGCATCTTTACTCTCCCAAAACATATTTTAGTTCTTTCGGGAAACCCTTTACCCGAACCAGCGGAATGCTCCAGTCCAGCTGATCCATCACCTCACACAGCAAACGCACTTCGCTATCTCTTGGTACCATCTCATCCAGGCTCGGCGGCATCAGCCATATCTGGTCTGGATCTTGCGGCATATCCTTGAATCGCGGCATTGCAGTCACCTCCATAAAATAGTCCGACACCAAGCCCACGAATTCATGCCTGTGCACATAATATTTTTGGGACAGCTTCAAGGTTTCCCGAAACAACGAAACTGCAGATTACCGACGCTAACCAACCGTTGCCCTGTGCACCCCCCATCCTAGAAAGACGTGGCACTATCGTTTGCGGCTTAAAGATAGTATACTGTCCGAACAGCCACAATGTTGAGATCGCCAGCGCGAATCCTCACGACCACATCACCATCGCTGAGTTTATCTTCGAATGGCTCAAGAACTGACAGATCACTCTCTGGAAGCAGTTCTGTGCTATCGAAACCCTCGCTATCGAAGCGCTTACAAAGCTCCTCATACTCCTGCTTTGTGAATAGTTCTGCCTTTCTAGGGCATGCGCAATGCACTTCCCACTCAGCTTGCGTCATAATACGCAGTGGCCCTCGGTCAATAACCCCAAGTTCCAGCATTCCTCGCTCACTGCTATTCCAGAAGACACGTAATAACTGATCTGCCATTCTAATCCTCCGCTGGTACACATCCGTAATTGACTAAGCAACGCTCAGTCTGCACACCCAATCATCCAAAACACCCATCTCAAAAAGGAAGCGAGATGGAACTGACCTGTACCCGGTTGTACGGGTACTTTGTTAGGCAACACTTGCCTGGGCGGCTGCTTCGAACTGAGCCGGTGACGGTGTTTCCCTGCTGTGTAAGAAGCATACCAAGAACACCCGATATGTCGCCTCCTGTAAGGGTGGCCTCCCAGCGTCCCGTGACGCCTTCAACCTGGCCCGTAATTAGAGGTTGAACCTCTGTGATTCTTAGAAGCCGCTCGTATTCATTACCGACCTTTTTAATAGAACTGATACCAGTTACTGCTATGTGCTGCCAGGTGGTGCTCACAAGAATAGTGGGCGCGGTTTCGCACCTGATGTTGACGCCCGAACCATCGTCTAAGGTGAATGTGTGGGCGTCAATGTATGTCACCGCTCCGGTGGTCCTCACCAGAAGACCGATGTTGTTCAGTCCTACGCCGCCGGTAACGCCCCTCTGACCTTCGCCTGCAGCCGGATTCCCTAAGTTGCTTCCTCCCAGCGACCGATTCGTCATTCCAAGGGGTTTAACAGTAACGGTTCCTGCGGTAGATAACGATGTAGCGTCAAGATAACGTTCTCCGTCTTCATTTGTAAACAACAAGCCGACCACATCGACTTTAACGCCTTTAGCAAGGCCGTGCGACTTCTTCTCAACTCTAACCCCGCTGATCCGCTTTTCGTCCTCTATATAGAAGTAATCCTCCCACACGGCGGAGACCACGGCTCCGGTGATTTCGACTGCAGCGTCATCCTGCAAGAGCTTGGCGGAACCAACGGTCGCAGACACAATCTCAGGCAAATCAACTCGAAGTATTACAAGACCGCCAGATTCATCAGCCACATAAGCGTAGTTACCTGACACCGCGACGCCGCATGCACAGCCAGGAGTTTCGCATCCGCCAACCCGGGTCGGATTGGCAGGGTTGGAGATGTCTATTATCTGTAAGCCGTTCCAATCCGCCACATAAGCGTAGTTGTCTGACACCGTAATGTCGTAGGCATAGCCTGGGGTGCCGTATTCGCCAACCCAGGTCGGGTTAGCAGGGTTGGAGACGTCTATTATCTGCAACCCAGCACCCCCGTCAGGCACATAAGCGTAGTTGCCTGATACCGCGACGTTGTAGATCCAACCAAGGGTGACGTATTCACCAACCCAGGTCGGATTGGTAGGGTTGGAGATGTCTATTATCTGCAAGCCAGCACTCCCGTCAGCTACATAAGCGTAGTTGCCTGACACCGCAACGCCGTAGGCACATCCAGGAGTGCCGCATCCGCCAACCCAGGTCGGATTGGTAGGGTTGGAGATGTCTATTATCTGCAAGCCACTACAATTATCAGCCACATAAGAGTAGTTGCCTGATACCGCGACGTCGCAGCCCCGATCAGGAGTGTCGCATCCGCCAACCCAGGTCGGATTTGCAGGGTTGGCGATGTCTATTATCTGCAAGCCACTGCAATCATCAGCCACATAAGCGTAGTTGCCTGACACCGCGACGCCGAAGGCAGTGCCAGGGGTGTCGTATCCCCCAACCCAGGTCGGGTTTGCAGGGTTGGAGATATCTATTACTTGTGGACCTACTTCATAATCGGCCATGTAAGCGTAGTCGCCTGACACCGTGACGCTTTCGGTATAGCCAAGGGTGTTGTATTCACCAACCCAGGTTGGATTTGCAGGATTGGATATGTCTATCACTTGTAGACCATCAAGGACATCGGCCACGTAAGCGTCGTCGCCTGACACCGCGACGCTGTAGGCCGAACCTAGGGTGTCGCATCCGCCAACCCGAGTCGGTTTAGCAGGGTTGGAGATTTCTATCACTTGTAGACCATCATAGCCATCCGCCACATAAGCGTAGTCGCCTGCCACCGTGACGCTTTTGGTATAGCCAAAGGTGTTATATTCGCCAACCCAGGTCGGATTGGCCGGGTTGGAGATGTTTATTATCTGTAAGCCACTCCACGTCGCCACGTAAGCGTAGTTTCCTGATACCGTGACATCGCAGGCCCAATCAGGAGTGTCGTATTCCCCAACCCAGGTCGGATTTGCAGGATTTGATATGTCTATTACCTGCAAACCAGACCAGGCATCAGCCACGTAAGCGTAATTTCCTGACACGGTGACGCCGTTGGCATAGGCAGGGGTGTCATATCCGCCAACCCGGGTCGGATTGGCCGGGTTGGAGATGTCTATTACCTGCAATCCAGCACCCTCATCAGCCACATAAGCGTAGCTGCCTGACACCGCGACGGCGTAGGCATAGCCAGGGGTGTCGTATTCGCCAACCCAGGTCGGGTTTGCAGGGTTGGAGATGTCTATCACCTGAAGACCGCCTTTGTCACACACCACATACGCGTAGTTTCCTGAGAGCGCGATGCCTAATATAACTCCAGACAATATGTCACTTTTTCCGATCTCCGCCGGATTGGATGCGCTTGTGATGTCCAGAACCACTAGTTTCGGTCCGATACCACAGTAGGCATAGTAGCCCGATACCGCTACCGCCTCGCACGTCCCGCCGCATTGCCCGACCATCGTTACAGGAATATCTGCACAGGCAATACTGCCCATGCAGATAATAGTCGCCGCAATTGCGGCAATCAACACCTTTTTCATTTTTGCACCATCCCATTGCACTCTTCTGTTTATATACATAGTATTATCGCATTATATACTTACGGAGTATGTAGTGTGATGAGGTTATAATCGCACTATAGCACGCAAGCGTTTGAGCGTCAATGCGTTTTTGTGTATGCGTTTTTGGGCGCGAAATGATGATTAATTGCACAGAAAGGGGGCCGCAAGTTGGCGTTTCCAAACTGATCTGCTATAATTCCCTCGGCGACATCTCGATTTATGGTCAAGAATCCAACTATACCACGTGGCGATTGGCAAAGATGAACCTCGCAATACGAGGCATCGACGCGCAGATTGCTCATGGAGATACTTTTCATAAAGACCAACATCCGGATTTGAAGGCGGACTATGTGCTGGCCAATCCGCCGTTCAACGTCAGCGACTGGCGAGGCGAGCTTTTGAGAGACGATAAGCACTGGCATTATGGCACTCCGCCTGCAAGCAATGCTAACTTCGCCTGGGTACAGCACTTCATCCATCACTTCGCGCCAACCGGCCTTGCAGGGTTCGTTCTGGCCAACGGTTCGATGTCGTCAACCCAATCTGGCGAAGGGGAAATCCGCAAGAATATAATAGAAGCCGATCTGGTGGACTGCATAGTAGCACTGCCCGGGCAGCTTTTCTATACGACACAAATACCCGTATGTCTGTGGTTCATCGCCCGTACTAAGGCAAACTGCAGGTTTCGAGATCGGCGGGGGGAGACGCTTTTCATTGACGCCAGACAAATGGGCACTTTGGTGGATCGGGTGCATCGTGAGCTGACGGACGAAGATATATCGACGATTGCCGGCACATATCATGCGTGGCGTGGTGATGAAGCTGCCGGGGTTTATGAAGATATGCCTGGATTCTGCAAAGCAGCCACGCTTGACGATATACGTAAGCACAGCCATATTCTCACGCCGGGGCGATATGTGGGCGCGGCCGAGGTGGAAGATGATGGGGAACCTTTCGAGGACAAGATGGTGCGTCTGACTGCTCAACTCCGCGAGCAGACCGCCCAGTCCGAAAAGCTCGATCAACTTATCTGGGCTAATCTGGAGGACATTGGCTATGGCAAATGAGATTGTTCCTAACAACCCGAATGAGTTTGTGATTTATCAGACGGAAGACGGCCTGACGCGAGTACGTGTTATGTTTGAAGGTGAAACCGTTTGGCTTACTCAGGCTCAAATGGTTGATCTTTTTCAATCAAGCAAAGCAAATATCAGCGAGCATATAAAGCGTGTGTTTGAGGAGGGCGAACTCGATGCTGCGGCAACTGTTCGGAAATTCCGAACAGTTCAAATGGAAGGCTCCCGTCAGGTGGAACGTCTGATTGATCACTACAACCTCGACGTGATAATCTCCGTCGGCTATCGCGTCAAGTCGCTTCGCGGCACGCAGTTTCGCATCTGGGCTACTCAGAGGTTGCGGGAGTACATCGTAAAGGGATTTGCGATGGATGATGAGCGTTTGAAGCAAGCCGGGGGCGGCGACTACTTCGATGAACTGCTGGAGCGAATTCGCGATATCCGATCATCGGAGCGGGTGTTCTGGCGAAAGGTGCTCGATATTTACGCAACCAGTATCGACTATGACCCGAAGGTTGAAGCATCAAAGCGCTTCTTTCAGACGGTGCAAAATAAGATGCATTGGGCGATTGCCGGGCAGACTGCCGCCGAGATTGTCCATAAAAGAGCGAACGCCAGCAAGCCCAATATGGGACTGACGAGTTGGACAGGCGAAAGGCCGCGCAAGGGCGATGTGTCCGTCGCCAAGAACTATCTCAGCGAAGAGGAGCTAAAGGCTCTAAATCTGATCGTTTCTGCTTACCTTGATTTTGCCGAACTACAAGCCGTTACACGCAAGCCGATGACAATGGCCGATTGGATAGGCAAACTCGACGATTTCATTCGCATCAGCGACCGTGACATCCTGAGTCATTCCGGTACCGTATCGCATGAAGCAGCAAAGCTGAAAGCGGAACTGGAATATGAGAAATACCGCAAGGCCCAGGCGGCGCTGCCTCAGCCTGTCGATCGACATTTTGCTGAAGCGGTCGATGAGCTTGAGAAACTGGAGGCCGAGGCGAAGAAAAGGAAGCCACGGCAGGATGGGAAAGACGGCGCGGTATGATGGCGAAGCTTGTTTGGGCTAATCTGGATGTACTTGTCAAGACTTGATCTGACAGTGGTGAGTTCTTTTGCACTGTGATGCGGCCAGTTGTGTTGCCAGAGAACTCAAGTCTTTTTCTCTTGCTAAGTGCAGCGAATCACCCGTTGGGGTATTCCCAAAGCAGTACTTGCCGGAGTGGGTTCGCTGCTCATTATACTCCTTTATCCATTGATCGGCATCAGCCTGCAATTCTTCAATTCCTCAAGAGATGCATATATCTTCTTCCTGAACGCCACGCAGTAGAACTCGTCCTGGATCGTCTTGTGGAAGCGCTCGCAGATGTCGTTAGATTGCGGATGGCGCGCACCACGATATCGGCTATCACACTGCCGCAGGTTACTTCCGTGTGGACTTGAACAACCTGAACAGTCCCCAGTGCTTGGCCGGTTCACGAGGCAGGAAGCTGTTGATGCGCCGTAGCTCAGCGAGGCGGTTCCGCAAGTCAGATATCATCATTGGTTGTACCCCGCCCAAAAGCTCGTCTTGCGTCCATGAGTCTGCAGCAGACCTGCTCTATAGCACTCGTGATCCTGTAAGTTCCTCCAGTCCTGAATGCCGGCGGCGAGGCTATCCAGCTTCTTCAGATACCGGATCCCGTGGTGGTAGTACTTTGATACAGCCCGCGCAAGAATGGAATCCAACAGTGCCCGGTAAATCAGGCTGGCAGCAAGCCACCGCCCGTTCTTCTCCATTGCTTCCGCCAGCGGCAGCAGAACCGTGTAGTAGTGACCATCGAACTCGTCGGCGTGGCTGAGAAGATAGGCTTCGGCATTGTCGATCCGGTCCAAGGCTATCAGAAAGTTAGCGTCGGAGTAAGAGAACTCACTCGACCTGAGAATGGCCGAAACCTCATCTTCAACCACCCGTTCTCTCTTACTATCACCTATGATGGATAGCAGATTCCTCAAGCTCTCTTTGCTGCGGTGATCCCGAAAGATGTGCCATGCTACCTCAGCGGCCCTATTGATATCACCCAACTCCCGATAGACGACAAGCAGCAGACTGTCCCGGTCAGATGATCTGATTGATTCACCCGGCACACGCTCCAACCAGGAAAGCGAGGTCTTGGGATCGCCTGACTCCAAATACACCCGGGCGATATCAACCTGAGCCGAAGTGGACAGCTCCGGCCATGCCGCGCGCTGCGCTTTCTCATAAAGCGCCGCATCCTTCGTCTGACGGGCAATCGATTCCAGCAAAAGAAGCCAGTGTCGGGACTGATATGTATTCTGTGGTTCTTGTTGGGAACGCTGCCATAAACGATCAGCCAGATCACGCAGAGATTCCTCTGGCAGAAACCGATGCGCATCATCGAGCACCACATCTCGGACGCCATACTCGTCTTCGTCATACAGATCCATCAGTTTGTCCACCAGCCATTCCTTGTCGGCACAGCGAGATGCGTAATGAACAAACAAGTCGCAGGCCGTTGCCCGAAACACGTCGCCCACCGAACCGCTGGAGTCATCGCATTGCTCAAAGATGCATTGGTCGGCTTCAAAGAATGCGGTCACCATCTCAACCCCGGTCTTGGGATCATCGACTCCGGCCTCCAAGTCCGCGAGCATTCGCTCAAGATTCCTCGCGAAGTCTGATGCGCCTCGCCAGTCGATGAACCTGCGAGTTCGCTTCAGGCCAGCCAACCTTGACTTGAAACGCTTGATGTTTTCTGATGGGTCTGCCGTCGCTCGCTTTACCATATCATCTGCCTCATCACTCCAAGCAGCCAGTTCTATCAGCATATCCGCAAGCCGCTCCGGCCCGAGTTGTATTAGACACTTGCGCGCATTGTCATCGCCAGTCATACTATGAACTCCCTGTATAAGTTAGCCCATATTATGATAGCCGTGTACACGCCGAAGTTCAATGCGAGTTGCAGAGCGCAACGTCCCAAAACAGATATTCCAGGCGCTCTATTCAGAGATATCCTGCGATGATTCACGCACGGTGCTGGGCGAGGCGATGGTGTTATTGGGTATTCGTTTCAGCGCTGTCGAGAATAGTCGAAGCGCCCTGCGCTCGCCCTCCGACTGAATCACAGCTTGATTTCCGGCTTATAAACTAAGGGCGATTCAAGTATACTTGACACGCGTCTTATATAGGGGGCCATAACCAGGACGACAATCCTGTCTCCCCGACCAACGCAATTTGATCCGAAACAGGAGGGTCCCAGGATTCTGTTTTGGGCGGGATTACAAATCTCGCCCGAGCTTCGACTAGAATTCAGACACGCTCGTGCGCTCTTCCACACCGGCAAGCGGCCTGGGAAGAACATCCTGAATGAGCAATGTAAGCAATGGGCGCTCAAACGTTGCAGTCTGATCAAGAGCACACAAGATAGACTCTTGTTGTTGATTTATAGGTGAATCCGCACATAGCGATAGCCTGTAAAGAGCCGCAAGAAGAATACCCATTGATCCTTGATATATGTTCTCATCTCTTCGTCTTAGCCAGCGGATACGCTGTGATAACGCCACATTTCTACCGGAGGCGGCCTCAGATTCAATGAGCCATGCTAATGCCATAGTTCGCCTATCAGGACCGATAGGTCCGTGCTTGCGTACCAGTGGCCGAAGAGTGGCGATAGCTTCGGAAATGCGACCTTGTGAACGGAATGCCATGCCCTTCACAAGCCCAATCTCAGGTGGCGTTGCACTTTGCAGGTCGCGCTCAACTTGAGCAATGTACTCCAACGCATATACTGCATCGCAAGAGTAAAGGCGACATAAGGCAGCCCACAACGACACACAGGAGCGCCATGTCGGATTCGCCTTGCACGCGTCATCCAGTAGAAGTTCTTCGAACACCCCCAAAGCATGGTCGATACGGCCTAAGGAGAGACATTGAATCGCACATACCATGCTTCCCACTTCTTCATGTGGCAATGCGAATGGCATATCAACACTTTGGATAAAATAAAGTGGCATCTGAAGTTGCACCGTAACAGCGCGATCTAAAAAGCGCTGCAGTCTACGTTCGTTGTTATCAAGTTTCCACATAAACCATTCTCCGTATGAGCTCACTCTTGTTCTTTCGGGAAACCCTTTCCCGAACCAGCGGAATGTGATTTCCTCCTGTTTTCGATCACAATACTGTTGCGTTTTCCATCGAGGTGTTCCTAGACAAATACAACTCGAATGGAAACACTACTATGGCCAACGACGTCTTGCCACGTACCCTCATCGACGAGTATCATTAGCTTATCCTCATTTCATCTCATCCGGCAAAAGCCTCCACTTGTTGGCTCGCAGGAATTTCGCCTCACATATGATCAGTATGATCAGAGACCCGATCAGCCCTACAGAATCCACCCAAGGCAATAATGGCAGGTGGAACAGCCAAAGAACTCCCTGCAGTAACAACCCACTTGCCGCTACCAGTACAGCACTGGCGAGCCAGAACTGATACCGACGCCTAGCTCCATGAAGGACTTTATGTGTATGCCAAGTAAGCACTGCTGCTTCCATTAGCCAGCCGCCGAACATCAGACGGATAGATCCCTGCCACCACAACTGTGGTCCGAAAGCCGGCATTACGAGATAGGCGAATAGAATGGTAAATGTCCATGCAGCTAACCCACCCTGCAAGTCGGCAGAACACATTCTGCCGCTATGCCTCTCTGGCCTATACTTGTAGGTGGAGTACACTCCGAAATAGTACCCCGGGAGCGTAATCAACATGAACGCTACAGTCATTCCAAGCATTACTGCTCGCAGTTCATCCATAAGCATATCCTTCTATGTTGCACCGTGCAAAGAGATTGACCTTTATCGTGGTCGCCACGGATTATTTCCCATACCAGGTGCAGAGGATGGCCAGTCTGGCGGAACGTCGGCTATTGACACGCGACTTTCGCAGAAGCCCCATGTTACGGCTCTGACCTTGGCTTTCGCACTGCCGACCGTGATACCTCGGTAAGCCATCTCCGTGCGAAGGCTAGCACCCAGGAGAACGAAGTACGCCAGGACAACAAGGCCAAGACCGAAAAGTATATGTCGGCACAGTCTGCTCATCATGCTTCCTCTACTTCCCCTGGCATTTTTGTTCACAACACTCGTTGTCCTCCATCGATCCCCAGTACTTGCTCTTCCGCTGACAATCGCAGTAGGCCTTGCACATCGCTGCAGATGGCTGGGAGGGCGTGTATTCACCAGGTGGAACAGGTCCAATGTCCCACCAATGGTTGTAGCCATCCGGCGGCCGATCGTCTATATAGCACAAGAGGTCCCATCCGCTGCACTTGTACCAGTGACCGAACGTTCGGCTGTCGTCGTGAGGACCGCCTCGTCCAACGCCCAGACCGTCCCGCAACGATGCCTATACACACAAGAGCAATCAAGCTCTTCAATGCTTTCGTTTTCAATATGATTCTCCTTTCAATCCACTATCGAAGGCATACACGATGCGAACCTTATCGCTCCTGCTTCGGCGCGAAATGCCTCCGAAGCATCCGCTTAACTACTGCGTCTCTCGTCCCGAAGCATAGAAAGACCACCTCGCCATTTGCTCATGACCGCCGACCGGCAGGCTGAGCGCTGAGACATAGCCAATAGTGACTTTGGTTTTATGTGAT
>JAAYKE010000151.1 GCA_012522575.1 Armatimonadota bacterium | reverse complement strand
GCTCTGGCGTATCCTGCTCGAAGTTTTTTTGTGTTTACGATAATGGAAGCCGCCTTAAACGCATTGGTTGTGAATACTCCCGCCGCAGAACACTGCGTATCGGAATATATAACAGCCAGATCGTCGCCTTTTTGTTTGATTCCGCATCTTACGCCCGCAGCTTTGAATCCCGCAGGCTCCGTTACTCCGCCGTCTATCTTGATCATTTTATTACCCCTTGGAAGTTCTCAATAAGTATAGGAAGAATGGCGCGCCCAGCATCGCCGTCACAATGCCAACCGGCAGCCCGCTCGGCGGCAGGACGACTCTTGATACCAGATCGGCAAGGACAGTAAGTGAGGCTCCCGCCAGCGCGGCAGTCGGGATCAGCGCTCTGTGATCCGAACCAAATACTTTGCGGCAGATATGTGGCACCACAAGCCCTACAAAACCGATTATTCCGCTCACCGATACCGCCGCCGCAGTGATCAACGACGCGACCGCAAGGATTATTATTTTCAGATTTTCCGTCTCTATGCCCAAATGCTGCGCGCTCTCTTCACCCATTGCAAACAGATTCAGGTCACGCGCAAAGGCCAGCAATGCAATTAGGCCGAATAGTGCAAACGGTGCGGCCAATCGGACGAATCCCCACGGATCAACCGCGTTGAAACTGCCCAGCAGCCATTGAATTATCTTGCCTTGAGCTTCAGCAGGATCCCCGGCAGCCAGCGCGAGCACAAAGCTTAATATCGCCCATAAAAATGAGCCGACCACAATACCCGCCAGCAAAAACGAATGAATCGATACGCGACCGGCGGATCGGGCTACCGCATAGACGACCATCATCGCTCCCATAGCAAAGACGAACGCCACCAGAGAGACTCCGTAACCTCCGGCAACGCTTGCAAGACCGGTCAGCGTGGCCACGCCTGCGCCCAATGCTGCGCCGGATGATACTCCTACCGTATAGGGATCGGCCAGCGGGTTTAGCAGCAATCCCTGCAAAGCAGCTCCCGCCATCGCAAGCATTGCTCCCACCAGCAGCGCCAGCAGCGCCCTTGGGACCCTGATTTGCCATATAATGGTGGCGTCCATATCTGAAACCTCGGCGCAAACCAGACGCTGCAGCAGCGGGATATGCGAGCAAATGACGGCTCCGGTTCGGCTGAGTGATATATTAGATTCGCCATAGGAAACATCAAAAGCCGCTACAAGCGTAAGTATAATCGTAAGAACGATGCATCCGGTTATTATGCGTCTAACAATATGTGGGCTGTGCTCATTCATTGCAAGCAAAGTATACGTCAGGCAGCCCTAAACAGGCAATACGTCCGCTTGTGCAGGAACACCGGCATGCGATGGCGAAATGGATTTAAGGAAAGCAGGAGATATTGATGCCCGCCAGACTGCTGATATCTGCAAGATTGATTGGAATACTGATTCTGTTGTTCTCCATTTTGCTGATTCTTGCCCGATGGAAATATCCTCAGAATCAGGATAATTCCGTTAGCTTTTGGGAGTTGTGGAAGGATACTCTGCGAAGATGGCGCATATCGCGTGCACGTGAGAAAGAACGCGCGATAAATATGCGCTCGCTGCGTAAAAAACGCATACTTTTGGTCGATCCTGACGAGAGAAGCGTGCGGGTGCTGACCTGGAGGCTCAAGAGCCTGGGCTGCCAGGTGAGCAATTCGAGAAACGGAATCCACGCACTCTCGATTGCGTCTTCGGGCTCTTATGATGTAATTATGGTCGACGCACTTCTGCCGGACGTATCGGCAGTCGATTTCTTCAATTTGCTCTCTTCACCCAGGCCGGCGATAGTCTTTCTGGGTGTATTGAACACGCAGCGAGATCAGATTATGGGATTGGGAGCCAGGGTGGGATGCCTGGGCAAACCCTTTGACCCGGAAGATGCGCTGGCATTGGCAGGACGACTGTTAAGAGAAGGCGGCTTCGCGCCCGCGCTTAACTGATGCCGGTGCGATGTGGTCAACAAGATTATTTGACACAGCGAATCCAGTTCGTATAATTGAGTTGATGGAAGCGGATCATATCACAGATCTTTGTCGCAGCTCTTGAGCTGACCTGGAGTGAACCTGATGGAACAAGATCAAATTATCCAAAATCTCAAAAAAAGGCTGCTGATTGAGCGTATTGTGTTCGGAGCCGTTATATTGGCGGTGGCAGTCGGCTGGAGTGTTTGCCATTTTAAGGGAGCCAAGTCCCTGATTCTGGTAGACGGCAAACCGGTCGTATGCGTATGCTCGGCAAGTGACGCGCACAATATCCTGAATTCGATCAAATCGAACGTGGATGACAATTGCACGGATATTTCTTTCAAGCAGGATGTGAGAATAGTGCGCGCGCCTCGAAGCACCTTAGCGGTGAGCCGACACAAAGCGTTCAGAACCGTTGCCGGGATAGTGTCTCCGGTTATGCCCAGGTGGGCAATTATAGTGGATGGCAAACCGATAGTGGCGGTTCCAAGCGAGGAAATGGCAGGGGACGTGCTGGAGGCTGCTAAATTGAGGTTTGGCAAGCAGGTCAGCAATTTGGCGGAGGAGCCGCAGTTTAAGGAAAATGTGACTGTCAGCCTCACCGATGTGGATCCATCCATTTATAAAAAATCTGCCGACGAAGCCGTAGATTTTTTGTTTTCTGCCAATAGCCAGGTGAGCAGGGAAGGCGTCTATGTTGTCAAAAAAGGCGACCTTGCGGGGTCAATCGCAGCCAAAAGCGGGCTTAAGCTGGCGGAATTGGCCGCTCTGAATTCGGGAGTGAATCTGAACAGGCTGCAGATTGGGGATAAACTCCGCGTAAAGACTACTGCCGCGTCGCCGAAGCTCACCGTGGTTGTGAGGGATATGAGCGAGCGAGTGGAGAATATCCCTGCGCCAGTGCAGACGGTTTCCAGCTCGACGATGTTTCAAGGAAAAACCTATCTGATCTCTCCGGGTCAGGCGGGAAAACGCAAGGTAGTGGTGGAGTCGATATATGAGAATGGCCGGATGACGGGAACCGAAATCGTCGATGAACAGGTGCTCAAGACGCCGGCTCCGAGACGAGTGGCAATGGGAATAAAGCCACGCAGGTAGAGGCTCCATCGCAGCAATTTTCCCTTGACCGGTTCTTGAATCACATGATACAATCAAGTGCCATTGCGGGCGATTAGCGCAGTGGGAGCGCACTTCGTTCACACCGAAGGGGTCACTGGTTCGAATCCAGTATCGCCCACCACGCTTCTAAGCTTTTTCCGCGATTTGAGCTTAGAAACAGCGCATCGTTGTAGGTTCCACTGCCTTCCATTTAACCAAAATGGAGGGCAAAATGCACAAAACAGCGCTTCTTTTAGAGAAAACTGACGACCGGATTTCACTGCGTGTTTTGGAAGACGGCGCTCAGAGTTGGCTGCTCGATAGCGAGATCAGGCAGTTGTCTGACCGTACTATCGAGAACCGCAGGATATTCCTCAACAAGACGCTTTGGTTCTTCCGAGAGTTTGGCCATGACTACATAGGTCAACAGGAACTGAAGCAATTCCTCGCGTACGTTGCCGGTGGTGACAAGTCCAACAAGAATCGTTGGGGCCACCCATACAAGGGCCAAAAGATACGGCCAAGAACCGTGGCAACATACTTCACCAACCTCTACACCTTCTTCAGCTACCTGGTGTCTGAGGAGATGATTGAGTCTTCACCGGTCGGAAAGATCAAACCTCCGATTGCCCGGCAGGACCAGATTCAGCCCTTTACCCCTCAGCAAGTAGATGCCTTGCTGAAAGCTGCAAAGCGGTCACGGCATTGGAAACGCGATGAAGCTATTGTGCTTTTCTTGCTGGACACAGGCGTCAGAGCGTCTGAGCTTTGTAACCTGCGGATACCGGATTTGGACATGCCGGGCCGCCGATGCAGAGTCCTGGGGAAGGGCAATAAATACCGCTCAGTCTTCTTTGGCAAGACTACAGCCAAGGCGCTGTGGCAGTACTTCCGTGAGGAAGCCCGTGACGATGACAGTTTGGTATTCTTGTCTGATCGTGGGACAAAATCAGGTGAGGGTCTGACTCGCTCTGGGCTCCGTCAGTTGATTGAGCGATTGGGCAAGGTTGCCAGTATACAGTCTGCAAGGTGCTCGCCACATACGTTTAGGCATACGTTCGCTGTAGAGTTCTTGCGCGGCGGTGGGAACGTGTTTTCCCTTAAGGAACTGTTGGGACATACTTCGTTGACAATCTGCAACCGCTACATAGCCCTTGCACAGGCCGACCTTGAGCGTCAGCATCGACAATATTCACCGGCTGACCGGCTGAGGAAATCGAGGCAATAAACAACATGAATAAAGAAGACTTTGATTTCTTGCACCGCCTAAAAGCGACGTTTGCAGAAGGGAGGAGTCTGCGTAACTCGCTTATAAGTGCGCACGTGCAAGCACTAACTGACGAGCAGGCTAACAAAGAAGCGCATGACCTTTGGTGGCGCTTCAAGAGGGCGATTGACTCGGCAGAAGAGAAGGCTCGAAACGAGTTTCGGTACGATTGCAGAAGAGACCAGTTTCTTGATTCAGAAGCAGCAACCAAGTTTCAAAACAGCGTAGAGTTGCTGCACTTGGTGATACAACGCCACTCGCTGGTTTTGCTGCATAAATGCATGGAAGACACGGCGATGGCTGAGGAGGCAAGGAAGCCTGCTCCTTCATATAAGGATGAATACCAGGCTATCCTTCGGCATGTATTCGACCTTCGTGAGTACCTTACGGTTGCATCTGTTGAGTATGAGCTCAGGCAACTGGCTGAAGAAATGAGCGAACTCCAAAGCCTGCCCTATGAATGGATGACCGCATGGGTATCAAGTCGTATCAGCTTGCGCCGACAAGAACCTCTTCAAGATAGCCTAAAGGAATTGCGTGTGGGAGAAACTCTGCGGGCCGCTGGCGGCGGCAACATCGGCAATGATTGGATGGTAAGCATTCTGTGTGAGATTGATAACTTCCTGCCACAGGTCTCCAAATTGCAGGACTTTGGGAAACTGCCCCGCAATATAGCCGAATCTGTTGAAAAACAGCTTGCGTCTGATAATGTGCGCCTCCGTAAGGAGAAACTAAAGGCAATTTCCATAGAAGCCACGTCAAATATGGGCATGGACTTGAAAAATCCATTCAATGCCTACGAAGATTTCATAGCGCGAGAGGCTGCACCCCAGGAAGAAGAGGAACGTCTGCATCTTCTGAAAGAAGTTCAGAGCAGGCTCAGCCCAGTCGAATGGTGCGTGTTCGTAGCCGATACACTCTGGAAGAAAAAGAAGCCTACCAGCGCCGAAATCGGCAAAACACTCGGTATCAGCGCGGATATGGTTAGGTATCATCGCGGGCAGTGCAAGAAGAAGCTTATGGATTACAGGAACCCGCAATAAGTCTAGTTTTTTTACCCTTCAGACTTCACAAAA
Organism: Armatimonadota bacterium; assembly: GCA_012522575.1. Lineage (GTDB taxonomy): Bacteria > Armatimonadota > UBA5829 > UBA5829 > UBA5829 > DTKD01. Next base: position 19,579 of record JAAYKE010000151.1, on the reverse strand, counting down.
CGCCTCCCCATCTACCGTAACAGATGGGGAGGCGTTTTGCTTTTCAGCAGTCCTTTCCCAAATCTGTTGCAGAAGGAGAGGACTACTTTCATGCCTAGTTTCCTCGCTATATACCACGGCAAGACGGTCGGAAGTGCGTACCTCGTGGCTGTTACTGCTGACCAAGCTCTTGTATTGCATGTCGCATGCAAGATGCTAAATGACCCTATATCACTTGCGCCTTCTTCCAATGACCCTGTGAGCGCTGCTGTTATTCGCGGGCGTCGTGAAGCCCTGGAACTTATATCCAATGACTGCGAAGACCAGAGCTAGACAAGCACGAATAGCAGCAGGGCTTTCTGTGGAGCAGGCTGCAAAGATCGCACGAATATGCCCGGCATATCTTCGGCGCGTAGAGCGGGAAGGCGCACCGTTCTCATTAGCTCAGCGTCTTGCTCGACTCTACGGAGTTGGAATAGATGTTTTTCTCAACTTTCGGGAAGGCCGTGGAACCTCTCGAAAACGAGCCTCCAGGGGTAGTGGAAAGCTCCCGGAGGCTACCACACATAATGTCGATGTATAGAAGAGGCCCTAGTTGGAGCTTACTATCACAATATTCGCAAGCGAACGCTGCGAAAGGAGGCAAAAATTATGCAACAAGGAGTAAGAACCCAAAATGCCAAGCTCTTCTACGACACGTCGTGAGAAGCCAGTCAAGCCAAAGGTGGAGTGTAGGCCGGAGAATATACCGAAGGCACTGAGGCGACTTGAACAATGGGCCGTGTGGCTCAATATCCCGGACCCCAAGTCCCCAAAAGGCTTCAAGAAACTCCCCTACAATCCTATCACCAACAAGCCCGCCAGGTCAAACAATCCCGATGATTGGTACGACTTCAAGGTCGCTCTGGCAGCCTACGAAACTGGCAAATATGCCGGGCTTGCTTTCCTGCTTACCGAAGCCGATGGACTCTGCGGTGTTGACCTCGATCATTGTATTGAGAACGAGAACTTCAAGCCTGAAGCCAGGAAGATACTCAAGCTTCTCGACTCATACACTGAGATCAGCCCTAGCGGTACAGGCGTCAAGTGCATCATCAGAGCCAAGAAGCAAGGCGACAAATGCGGATGCACGGGCTTCGAGGTCTATGAGAAGAAGCGATTCCTTGCCTTAACCGGTGAGGTAGTCGGCGGCGTTTCTAAGGCGGTTGAAGATCGTCAAGAGGAACTTGACCAGTTATACGAAGAGTACCTTGCAAAACCGACAAAGGCTAAGGCCGTATCTGCCACACCTGAGCGGGGTACGTCGTTTCTCGATGACAAAGGGCTGCTGAGGCTTGCGCGGGCGGCCAAGAACGGCGATAAGTTCAAAGCTCTCTATGACAAGGGCGACCTTAGCGCCTATGACGACAATCACAGCCAGGCTGACCAAGCCCTGTGCTTCCATCTTGCTTTTTGGACTAACTGCAATCCAGAGCAAATGAACAGACTCTTCAGGGGTTCTGCTCTATACCGCGAGAAGTGGGAACGCGAAGACTATAGGCAACGCACTATCGAAAAAGCGATAGAGCAATGCGGCGAGTGCTACACCGGCCCTACTGATTCCGGTGAGGCTCTTGATAAGGAACTTGCGGCATATCGGCAGACTGATGTAGGGAACGGCATGCGTTTCCTTGCAAGGTATGGTGAGAACGTCAGATATTGCCCGAACAACAAGAACTGGTACGTCTTCAACGGCAAGTACTGGGAAAAAGACGAGCTGGGGGTTGTTCTGCAACTGGCACGTGAGACGGTCATTGCCATCGAACGGGAAGCAGCCACTATCCCTGTTGAATATGATGACAACTGCAACGTCATCAAAGGGCCGCGTGAAGAGCTTTTGGGTTGGGCTAAGCTGAGCCAGTCGGTCAGTGCATACAAGGCCATGCTCAAAGACGCTTCATGCGTTAAAGGCGTAGCTGTTCGTATCACGGACTTCGATACCGACCCTTATCTACTGAACGTACAGAATGGCACGTTGGACTTGAAGACTGCTGAACTCCGACCGCATAGGCGGGAGGATTTACTGACTACTATTGCACCTTGCGACTACGACCCGGAAGCGGAATGCCCGACATGGGACAAGTTTCTTGCACAGGTGCAGCCGGACAAGGAGATTAGAGCGTATCTTCAACGGGCCGTGGGCTATTCGCTCACCGGTGACATGAGTGAAGAGGTCTATTTCTTCCTCCATGGGTCGGGAGCGAACGGTAAAGGAACCTATACTAAGACCGTTGCCTTGTTGTTCGGTGACTACTATGAAGCGACTCGTGCCGAGACGATCATGGCTAAGCGCGACACCGATGGCGTCAATCATCAGTGCGCAGTGGCTGCCCTTCAAGGGAAGAGATATGTCGTAGTCAGTGAGATCGCTGAGACTGACCGGATAAATGAACCACTCCTAAAGTCTATCACAGGGAGGGATGCAATACAAGCACGGCATTTGCGCTGTGAACCGTTCAAGTTCAACCCGATGTGCAAGCTTTGGTTGTGCGGTAACTACAAACCAAATATACGCGGTGTTGACCACGGTATATGGCGCAGGACTCGCATGGTTCCCTTCGCTGTTGAAATACCAGATTCCGAAGTCGATAAGCGGCTTGGAGACAAGTTGAAGCAGGAATTGCCCGGCATATTGGCATGGGCAGTCCGTGGCTGTCTCAGGTGGCAGAAGAAGGGACTTGCCGAGCCGGAAGCTATTCGAGAGTCTACACAGGAATACCGGGAGTCACAGGATTTGCAGAAGCAATTTCTTGACGAACGGACTGAGATCGACCCTAAAGCTGTTGTTGGTTGCTCAATACTGTATGCAGCCTTTGTCCAATGGCTGAAGGAGAACGGTGAGCACTTCATCCCGAAACAATCTGCGTTCGGGCGGCGTATGACTCAGCTAGGGTTCAAGCGCACAAAGGTTAGCATCTATGCCTATCTTGGTATTCGGCTGACTGAGATCGAAGCTGAAGACTTCTAGCATCAAGTAGGGACAATAGGGAGTAATTTAGTGGATTTGCATATTACTTTACTGAGAATAGCTTCATCCAATATGAATCTATTGCAGTGCTACAAAGGGTAATGTGCAAAACCCCGGAAATCATCCCTATTGTCCCGTTGACCAACTTGTTCTACGGGCTTCTGGCATTCGTGTTCAGAGTCCATGACTAGCAGACGGTCTTCTGAAACAGGCCGGGGTATGGGGGTCTCTGCAACCTGAACTGCTGATATTGGTTGCTAATCAGCATGAAGTAGACACTAGTCTGCTTGTTGCTACATGTGCCAGTGTCAACGGTAGTTGCGAATCGGCACGGGACAAGGCAAGGTCATGTAGTTTCAGCGATGAATACACAAAGTGCGTTGTTCCCGTGTCGTTCCGCCGACTTGTGAGCGTGAAGAGACCTCGCACCCTACCGGAGGATACTATGTCTAGGTTTAGTATATCAACAAACTCGCTGTTGGCACATCGTGCGCCGGGCCGAACACAAGGCCCTATAGAGCACCTGTATGTGTTGATTGTGCTGATAGCCCTGCATTATGCCGATAACAGCGACAAGGTAAGGCTGTTCGGATTGCACAAGAACAAAGCTCCTGCGTTCTTTAGGGACTGTGCATCTGGTGCTGCGCGGCCATGCCGGAACCGAGCACAGGAGACGATAAGTCAGCTATGCCCAAGTAGCAGAACGATTCACTTGTATATCTGTGGCCGCAAGGCCGGTGAACCAAGTCACTACATAATCTTGGAACGCGATAATATCACTGGCATGTGGTGTCTGAAGACTCCACGGGTTTACTATACCGACTCACGGCGCATGCCTCACAGCGGCGTCAAGGCTTACTGGTCAGGCCGATATACGCCACTTCCTGAAATAGCATGCGGTCTCAACCTGCGCTTCAGTCGGGTCTTAGCCGGTGGCGATTCTGTCAGAGACTTAGCGCATGAGGTTGCCGATAGCTATGAACTCCAACGAATGATGACCCACGGAGCGGTAGTAACTGAGGTATTCGGCGGCCTTAGAGATCGGCTTGTAACACTTCGTGAATCACCGGGTAAAGTCCAGTTCGCCATAAGCACGCCTGATGTGCATACCGACCCGTTTGTAATTCCGTTCGGCTTCGAGTTGGTCAGTATCAGCCCGTATGCGCAAAAGGTGACCAGGCCCCCGGTAATCTTATGGGCGAATGCCATAGGCGAAGGCTTGCTCGTGAAACAGATGCCAAGAAGCATACAGCCTCAAGTCAAGAACGCTGTGGAGTTCAAGCCCAAGGATTCTGAGGCTTTCGGGCTGATACGGGAGATCATTCTTTCCCGCCTAATGCCCTTTATCGGTGTCCTGAAGCCGGACGGTACTGCCAACATTCTTGGGCTGTCGTACGACCCCGAATCTGGGCGAAGCTTCGTTGCCGTCTATGCGCGGTCGCGGAGACCATCAGCCTTTGCCACTATACCGCAATTCCGCTACAAGCCCGAACGTGGTATCCGGATTCCCAACATGCGGGCCGTTGAAGTGCTCAAGGGTCTATTGTTCGAGGAAAGCCCGGATGCGGAAGCACAGGAAGCCCGGCACTACTGGCTGCGCCGAGTCTTTCAGTGGCAGGGAATCGGACACACGGAAGATTACCCGCAAGCCTTTGAGTTTTGGCGACAGCCATTGACTGATATTCAACACGCGAGCCTGCTCAGCAGGTTCGATGCTTACGGCATTTAGCCGAGAAAGGATAGACTGAAATGAATGCTCTCTCAAAAGCACAAAAAGAACGGTTTGAAGAAGCCAAGAAGAATGGCTTCTTGGTATGCCGCAAGTCGGGTAACGAAGAGCTACGGTATGCTTGGGTTGAGTACTGCCGCGCAAGCAATCAGCCGTGCATATACGCTGATCTGAAGGGATGCGTTGCTGACATTGTGGTAAAGATGACTACCTCAAACAAACCCAGACAACGTGGCTGCTACGAAGCTATCGGCGAGACATGCAAGCGTTTTGCTCTCTGCACACATTACATAGTGGAAAACAGAGACAGGAATGCCTGGTTCGTCAAAAAGTTAAGCTTAGAGCGATTGCACGATGCTTGTACCGCTATCCTCGCAACATTGCGCAGGTACAGCGTCTAGCCATTCCTGAGATACTATAGACTCCGACAACAAGCAGGGCTTGCCCATAGGAAGCATGGCAAGCCCTGCTCTGCTTTACTCCTGAAACACCGGTATTTCACACAGTTACCAGCCCACCCGCCACATGGCACAATATAAGTGATGAGAAGAGTGATTCTCATAAGCTATTCTGAGGTGAGAAGAATGACTGAGAGCAAGGCGTTGGTAGCGACAGAGACAACAATCACGACCGGCAGAAGAGCCGACAATCACCCTGCGGCGGTCTATATCATGAGCCTTGCTCCCGGTTCCAGACGGACTATGAAAGAGGCTTTGGATACAATAGCGGCAGTGCTTACCAACGGCAGGGATGACGCCGTATCGCTCAATTGGGCCGGGCTTCGGTATCAGCATACGGCGGCCATTCGGGAAGAACTAGCGGCGAAGTATGCCCCGGCTACCGCAAACAAGATGCTGAGTGCCCTTCGCGGTGTCCTGAAAGAGTCATGGCGGCTTGGGCTGATGACTGCGGAAGACTACCAGCGCGCCGCCGATCTGAAAGCCGTCAAAGGCGAGAAGCTTCCTCGTGGCCGGGCACTTTCTCATGGCGAAGTCCGTGCTCTATTCGAGGTATGCGGCAAGGATGCTTCTCCTGCCGGTGCCAGAGACGCCGCCTTGCTTGCCGTGCTGTATGGTGCCGGTGTGCGGAGATCGGAAGCAGCGGCCTTGAAGCTGGAAGATTTCGACCAGGAGACCGGTGCCGTTGTCATTCGTGCAGGCAAAGGGCGGAAAGATCGGATTGTATATGCTACCAATGGAAGCCGCGAAGCTCTACTTGCATGGCTGGAACTCCGTGGCGATACCCCCGGCGCTCTATTCTGCCCGGTCAACAAAGGCGGGAAGATAACCGTAAGACCAATGACTGACCAGTCCATATTCTATGTTCTGAAAAAGCGAGGGAAAGAAGCTGAGGTAAAGAGTTTTTCTCCGCACGACATGCGCCGAACGTTCATAGGCGAACTGCTAGACGCCGGGGCAGATATAAGCACCGTCCAGCAACTCGCCGGGCACGCCAACGTGACCACCACTCAGAGATATGACCGCAGGGGCGAAGCTACAAAGCGCAAGGCCGCTGAACTGCTGCATGTGCCGTATACAAGGGCTTCGTAGCTTACTAACCGCCATTGTGTGTTTGCGGTAACTGAGTCGATGAATCATAGGCTGCACTCAGTTCTCACGAGCATTCTTCAGTCCATTTACAAGACCAACTACACATGTATACGCGCCTCTTCGGTTTGGCGGTCTTGGTGAAATCCTTTACATCAACGTAGGCAGTGAGCATATACTGCAAATTGACTGATTCAAGAGGCCCCATGACTTCTATTCCGAGGATATTGCCCCGGTAGTTCTCCCGCGCAATAGCTTCGACCTGTTTTGCGGCTTGTTGTTTGGAGAGGAACCAGAACGGCGACTTCGACCCTCCGGTTCTCCTGCTGCTGATATAGGCCATGCAACATACCCACAGAAAGAATGGTATGGCTAAAGCGGCGAGAACGCCGACAAATATCAAGATCGGCAACACGATCTTCTGAAGAACAACACAGGCAAGCCCTACAACCAGTATGAACCCGATACAGCCCATTAGCCTGTCTTCAAGACCGCCGATAATGTCCACCTTTACAGGTCTGTTGTAGTCGTTCATCATCGCTTTTTCTCCTCAAGCACCCGCGCTAACAGAAAAACGGCACGGCAATGCACCTGCTTCCTAAAATGAGCCGAACGTATGTGTATAATGTTTCGTAGAACAGTTGTTTTGGCTCTTATGGCTTGAGCTTTGATACTTCTTCCGAAGCACATTCCCAGATGATCTGCATAGTAGTGTCTGTATGATAACTGCGATATGTCCCCCCGGTCTCGTATGTTGAGTCTACTTCCGCCCCACCGTTTTCAGCTTTCTTGTCGATCTGTGGATAACGAGAAACCAGGTCAAGGAGTTCACTAGCTGCACGTATTCTCTCCCGTTCACCCGGTAAGCTCCGAAAGTAAGGGTCACCGTGATCGAAGTAATCACTGCGTTCAAAGCGTATCTTGTAATTCCAGAGTTCTCCAGCATCTACGTAGGCTTGCTGTGCTTTGAGAAGCTTTCCTCCCAGGCCGTCGAACTCGTCTTTGCCGAACTTGGCAATGTACACGTCAATCTTGGTCTGAGCGTCTATGATCTTCCTGCCGTATTCATCATGGCTCACCCCGACTTTGAGGGCAGAGCCAATGGACTGAAGAGAGGCAATAACTTCTTGGGCCATGTGTATGCTTTCTGTTCGCTTTGCCCGGCATTCATTGGCACGTCTGATGTTGGGAACAGCTATGGCGGCAATAAGCAGGATTGCAAGCCCAACGGCGATAAGCAGCTTCAAAGGCACGGCCTTCAGCATGGAAGCCGATAGCTCTATGCCCTTAGTTGTTTCAGTCCGGGGGAAGGCGCATGCAGTAGCACGACCAGGCACTTCAGTCTGTTCTACTCGGAACACGCTTTCACCGATCTGCACCATATCACCGTGATTCAGCGTTACCATTCCTGTGGGAACAGTGCCGTTGATCGTGGTTGGGCATGCGCCGCCAAGGTCTTTGAATACATAGTTGCCGTTACAGAGCAGGATTTCCGCCTGATTATCTGCTATGGCCTGGTCTTCGCTGAGGCTGACACCGCAACCATCTCCCGTGCCTATTGCTATGCTGTCTTTGTCGAGATCGAAAAAGCGCCCGTTATAGACGCCTTGGATACCTACTAAACGCCACATCCAGAATCCCTCCTCTTTGCTTCAGGCCGCCTGCTGCTTGCCCGGAATGTCTCTTTGGCAGTGTGAGCACACGGAAGCGGCAGGGTCTATCAAGGACTTGCAGAACGGACAAGTTGCCCGATCTCCCTTGGATACCACGGCCATCAGCACACCGATAGGGCCGAGCAGCACACCGCCGATGCATGCCGTAGTCCCTTCACCTTTCTTCTTGCCAATCTCATATGCTATGCGCCCCCAGAATACCGCCCAAACCACTGACCAAATGATGAACTGTGTTGCATCCATGCCGCCTGTTCTCCTCATTGAAGTAGATGGTGTAATGCCTTACAAATGTAAGCCACTCTATGGCCTGCATTTCTGATGATTCGCTTTGAACCATCAGCAATATCAGACCTGCTAAGCAGGCAAAGAATATGAGCCTATTTGCTTAGCTTGAATGCCGTCATGTATGTTATGCTATGATATACGATATATCGGCAACAGTAATTTCCTCAACCTTTTACCAAAGCATATCAAGCTCAATAGCTCCTTTGTAGTGGGCTGCGCACGCTGATGAAGCACCATCTGTAGTATAACGTCTTCATCAATAGGCTATACCAAGCTGAACAATTGAGGCTGACATGATAAGGCCGTAAACTGCCTTATCATGAGAAAACAACCGCAACTCAAAGAAATGTTAGACACATTGGCCGGGCACATACGGGTTCGGCGGAAAGCCATAGGTATTACTCAGGAGCAATTGGCAGAGCAGGCGGGATTAAGCCCGAACTACATAGCCCGACTGGAGATCGGAAGCAACACGCCCTCACTTCCTGCGCTAATATCCATTTCTAAGGCACTCGGTATGCAGACTTTTGAACTGCTGACTGTTGAAACTGGCTATACATGGATGAATAAGGCGCAGGAAATTGCCTGGTTGCTTGAGTCCCTGAAGAAAGATGATCTGGAGTACGTGTTAGATCAATTGCAAGCGACAGTGCGTTATATCAAGTCGAAACACGAGAGCTAACGGGTATACACAGCTGCACTTTGTGGTGGAGGTAATACTCTATATCTCATGAAGGATATTCTCCCGCTTGTGAAGAACAGGCAGGCATACAATACTCAGTCTACGGGGTTGGCCTGCCGTGCCTGTACCCTGCGCTGTAGGTCTTAAAGAGGAGAATCACGGAATGAGGTTAGGAGGAATGCTGACGGCGGTCTTGGGGACAGCGTTGCTTATTGTGCTCACGCTTTCCACGACTGTAGCCGCAAGTTTTGACTGGCAATCACGGGATGGAACCGTAAAGTGGGCCGAAGGGCTTGCAGACAGAACTCATGTCTACTTAGATGCCGTCGAGATCAGCAAGATTCGAGCACAGCAATCCCCGGCTTACATCGTTATTGCAGAATGTTTCTCTTGGCGGGATAAGTTGGTTGTGTTCACCCAGCCAAGCCCGGAACTTAGAGTCGGGCAGACTGTGGATGTTGAGGGAGACCTTATAACAACCGAATCGGGTGACCGTGCCCTAACTAACGTAACGGTTTGGGGATACACAGACAGCGCAGGAATACTTCTCTACCACGGCCCGCTAATCAAGGGGCTGCTTAAGCCTATCCCCTGGGACTACAAAATCAACCTGACAATTGATTCTTCGGCATTACGCTCTGAAACGCCTTACGAACCGGGCGAAGTTACTACAGATTCCTCCACGCAAGTAGAGGTTTGCCCGACCATAGCCGATGCGAAAGCCAAGGATATTGGCACCATTGTCATGATTCGCTGTCACCCGGTATCATCCGGGGGCACTGGTTCGTTCGTACTAGGAGAAGACGGCAATACCGATACGCTGACAACCAACTATACCGGCACAGTTAGCCAGACTGCCCGCGTTTGTGTTGTGAGCGGCACAATCGACACGACAGACGGAACGGACAGGGTTCTGGACGTTGACTCAGGGCCGAACTACAACGTGCAGGAGAGCTTCCAAGGAAGCCTTTTGACAGCCCATCAAGGCTCAGTCGCATGGGTGAAGTCGTGGGCTGACGGCCATACTTTCAGCACCGGAGACATAACCGGCAAGATCATTACCCGCAACTGGACGGATTATCTATATATTGAAGACGACACCCGCGCATGTGGTATCAGGGTAGAAAAGACAGCCCACGGCCATGTAAAGGGTGAAGTCGTAAGCGTTGAAGGAACACTTGCAACCAATGCTGATGGTGAGCGATACATAGCCGCAACGACAATCACCCAGACCGGAACCGGCGAGCTAAACCCCTTGGGAATGAATAACAAGTGGCTTGGAGGTGGGGACTTTGCTTATGACCCCGGCCCTCCGGTAGTAGGTCAGAGAGGTATTGCCGGTGCTGCTGGTCTCAACAACATAGGGCTGCTCGTGAGGACTTGGGGCAGGGTCACGGAACTCGACATGGCAAGCCCGGCGCAATGGTTCCTAATCGGCGATGGTTCCAACGTTCAGACCAAGGTTGCTTATCCCCCGTTTGCCTATGCGGTCGATGACTATGTTACTATCTCCGGCATAAGCTCATGCGAAGTCGATATAAACGGCGACTTGCAGAGGGTGTTGAGCCCTCAGCCTTTGAAATGTACGATCAACCAGGCGCAGGGGCAAAATGACCCAACCAATACCAGTCCAGTAAACTTCACCGTCATTTTCAGCGAACCTGTCAGCGGCTTCACGGCTGACGATGTTACGATCACGGGAGTTGATGGTGCCACAAAGACAGTAACCGGAAGCGGCACGACATATAATGTGGCGGTGAGCTTGCCGACTGCTGGCACGGTAGTTGCTAGAATTCCGGCTGGGGTTGTTCAGAATAACTCCGGGGTGTGGAACTATGAGGCGGCTTACACTGATAACTCCGTGCTCTTTGACAATGTGGCACCGGAACTCACGGTTACCGTTGATCATGTTATTCCAACCAGAAGGTATGTGAATGGTTCATGGGAAGCATCAGATTCGGGCAGTGGAATCGCGGGCTACTATTATGAATGGCTCATTGCCGACAGCCAGTATAACATCCTGTATGATAGTGGCACTCTGCAAACGACTTACACAGGTGCAATGCTGCAACTCGGTTATGATCCCACAACATCTCAGGGCTACCATTACTTGCTGTTGGTATTGGCTTATGACCAGGCGGGAAACAGCAGCGAGGTCATGTATGGTGATGTAGTATGTACCAAGGCGCGAGTTGGCTACTTCTACTACGTGGCGTCTCCGGTATGGGAACCGCCTACTGATGGCTTCAGAGGTTGGATTGATAGTCGATTAGCAACCGTTGCTGCGTCTAATTCCAGCATAATGCAATACAATCAGACATACGACAAGTTTTGGTCGTTCCCGTCTGCGCTCGATGATTATGACGTGCTTGTATTCTCGTGCCCCAAAGCTGATTATTCGCTCAGTTCAACGGAACTGAGTCAACTAGCAACGTGGGCCAATCACTGGCACCATCGTGTGGTATTTGTTGGTGATGACCTGTATGGCGACAGCCAGTATACTCCGGGAGCATTCAACTCCCGTTTGAACTCGATAAAGAACTCTGTTTGTCCGGTCACGCCTAATTTCCGCACATCAGGTTACCTGATTCAGGCGCCGTACAATCAAGGCGTGTGCTATGATTTCGGAACATCCCGTCCTTGGCTTACGACAGGTGTTAGTAGCCTGAACTATGCATCATTCGGTTGGTTTAGCTGGGGTACCTACGTCGCACGAATAGACTACACATACACGTGGATTGTCGAATGCGATACTGACAATGGCGGCATGTGCTTGCTCATTCACGATTGCAACATGTTTAACGACTCCAGCTCTAACCCGTTCGTTCGGAACTTCTGCACGAAGTTCGAGTAGAATGGCTGTGCTGGCAATTACTGTTTTGTGGAGGAGAGAAGAGTGACTAACTCAAAGACAACCATCTTGGGCTTACTGTTTTTATTGACGTGCGTGTTGCCGGGATATTCGGCCACATTCATAGATAACTTCGACAACGGTGTGCTCAATCCCAATGTGTGGGCTACAGAGATATATGGCGTGACTGGAGAAGTTGTGGAGCGGAATCAAAGGTTGGAGTTCATAGTGCCGCAAGACTCCATACCAGCACCAATCAACAGCCTTACAGCTTCGCTTAGCTGCCGAAGCCTCTTCCAACTCAGAGGTGACTTCGATGTGCAAGTCGATTAAGTCTTGTTCAACGGGTCACATTTCGACAATGGCGGTATCGGGCTTACAACATCAGATGGAGGTGTATGGCGTTACAACAGCCCTGCGGGTTCTGATGTCTATGGTTTCGTATCTGAAGCACAGACTACCAATACTGCAGGTACGCTTAGGCTAGTGCGTGTAGGAAGCGCGGCAATAGCATACTACTTATCGGCGGGTAACTGGGTATCTCTGGGCTCTTCTCCCTATGCCACGAATGATGTGAACATTGTTCTTGCTTATCACAACTATGCCGATAGTCAAATAGGCTCGCCTGTATACTTGGCGTTGGATAACTTCACTGTGAATGAAGGTCAGATAGTGCCAGTCCCCGAACCGTCCGCCTTTGCTGTGTTGGCATGCGGATTGGCTGGGATTCTGTCGCGGACAAGGAAGCGGCAAAGCTCATAAGGCAACCTTGACTGATTCATAGCTATTTCACCGGGGTTGTGCACTGTAAATTTGCGGCACAACCCCGCGTGTAATGGAAGAGAAATGATGAGCTTTGGCCCGGATTGCCAGTCTGACTAATGGTGGCTGGAACGCGGCATAGCAGGATATGTCACGCATGGAGAATGGGGTTCAGACGGTCACTGATCTTGCAGTCATCGCATCGCTCAAGCCCTTAGGTGTTCCTCGTGTTGGCTTCTCATAGGTGAACTGTCTAAAGGTTAGCAAAACACTCATGGAGTACCAGTTATTTCGTTATTTGAGTCCTATCCAAGCTAGTTCGAGTTTGGTTGAGCACTGATTTCCTCGTTTGCCGAAGAGCTTGCATTCACCTCGGATTCCATATCGAGTTCCGTACTCTTCTTCCCCTTCTCATACTCCAACATATCCCATGTCAGTCCCGTCATTACAATGTGGTATACATTCCAGATGAAGAACATCAACATCAGTATTAGGTAGAAAAACAGCGTGCCGATAAATACATAGCCTATGTGAGGCAGCCAGTACTGACTATCAGGCGGCAATTGCCGAATCAGTCTGCATAGGCCACTGCCTGCAGGTAGGAATATCCTAGTGAAAAGGCAGACGGCTACAAATACTCCATAGAGTATGAATACTTCCATTAGAGCGAAATAGTTGTACTTCAAATAGCTCAGTCTACTCTGTTTCTCCTGTTTCCTACCCATATACAACAGCAAGTCTGGGCGGGTCATTGTTGCGAAGATGGTGAAACCAGCTATTAGGAATCCAAGTATAGATGCCCCAAAGTTGAGTCCAGCATCGCACACCGTCCGCAACGCATCAGCTATGTGCGAAGCCGACTGCTGTGCAAGCCACGTGTGCAATGTGAGCAATAGCAAAATTGCAAGCGTTGTGAAAGTGCAGAATCTGCTGCGAGGCAAATGCCGACAGGCCAGGTAGATGTCTTTTAGGTCATTTTCTTTGAGAAGGTCAGATGAATCAAAATCGTCTGGAAGATCACGAGTCTTCATAGCATACCTGTTACAACCGTTTCCGTAGTTCGCGTAGCTTGGCAGCGATATTTTCGGTTGTACTTTCCAACTTGAATGCCGCCCCTTGGATATTTGCCTTGAAGCTACCGTACATAGCAGCAACACGCTGAACTATATCATCAGGGAGGTGCGTCATTGGAACGCGCAATCGTAGGTCATCTGTATTCCCAGCCAGTCGAAAGCCATTCATGTCACGACCAGCAAGAGCAAATCTGGCATTTCCGTCTTCAGGCAACTCGCTAAGTTGTTCGTAGGCAGTATCTCTATTAAGTCCGTCGGCTTTCTTGTGGCTCAGCGTTGTATTGTCTGAACCATAAAGTCCCTTATCCTCCTGCAGTGCCTCAAACAGATCCCTGTTGTGTACGCCATCATTCGTATTGATGAATTGGATTCTTACTTCCTGTAGGCGTGAGAAACGGTACACAAAGTCCTTCAATACATCCTTTGTAGAGAGCGGAACAAGTTCAAGCCGTGGAGCTGGATGCTCTTCCCACAACTCCAAGTCGGACAGCCCCAATTCCTTCCCTTCTTTCAGACGCTTTATGAACTCTTTGTGCTTCCTCCGCATGAAGTCTCCGATGGTTGCACGAAAACTCTTCATTCCAGGCGCGTGTTTCATCTCCTCTAGGTAAAGCAGCATGTGGTTATTCAATATCAACGCAAACAGCGAAGACGGAGATGTGGGCATCCTGTTGTTATCAGGGACTAAGCCCTTTGATGTATCGAAAAGCTGATTGCTCTCGAAGACAGTATCATTGACCAGATGACCAATTAGCGCGACCACTGGGATATCTCCATCCTCAAGTACAACGAGTCCGCTGTTGTAGATGAAGAAATTACTACCGCCTCGCTTGCGTTTCAGGCTCTCATCGAGAAAGGCGGGTAGTACTATCTCGTCAAGGTAGTCCAGTAGGTTCTTATCCCCGAACTTGCAATGAAGGCTTGCGAACTCCAGCTTTGGTTGATACCTCATAACTTGCTTGCCCCTCCGTTATCAGTCGTAATAAAACCACCCGCCAATTACCGGTTACTTGCTGTCGGTGGAATATGGCCAGTTCGTGTATTGTGTTCGGGCCGAATGAAAGACGGTGTGGCCCACGAGTTCCTACAAGTCATATATACTTTCTAGGCAGGAGTCAGTATTATGTCAACCTCCCCAGGTTTGGCAGAAGAATCTCCGAACAATGCTGTTTGGGTTTTCTTTGCCAGTGGACGAAGTTGGATGTCAACCTTCTTGTTAGGGAATGCTTCCTGCAATACTTCAAGAGTAGTCTGCAGCGTAAACTCGCGGGCATCAGTCCTAACATAAATGATAGCATCAGGCGTCATATGTGGCGCGCAACCACCGAAAACCGCTGAGAGTAATTCTTTGTAAAATATCCGGTTGTCAAAGCGCCTTTTCCACTTACTCTCACCGTATACAGGTAGCGATGAGCTGCCAAGCATCCACAGGCGAAGCCATTGGTCATAGTAATAATTGGTGACGCCATAGTATGGTGGTGACGTGAACAGCAGCTTGTACTGCTGTGTCGAGCAACTTCTATCATGGACGCGAAGGCGCCTGATTACTTGTGTGCTATCGCCCATCACTACTCTTGAGGCCGTTAAACTCGGTAATCCTTTGGCATAACGCCATTCAACCCGTTTCACGAGAAAATCGACAGGATCAACCGCGGGCGGCAACATACCATTTTCCTGCCACCATCTTACTGAGTATTCGGGACTCATTGCCTTGCCTTGACGCATTTGGTTTGATAGAGATTGGTCTCGTTTGCCGTGAAGATACACAAGAATCAATGCCATTACGGTTGCATCAGTGCTGCTCGTTGCCCAGTTGAGGCGTTGGCGAGCCGAAAGCAGGAATTTGAGCACATCACCCGCATAGCACCACGAAAAAAACTCCGGCAAGCTATCCATGTTGAGGTTCTTTTCATCCATGGCGTAACCCATGATTTGCTTGATCCGACGAATAACATATTCTGGATTACCTGGTGATAATTTGGCTTGCGCATAGACCCAACCTACCGGGTTTATCTCAACACCGAACCCGCGCCTGCCTTGAACTGATGCTGCATAAACGCTTGAAGCACGACCAGCGAATGGATCGATTATGCTTTCTCCCTCGTCGGTATAGTCGCGGATCACTTGAAACGCGAAATCAACTGGGAACATAGCATAATATGGACCTACACCTGCCCAACGACCAATGGCAGTAGAGAAGCTCTTCGGATCAGCGGCACTTGCTGTCATGCGTCTGCGCCTTCCATCAGTTCCCTTGCTAATTCCTCAAGCACTTTCCTACCCAAGTTCAGTGGTATGGCAGCTTCGGCATGTGCAGATACCAGAGGCGTAATTGCATTCGGATAACGGCAGCAGATTAGGTCATCTAGCATGCCTGCAGCATCTATCAACCGTGGAAACTGCGATTCCTCTGCTCGCGATGTATCTCTATGGTGGTCGTGGAGAAATGGCAAGCTAGCAACTATCAGTGATCCGTTTCTGCTCTTGTAGAAGAACTTGCGCCCGAAGTAGGTGTCAACTCCATAAGGCTTTGTACTGTCGGAGAAGACAATGTTCCGCTTTATGTAGCTGTCATCAAGTAGCAGCGCTGACCCGATTGGGAATACTCCCGGCGAACCATTTGATTGAGTGTCGAGATCGATAAGGTGTTGTACAAAAGCACCGCTCTTTTCCACTCCCATCAAGAGTATATCTTCGCCACCTGTGGCTCTTCTTACAAGCTCATTTATGCGGCAGAGCTCTTGTGAGATAGCTTGGCTCAGCCATGCGGGATGGCCGAATACCGCCAAAGGGCCGTCAAGCACAATTGCTAAGCGTCTGAGGCTGGAGAGCCAGCCTTTGTTCTCTAGCCACCTTAGTAAATGGATCACCCAAAGCCGCTCAACGACTTGCATTATCTCAGCATACATCGCGCCATTGGTGCCACCGAGAAGCATCCCTTCATGGATTCTCAGAGCATCGGTAGAGAACAGCGGTCGCTGCCGCTCACACGTGCAACTATACTCACCACTTCCTCGGTTGTAGTCGTGTGGGCAACCATCTTCAGATGCATAGGGGCACTTCTGGTCGTGTGATGACGGCTTATAAGCCAACAATGCCTCGTAGGTATCAAGCAGCGACTCGCTGTCTTGCGCAACTCTTTCCGATGAAAACCATTGATAGAGCGAGCGCCGCAATGATGCCACCGCGGATATTTCGTTCTGAAAGACAACGTTGCAGCCAGGAAGTGCCCAATCGGTACTACCCGTACTTTCGGTTTTGCGAAGCTCAATGGGATCGAATGGTCTGCACTGCCCTAATAGTCGCACCTTCTCCATGTCTAACAAGACTGATGCGACTGTCACGTACGCTGCCTCTGCCCCAGGATAGCCGTTTCGAATAGGAACTGTCAGATAGCTGCCATCAAGGGCAAACACAAGGTTTGGCTTCCACTCAGAAACTTGAACTTGGACAGTCGATGCAGACTGTTGAGAAGGATCGCGCTCCTGCTCCCTAATACGATAACTACCAAGCAATTCGCGAACTCTACTGCTTTCTGCGACCCTTCTAATAGGCCCATAACGTGCGTATTCACCCTCGTATGGCATAATCTATACCTCAAACCGCTTGACCTGCACTGGTACTACGAACAGGTTACTCAGCGTTTTAACCCGGAGGAAGCCGCGGTCCTGCGCTCTGCGGATTGAGGGTTCGAAGTCCGCGAAGTCATAGAACTTGCAGAGTTCGCGGGTTTCATCAGTATTGTTGAGGTGGCCAATGAACCAATTAGCGGTGTTCTTCAGAATGTTCTTCTGAATGCTGCTGACTTCTAGAGTAGCATACACCATGCCAATCCGATATTTAGCGCCTTCTTTGGCCGTTCTCACCCAGATGTCCTGTAAATCAGATTCCGAATCACGAGGTAGCAAGTTATGAGCTTCTTCTACATAGATCAACACTGGAAGAGGCTTCTCGCCACTCCTAAAGACGGTCTTCTGGCTATCAAATATCATCTGCACGATGCGGCGAGCGGATGAGTCATTGACTGCCGGTTCTCCGCTTGACTGATCCACGATCACCAGCTTGCCATTCAACAAGTGCTTGTATATATCTGCCGCATAGTCTGACAGGGTTGAATCAGTGTGTTGAGATGAGATGCGTCCTATGATACGTGCTCCGTTTCGTTGTGCAAACATCTCAAGGAGTTTTTTTAGGTCTTCGTCGGCCCAAGGGCTGCCGGTCGAGCTTTTACGGATATATTCTTCATTAAAGCTGCTATAGCCGCTACGACTTCCGTCGTTGATAAAATCCCTGAGCGTCTCAAATGCAACTGCAAGAGCTGCCCAAGATGGATTCGATTTCTCCAAGATAGACGCCGCGCTTTGATAGTCACCTGATTTGTCGCCTTTGCCTTCTCTTAAAGCTTTTAGCAAATCAACCCCAAACAGCCCCTTAGTATCAGGTTTGATCGTAGTGGGAACCGACAGTCCTGCTTTTGCTAACAAAGCCCTATAAACCAGTATGCGCCGGTTAAATCGGGTGAATGCGGACTTATCGTCAGACGACGGCGGGTCGAAAACTACATCCCTGAAGTTGCCTACATATTTCGTTTCATCTTTCTCAAGCGCTGCGTTGATTATCTCCTTGCCAATCTGGAGATTGTCTTCCTCATAGAAGTTCAGCTTCATGAGTATTCGCTTCGGGTCGTTGTTGTGTGGGAGTAGTCCGTACGTAACTACATCATTTTCGCAGCCATTGTTGGCTTTCCACACATTTTTCAGCGCAGAAGGATTTAGCTCGTTGCTTGAGTCTTGCACATTCTCATTCGCGTATTCGCCGTTAGGGTCGAATATCAACTGTCCTATGCGCTTTTTGTCCTGAGAGAAGCGAAGGTCGAACACCGACTTCGCTATAATCTTTGTTGTATTGGATTTACCGGTACGAGTCATTCCAAAGAGTGCTGTTTTCTGACCGAGCAAATCCTCAGGAGAGATAGCAACTTCCACGTTGGATATACCTTGGAAGCCACGGTTAGTGGAAGCGTATCTCACGTCACCAACGATAACAGGGTGTGGGTTCGGAAAATCGGGATCAGTTCTGTCAGCATCTCGATAATTGACCACCGCTTTCAGGGCGTCAGCGTTGGGCTTGTAGACCTTAAGGCCGCGGTTGGGATAGTAATTGGAAATATCACCGCCGAACCGAAGAACCAGGTCATCCGAAGCCGCTTCATCTGATCGCTTATCAATGTAGAACGTTCCAATAACACGGCACTTTACACCGGCGAAGGACAATAAGTTGTGCGTGTAAGGGTCCATGCTATCAGCTTCATCCCAATGAACGCCGGTCTCTCCACTTACTCTTTGTGCTGTCTCAACACGAACGCGTTGGGCTTCCACATCGTTTGGAAGTGCCGCTGCATCCAATACTCGCAACAGAATCACCGAACAGTCTTCCTGTTTATAATCTAAAGCCGTGTTACTCTTCCAAGGCATAATGCGAGTAGCAAGAAGAAATGATAAGCTCGGAATCCCGCCAACGCGCTGACGATGAAAATCATGGATTTGGACTAAAGCTGCCTCATAGTTGATCGAATATACATCGCCAACGTACTGCTGCTCCTGTACGAGGTTGCCCAGTAGTTGTTGTGCTATCCGATGAACGGTCTGCCCTTGATCCTGCTGAAAGCCGGTTTCGATGTTGGTGGGCATAGAAATGGTCGCTCCATGGAAGCGTGATATGATGGTACTCAATAGATTATAGCGCACAGTCACAAGGTATTCAAGATACCTCATTATGTCAGCCAAGAAACAGGACGCCACCAAGCTTTTTCTGCGGAAATGAAAGTCAGCTACCGGCTGAATATCATTAGTCAGAAGTAGCAAAAGGTAGCGTACAATGTTGTGTGTAAAATCGAGCTGAGGTAGGTAAGGCGCATTCCTCTCTCTAAGATGCGATTGTCACGAATGCAAAAGGAGGAACACGCCGTGAGAGAAGTATACGTCGATGAGT
>JAAYKE010000150.1 GCA_012522575.1 Armatimonadota bacterium | reverse complement strand
CGTGTCCCATGCTGGCCTCGATCGTATAATCCGCGCCCAGAAAGTTTCGCAGAGTTCGGGTTTTTGCCGGTGACTCGACTATGATAAGCGATTTCGCCATTTTATATTATCCTGTTTTCGACTAGTTGCCGCCCGCGCCGGCCATAGATGTGTTCCCTGGGCAATTTCTTCCCAAACCGGCGCGCACATTTACTGCTCATGAGTAATATGTGTCGTACGAAGCGATTCCTGAAGGGGATGCGGCACGGAGAGTGATAATAACATATAGCAAGTCGACTGTCAACGAGGACGATATCGAGAAATTTGATGCTCAGGCAAACTAACCTGCTCCGGGATGGAAAATGTCCCGAAGCAGGTATGAGTTTTATGTACGCCTCGGCGACGCTATCAGCGCTGCAGAATTGTCGTTTTGGATACCTCAGTGACCAGTTGGTCGCCGACTTTTATCTGGACTGCCTTGCCGCGTATAAAATATCCGCCCGCCAATCCCACCGGGCCGAGCACGATAGCTCCACCGGCTGTCGCTCCGGCAGCTTCGTTTGTCTTCTTTCCGCCAACCTGCCTGCCTTTTGAGCGCGGCTCCAGGGTGAGCGTGCCGTCATAGGCGCTTTGGACCGGGTTCAGAACAATCCGCAGTTTGGCGTTGACGCCGTATCGCTTCTGACCTGTGACCTCAGCAACAGCTCCGGTCACTTTTGTCCCGGACTTCAAAACCACTTTGTCCGATATTTTGACGTCATCGCGCACGTGCATAGCAACCGCATCCCCGGCTTTAGCGGTCTTTGAGCTTACGGCTTTATCGAATATCAACACAACCTCGGCTCCCTGCGGCACCGTGACTTTCTCGACCTCTGCGGCCGCATATACTGTCAGCGAACTGATAAACAAAACAACCAGAACCATTGCGACAAGTCTCATAACGCACATCCTCTCTTTATTGCGTTCCGAATCACACTAATATGTAGTCGCAATCCAAACCCGATTATCTCCTCCACGTGAACCTGTAGTTGAACCGCCTGTTGGGAGCGCTGTCCCCGGCGGTGCACAGAGAGATCGGATCGATGAGGTCTTTCGGGTTGTCGCACCAGTGGAAATCGAAGGTGAAGCTGCGATCGGTCAAGCCCAAAAGGGAACGCGGCACGGCTATCTCCATAGCCTTGTCCTTGTAGCGATAGCTCAACTCGGCTGCGGATTGCCACTCATTCTTGTCGGAATCATACCGCATAATCGTGGTCTTTTTATCGTCCAAAACGTTCTTGTTTATCAGATAATCGTATCCATACCAGCCCGTTTGCGGATCGTTGTCGGCGTCGATCAGCAGCAGCATCCAGTTCGGTCCTGTGTGGTATGTGAGCGGCTCATTGGTTTCCACATAGAAGCAGACCATATCGGAATCCACCGCTACCTTGCTTTTTACAATGTCATTTCGACCGAGGTTGTCCTTATAATGCAAGCCGCCATAGCCCTTATAGTCGCGATGGGCGGTGTCGCCGACTGTGTCGAGATATTCGATCTTTATTTTTTTCCAGTCATCGAAGCTGCCGTCGATTTTTATGTCGCTGTAGCCTCGATGTTCGGGAATCGGCCGCACGCCTTTGTATTTGCGGATATTTTGAGCCATCTGCATATAGTAGTTGTCCGTGTAGCCGCCTTTCATCGGGGAAATTGTGCGATTAAACTCGGAGTTGTATTGATCAATAAACACAAACGAACTGTCTCGGCCAAGGAAACCCACGGTCTTTCCGTCGCCGGGCTGATATTTGCCGGCGGTCCACTCGTTCCAGTCGTTGAGATATAGAAACTCCGGGTTGGCTTGCAGGGCTTCGTCGAATCGCTCCTGGAAATAGATGCCATATCCCTCAGGGTTCTCCGCGGCCTTGCCAAGCCAGGGAACTAATGTCGGTTCAGGGAGGTCCTGTTCGTTTAGCTTGGGCTGGCCTGTTTTGGTCGACCAGGATTTGCCGATCATAGTCGATGAGTGCTGCGCAGGGGTCACGGCTGCCTGCTCTCGTTTTCCATTATGAGTGGACACCTTCTGTTCGGGAGTCAGCGACCGCACTCGTTGGTCTCCCAAATCATATCCGAAACTCCAGTTATCCTCGGTTCCGATGAACCGCTTGCCTCCCCATTCATAATATCCCCACCACATCGTGCGCAGGGTGAAGAAGTCCGTGATTTCCTTTGAATATTCCCCCGGATTCTCGTTTCTGCCGTTGGCGTCAATTTCCGGGTTGGAGTTGTATAGCAGCAGGGGTTTGCCGTCCCAATGGAACCACAAATCTTTGTATTTGCCCTCTTTATATACCCTGTCATAGAGGTCCTGAACTACGGTCACCACCGGGCCGTTATATGCCCAGAAGCAGAATTGGGGGACTTTGTTGCCCTCGGCTTTCATCTTTTGCATAACCGGGAAGACGACATCCCATTCTTCCCAGTATCGCACCGCGTTGGTGACGTCCATTATGAGCACATCGACTCCGGCATCGGCCAGCATCGACATATCCCTGCGAATGACGTATTCGTCCCTGCTCAGAAAATAACCGACCTCCGGCTCTCCCCAGTGGAAAGATGACTCGGTCCACAACGGGTGCGCCGCATCCAGGCGTGCCGAAGGGTCTTTGGCGAGAATCTTTGTGACATCGGCTGCGTATGGTTTTTTGATGCCGTGGAGTGAGTCGCGATGCCAGGTTATGTAGAAAATGCCCACCACCCTACGCTGGTCGTCCTTCACCGGCCCAACCTCTTCTATCCCCGGCATTGACCTGCCCAAGGCGTCAGTTGCCACCCATGTATCGGAAAACAGGTCGCGCACTGCACACAATCCGGCGCTCGAAAGCGCGATCAGACACAGCATAAATATGATACGATGCATAATTTATTCCCCCTTGCGTTATGAATTGCATCAGCAGTCGGTCGTCGTAACTGTTTTATGATACCATGTGAAGGTGGTGGCGGGTATACAAGCGAGCATATTGTTTCGCTATGTGTCAGCATTTTATCGATCAGAGAGATACGGAGGGGTTTTATGTTACTCACAGCACACAGGGGCGAATCCTACATCGCTCCGGAGAACACTCTTGCTGCTCTTCAACTCGCGTGGGATTGGGGCGCGGTTTCGGTTGAGCTGGACGTGCATATGTCACGCGACGGCAGAATCATGGTCAGTCACGATGGGACTACCGGTCGAGCCGCCGGGGTTGATTTGGTGATAAAAGATACCGACTCATCTGAGTTGCGCAAGTTGGACGTGGGCAGATGGAAGGGCGAGCAGTATGCCGGGGAGAAGATGCCGTTTCTTGAGGAGGCGCTGGAGCAGATTCCGCCGGGAGAAGCGAGACTGCTTTTGGAGATCAAGTGTGGAGTCGAGGCTCTGCCCGCTATTCGGGATATTCTCGACGCCAGCGGCAAAAGATCACAGGTTATTTCCATCAGCTTCGGGCTGGATGTGGTAACAGAGTCCAAAAAAATGATGCCGGATTTGGAGACTCTGTTGATACGATCATACTCCAAAGACCCGCAGACCGGGGAGAAATTGCCCTATAGCAAAGATTTAATCCAGACCGCACTCGACGCCAACCTCGACGGCTTGAACCTGCAATATCACACGATGACGCAACAATACGCCGACGCCGTGCGCGATGCCGGGCTGATTCTGTGGACGTGGACATCAAACGACCCGGAGATCACCAAGCAGCAGATTCCCTTCGGAACATTCCGATTCGGCACCGACCGCCGCAAGTGGATGGCGGAGCAGTTGGCGGGGTTTGATGTGAGGTGAGATTGCAGGGAAGGGAAACGCTCTTATAACCTCTAAACCGAACGAAGTGAGAAATCTGTTTTTCGTAAAACGCGAAAGGGCGAAAGAAGCGAAATGTAGAAAAGGGAATGGAAAAAGCAGATTCCTCGGCATTCGCCTCGGAATGACAT
>JAAYKE010000018.1 GCA_012522575.1 Armatimonadota bacterium | reverse complement strand
CCTTCATCCCGTGTTCCAGCGGGGACAACTTTTTCTCGGCTGCATGCTGACCGCTTACAAATCTCTTCGGCCTATTTTCCGGAAGAATCTTTTCCTGAGCCGCTCCTTGGTTCACGGAGGCTTTGTTGGATTCCACACCTGATATTTTCATTTTTTATTTCCTCCTCAGATTCCATACAGCTCCGGTTTGATTTGCCCCATCATATTACGCCTCAAACGCCAAAAAGGCAAACCCCGAAGCTTGAGAACGGCAGCCCAGCCGACATACATCTCACCGATGTTTAGTCCCGTAGGCTTTGCGTCCCCTTCTTTCGAAGAGTTTGCCTTTATCGTCGATATTTGTCTCTATCCGGTTTATCGGCAACTCCTTAGAATTTCTTTAGGTATTATTTTGGAAATAATCAGATTTTTTTCTGCACGCCTGTCGTGCACGCATTTTATCCCTTCCAGGCCCTCGAATTGACAATTTCAGCTTCCTTTTTCACCCCACTATGGAATAATTCTACCGTCCCGTTGACTTGAAAGAACAATCGGGTTATTCTGAAATTGTAACCTTTTGTTATGGAGACGATGGACCGCAGAGCCGCTACGCTGCGTAGGAGGCCCCGGATTGAGCAAGTTATTATTGATTTTCCTTGCCATAATTATTGTTGCAGGTGCGTCCTCGGCTGCCTCCATTTTAGTGCCTGTTCCCACTTTTTCGCCAACATTCGAGACCACGTCCGATGGGATACACGTCACCGCACCGGACTACGCCAATTTGTCATCACCGGGGGACCCGTCTCTGCCGCTGCAGGATATCCGTATTATAATCCCGCCAAACGCGGATGCGACCTCAGTTTCCGTCAAATTGATAGACAACAAAATCGATTCTGCGGCCATTAAGATTCCTATCGCTGCCGCGCCGCCGCTGGCAATCGGGTCAACTGAACCGCAGTTTCTGGATTGGGGACACAACAAACAAATCGACTCCGGCAGAAACATTCTCACATATTCCGCCGACCAACTGTATCCCGCTTCACATACGCAATTGATCGGAGTTGACAATCTCCGCAAATGGAAAATTGTTACAATACGATATTTCCCGCTTCGTTATAACCCTGTTACAGGTTCAATCGAGCAGGTAAACGGCGGGCGGATAGTGATTTCCTACGACACCAAAATCCAGTCCAACGCCGTATCATCGACGCTTCTTGGTGATAGCCTGTTTGCTGATCGAGTGCGCGATCTCACAACAAATTTTGATGAAGCGCAAACCTGGTATAATCCTCCAGCCTCATTTAGCGAGTCCTCGACCGCGCAATCCGGCTCCTCTCCCGGTTACACGATCATAACTACCTCCAATATACTTTCCGCCAGCCAAAATCTCTCCGCATTTGTGGCTCACAAGGCCAGCAGAGGATTCACTGTTGAGGTGGCGACGGAGAACGATTGGGGTGGCGGAACCGGCGACGAAGCGGCGGAAAATATCAGGTCATATCTGGCAGCCAATTATATATCCAAACAGATACAATACGTTTTGCTGATTGGCAACCCTGACCCTGCATCAGGGGATGTGCCTATGAAGATGCTCTGGCCCCGCTACTACAGTGTCGATGCCTATCGCGAAGCGCCATCGGATTATTATTACGCCGATCTCACAGGCAATTGGGACCTCAACGGCGATGGTTTCTTCGGACAACAGGAAGGTGACTTTGGAGCGGGTGGGGTGGATATTTTCCCGGAGGTCATTGTAGGAAGAATCCCATGTTATGGCGACGTATCCAACGTCGATTCCATTCTGGATAAAACAATTAACTACGAATCCGGCGCAATCAAGGGCGACTGGCTGCGCAATGTTCTTCTCAGCATGAAGCCATCCGACGGCAGCACTCCTGCGTATCAACTCGGAGAGGCGATCAAAGCCGATGCCGCGATTCCGGCGGGTATGACTGCCACGCGAGTCTACGAAAATAACTACGGGTTGACTCCGCCTCCGGAGTTTACTCCCTGCACTTTTGATACCGCGCTGAACGCCTGGCACCAGCGAGCGGGCTTCCATTTCTGGTGGACCCACGGAAACGCAACCACGGCAAGCGAAGTTATCGACACCAGTCGCTGTCAGTATCTCGACGACGATTATCCGCTGTTCACGTTCCAGTGTTCCTGTCTCAACGGCACTCCGGAAAGAAGCGACAATTTGGGTTATGCTCTGCTCAAGCAGGGAGCAATAGCCACAAACAGCGCCACTCGCGTATCGTGGTATATGCCCGGCCAGACCAAATATACCAACACCGACACCAACGCCGGCATCGCATACATCTACGCGATCAAATTGATCCGCGACCATCTGCCCTGCGGGGACGCTCATTACGCCACGCTGACCGAGGTTCCGAACAACACCTGGATGAACCATTGCGTGTTCAACGTCTACGGCGACCCATCTGTGAGATATCCCTCGGCGCCCACAATTTCTCATACTCCGCTAAGGGACACCGACGAAGCCGCCGTGCCTTATCTTGTCCAGGCCTCGGTGAACACCACAACCCCTATTGCTGCCGATAACCCTCTGCTTCATTGGAAAACTTCAGGTTCGGCGGACTTCACAACCCAGGTAATGCAACCACTTGGCGGCACGCAATACAGCTCAACGATACCCGCGCAAAATTATGGCACTACTGTATATTATTATTTCGAGGCATCAGACAGCGCAGAGGAAACATCGGTCCTGCCATCTGATGCGCCGGAATCGCTATTTTCATTTCAAATCAAAGCTGATATCGAGCCTCCGCATATCGATCACACGCCGCTTGCAAACACAGCCAACAAATTCGGACCATATCCTGTAACCGCCATAATAACCGACGATCTCGACGTCAAAAACGCCTTTGTGCACTACAGCATCAATGATGGGCCGGTTTTAAGCATACCAATGGAGCCTGGAGCCGACGATACATATACGGGAAATATCCCCGGCCCTGCTGCTATCGACGATACGATCAGCTACTACATAACCGCTACCGATATTTCTTTAGACTCAAAGACTGCGCGCCTGCCGGAAACCGGGTCCTATTCATTCTCCATTGGCCAGAAAATCTATGTCGGGGTATACAATTCCAAAAACAACCCATTTTATTTCCAGTTCGGCAACACTAACTCATGGGAACAGGTATCAAATATCCTGAACTCCGACCCTGAACATAGATTTCAGGTCAGCGTTATCACAAATCTAAAAGGGGAACAAGGCTCCATCGGCATAGAAGGGCAGGACGTTTTGATCCTGCCGGACGATGCCGTTCCAATCGACTGCATGCAGACCGTCTCCAACTGGTTTCAGCCCGGCAAGATTATCATAGCGCTGGACAGCGCTGCAGCGTATGTCGCCTACACGGGCTGGATGTGGCCGGACGCACAAGGCAGTAACGGATATACGATAATCCCCGGTATGGGCTACTGGACCAATGCCTCCAACCCTGAAGACCAGGAGATTTGGCTGGCTGACCCGATAACGAAGAACTATGCCGTCGGCCAAATCATTGATTCGCTGCCGGGCAACGCCGCTTTCTTTACGGATAAGATGCCTGAGGATGCCCGCCTGCTGACGGGAAGCCGCGAGTATGATATTTATTGCTATGCAGCGTATCGCGAGGTTCCGGACAAAGGTCGAATCGTAATTCTCGGCCCGTATTCAGATCCTTTGCAAACCCAATATGCACTAATTCGAGAGGCCGCGGTTCCGCCCGTTGAACCACGCCAGATCAAAGTTATTTCCCCTGATGGCGGTGAGTCCTATTCGACGGGTTCGGATATATCGATCACCTTCTCAGCTTCTGGAGGCTGGGAGGAATCCGACCTGGTCAAAATTGAATATTGCACCGCCCCGGACTCTCAGTGGATACAGATCCCGGGCGCACAATCCTTAAGCTACACAGTAGGCACTTTTACGTGGAACACATCATACCTGCCGGGCAGCCGAGATTACCGAGTGCGCGTCAGCACACTTGATGATACCGTATCCGACGAATCCGACGCGACATTTTCCATCATCCCAAATGTCAGTATCGCTGCCGCCAAATCTATTCCCGACGGTTCCCTGATCCGGCTGAGCGGCAAAGTCGTCACCTGCGCGCTCGATGAGCATACCTATGTCGAAGAACCCAACAGGCAGGCAGGAATCAAGATAACCGGCGCCGAGAATTTGTCCATATCATCGATCGTCAACATGACCGGCCACATGAACACTACTAATGGTGAACGCACCCTCAACGCCGACGCCATCGAAGAAATCGGCACCGGCGCTCAGATTCGACCGTTCCTGTTGAGCAATCGCACGCTCGGAGGGACTGTTTTCGGTTTGCAAAGCGCCGTGATGGAATACAAACTTGTTGAGTCCAATGTTGAGTTGATGTACGCTGTCGGATTGAATAACACAGGTCTTCTCGTGCGAGTAACCGGCAGAGTAGTTGACACAGGGTCTGATTGGTTCTATATCGATGATGGCTCCGGATGTGACGACGGATCCGGCATAATCGGAGTCAGGGTTATCTGTCCCGGCACGACTCCGCCGGCTCCGGGCAAATATGTGATACTAAACGCGATCAGCAGCACGTACTACGATCGCGGAAGGCTATGGCGGGCCTTAATACTGCCTGGTTCGGGGGATTTGACGCTGGCGGATGGCGGTCAATAATATTCGCGATTCTGTCTTGCAGCGATGAATGCAACTACAAGCGCGACTGCCAGTATGCCTCCCATCACCCCAAGCAGCCACAGGGTAGGGCGCTTGCCACTGCGTTTTGAGCCTTGGGCTGTCTGCGAATCGAGGCCAAGCAAAGGTCGCGGGTCTACGTTACCGGTCATAACGGCCTCTTTATACCAGGCGTTGAATTGCTGTTCTCCAACTGTATCGAGAATATAGTTAAAAGTCTGAAGCTGCTGCTTGTAGCTCTCCGGAAGCTCCACAGTTTTGCCAATGACCACTCCCGGTTGTTCCTTTACCGCTTGACCATAGAATTTGCGATTTTTCCCCATCGAATAATGAACCGCGCTGCCTTCCTGAAACCACAGCGGGAGCGGGGCAGGGGAGGCCAGGGTTATATAGGCGTGGACAAGTTCGTGTCTAAGGATATCGGCGTATTCATCTCGAAGTTCGGTCTTGATGATTGCGATATATTTTCCATTAATCGTCACCCCGGCAGCCCCCTCCTGTGCAAATGATGGTCTCAATACTGCGGGCAGCGCGTTTCGTTCGAAAACCTTGACCAGAACAGGGGTAGAGGGAGGCGGAATCCCCACTTTTTCTCTGAGCGTAACAACCGACGAAACATCACACGTGCGCAGGTCTACCTTTTCAGCGCCGACAAACGCCTCTGCCAGCGCGCCATCAGCGGCAGCACACCGCCCCGCACATAGCAGTATCGCCAACAAAAGCCCCGCTAAATATGCTGCAACGCGATTTATGGATAGACCGCCGGCAACATTAGACCGGTTGTTTGTTCGAAGTCGCACATCAAGTTCATATTCTGCACGGCCTGTCCCGCCGCGCCTTTGCCCATGTTATCAATCGCACTGGTGATGATTGCCCTGCCGGTGCGCTGATCCAGGGTGACGGCAATATGGCAGTAGTTGGTCCCAAACACGTTCTTGGTATTCGGCTGCTGCCCCTTTTCGAGGATCACTACAAAAGGTTTATCGAGATAAAAATCGTTATAAAGAGCCGCAAGCTCATCAGTTGACGCCCCGGTATCGACATAAGCAGTCGTCAAAATGCCCCTGTTCTGGGGAATCAAATGCGGCGTAAAGGACACTTTGATATCTTTTTTGGCCAGCGCGCCCAACTCCTGCTCGATTTCGGCAGTATGCCTGTGGCCAGCTACCGCGTATGCCTTAAATCCCTCGTTTACCTCACAAAACAAGCCCGAAACGTCTAATTTCGATCTCCCCGCGCCGGACACGCCGGATTTAGAATCGACGATTATGGAGTCCATGTCGCCAATTCCCGACGCAGCCACAGGAGCCAGTGCAAGTATCGCACCTGTTGCATAGCATCCGCAGTTCGCGATCAATCTGGCCTTCGCGATCTCATCGGCGCGCAGTTCCGGTATCCCATAGACCGCTTCTTCCAGCAGTTCGGGAGCGGTATGTTCCATTTTGTAGTAGTGCGCATACTCGTCGAGGTCTTTGAGCCGAAAATCTGCCGGCACATCGATGAATTTTTTACCGTACTGCAACAGCGCAGGCGCGACCTTCATCCCTATTCCGTTGCCCTGCGCCTGAAAAAACAAATCCGCCTTATCCGCCGCAGAATCAGCGTCATATACCTCACACAAAGGCAGGTCCTGCCCAAGCAAACTAGGATATGCAGCCGACAAATGCTTTCCGGCGTATGTGCCGGATGCCAGATACGTAATCTGAACGCCGGGATGACCAATCAAATATCTGACCAGCTCGCCGCCGGCATAACCAGAAGCTCCGATAACTCCAACTCTTATCATATATCTAAAACCTGAAAACCCGTCCCAGCATCAAGCCATTTGGCGATGACACTGACCACTTTCCTACACCTATACCCAAAGCTGCCCCGCCGATAACATCACCCCATGAATGCGCCCCGGATTCAACCCGGCTCCAGCCTATCAGCGCGGCTCCAGTATAATACAACCACTTATTTTTTGGAAACACTTCCCCCATAGCCGCCGCCGTGCCAAACGCAATGGAAGCGTGGCCGCTGGGGAAGCCATGACGAAACCTGGCCTTGTCTACATTCAAATTCGGTTTAATGACCTCCGCCAGACCCACCGATATGATTGCAGCGTCGGCCACTCTCGCGGCGTTCGCCGTTTTATTCTCATCAGAAGCCAGATAAGTAGCTGCAATTCCAATGGCAACCAAAGGCGCGGTGGCATCACCCACACCCTCGGCAAACGTTTTTGCAGCCACCGGCGAGCACAAAAAGCCCGCCAAAACAACCAAAGCAACCAGAGTCTTCCTGATCGGCATCCCAACCTCCGTGTATCGTAAATAAAGTATACCACGATAATCGGCTGTGCATAAGGTCCCCTGCAGGGTTTGCTCAATGCAGGATTTGCCCAATTGACGCCGGCCTGTTCGCGCGTTAACATGGCTTCAACGCTGAGAAAGGGTAAAAATTACAATGCATAGACTCATTCCAATCGTGTTACTGTCGCTGTTGATCGCAGGTTGTGGCCAGAAAACCGAGCGAACACAGGCGACTCAGGTAGAAAATCAACTCGATAAAACCCCTGCCGCCACAGCGCCCGAAGCAAAAGAGACGGCTCCGGCCCCGGAACCTGATAAAGATGGCGTGGTCACTTTTCCATCCGGACTCAAATATAAGGACAAAAAGACCGGCGAAGGCCCCGTGGTGGTCGATTCCACCCGCGTTACGGTTCAATATAAGGGCTGGCTGGATAATGGCAAGGTCTTTGACACTTCCCGCCAGGCCGGCCGCGGCCCATTCTCATTTACGGTAGGAGGCGGCGAAGTGATCAAGGGCTGGGATGAAGGCCTGAAAGGCATGAAGATCGGAGGAGTGCGGGAGTTGACCATTCCGCCGGACCTCGGATATGGCAGCGATGAGCAAGGCGTGATTCCGCCAAACTCCACTCTGCATTTTGAAGTTGAACTGGTTGAGATGGCGAAGTAGAGACCGTCGATCGAGCTTTATGCAGTCGGCAGGCTATGGCTCTGATTATCGAAATTGTACATAGGTGAGGGAAGAGACATGCCCATCTCTTCCCTTCTTTTGTTAGACCTTCTGCCGAGAACTCAGGTGTTTTCGCCGTCAGATTTAGTTGATTTCTGCTCTTTTTCGGCTCGTTTTGCCTGCAAAGAAGACAGCCGAGCCATCACTTGCGCAAAAACCTCTCTATCCGCGGTTCTCCTGGACTCACGCAGGCAGTGCTGCAACGTTCCATTTCCCATGTTGCTCACTCCCCCGGCAGGCGGAACCGGTCTATATTCTGTTTTAAGACGACACAATCAGCCTTACTGTTCCAACAACTCTGCAGCGGGCGCATTCACCTCTACAGGCGCGATCAGTTCGTGATTCGCGGACAGTCGCGATAATGACATCAGTCGAGAGGCTACTGCGCGCTCCGTTTCGACTCCGTCATATAGCGTTGCATACCCCAGCAGCGCCGCCCCAAGCACCGATGCATCAGAAAACGTGGTAGCAAATGTTTTTTTGCCTGTGCGCTGCCGGGTAATCCAATTCCATAGTCGATTTTTTGCAGGACCGCCGGCCAGCAACAGATTATCCGCGCTTACCCGATATCGCCTCTCCATCACATTTATGCACTCAGCCAGGGTATTGGACATGCCCTCCAGAGCCGCCAGGGCGATATCGCCAATCGTGTGCGACTCCGCCAGCCCGACAATCGATCCCGTAGCAGTAGAATCCCACTCCGGCGCGCGCTCCCCTCCCAACGCAGTATCAAATCTCAGAGGAGTTCGCGTGCGTTTTACGGCAGCCTGCAGAGCAAGAGCCTCCAACGCTTCATCGCCTCTGTATTCTTCATCGTCAAACCTCAACCTTCGCACCCAATCCCACACGCGCCCGCTTCTTAGCATCGGCGCAACCACGCACCACGGAGAATCGGTCAGATCGGTCGCGGTCGGCATTGGATAGTGCAGCACGTTTTCACGTGAAACATTTCGATTTATGGGAGATTTTATCAGTATCATCGGGGAATCGCTGGATCCGCGGACATTTATCACGGTCTTTGTGTCATTTGACAACGCCAGCGCTGCAAGGGGACTGTCACCCGCGCCTATCGAAACGCCTTTCAATTCTGCAAGCCCAAACAAATTACGAACAGCGTCAATCGCGGTGCCGGGAATTATATTTCTCCACGAAGGCGCAGCTTTGGGCAGCAGATTTCTCAGGGTAGGGGAGTCAAGCCCGGAGATAACTCCGGTCAGTAGATCATCAACCGCCGGCGGAAGCGGAGAGCCGCTGCGCACGTCATACAGGCCGCCTATCACCGCCTCACTGAAATCCGTTATCCCAACCGACGACGTGAAATCGTTTCCGGACACACGCAGCAACTGAGATGCAAACGCGGTATTCGGCGGCGCTATACCGGCGACCATTTCAAGTGACAAGCCCTGCGATATCATCAGATGCGCAAGCCCAATCGCCATATTGCCCGGCCACATCCGATTCAGCGTTTCGGACTCCGCCCGCCCAAGCTCGACATCAAATTCGCCGCCGCATACGCCATCGTCCGCAGTGTTATCATATAAGCTGACGAAGCGAGGGTCTACGGTTCCATCCCGCAGTATTGCAAAGCAGCCCGGAAAAGTCGTGCTGACCCCGATCGCCTCGGCTTGTTCAGCCTCACCGACTTTGCTCTTCAGCCCTTCGATGCACTCCCTGGCCAACTCCACCCACACTTCAGGGCTTTTGCGGCTTATATTATCCCTGCACGGTCGCGATGCGATCCATTCCTCAGACAGAATCAACTCCGTCGGCAACCCATTGGTTTCCACAACCCCTATCAGCATAGCGGTGATGGTCTGAGTCGATATGTCTAAGCCAAGGGCATATTTCATATTGGAACCGTCAACAGTTTAAGGGCCGATCGCGGGCTGCGTATAGACTGCCATTATCATAGCCCCAACGTAGGCCACAATCAAGCTAAAGCCCTTCCATCTCTGCAGTTCGCCTTTAATCAATACTCCCGAAACGAACACGGTGATCACCGTCATTGCGACGAACATCGGGCTCATAAGGTTTGTCACGGCGTCGTGACCCTTGGCATGAGCAACGAAAGGCATCACCGCAAGCAGAAGGCTGTTGTGATTTACCTTGGAGCCAAGAAAGTTACAGACTGCCAGCTCCGCGTTTCGTCCGTCTTTCAACACGACCAGATACGCCGTCAGCTTCTCCGGCATCTCCGAGGCAAGCGGGCCAAGCACAACGGCGATGACAACCGGGCTGACGTGCAGCGCGCTCGCCAAATGGATCATCGAGTCCACGAACGGCTCCGAACATACAAAGACAAGGGCGCCGCCGATAAGCAGATCAACGATCGCTCGGATCATCTGCTTTCTTGAAAGTTCTTTTTTTTCAGGCTGATCGCTACCGGTGCTGCTCTTGAACACCTGGAACACATAACCCAGCAACACCCCCGTAAGGATGATGCCCTCCCAAAAAGTCAACTTATTGTCACCGGCAATGAACGCAAATGCGATGATCGCCGTAACCAGCAGGTAGACAGCGTCAATGCGGGTGGCCTTGCTCAGCTTGATAAGGCTGACAGGGTGCTTGCTAAACCTGGACATCGCCAGCACAATCACAAGCCCATATCCAAGGGTAATCAGCAGCGTGCAGGAACCGATTGCCGACCCGATCGCCATCTGATACTGGCCTTTCATCGACGCCCAGAACACAAACGCATATTCAGGCAGAGTCGTCAAAAGCGCCAATACTATGCTGCCGACAATGTTGAATCCCCATCTCACCGCAAGCGTCTCTGCCCCGCGGCTCAGCAGATATGCAGCGAACACGATGACGCCAAGCAGACCGATGAACTCGATAACCGCCATCAATTGTTTATATCTCCTTTGCAGGCCAGTCGGCCCGCCGAGTATCCGAACCTGCAGCCTGATACTAAAAAAGACCTTTGTCGGCCGCTGACGGCTCGGACAAAGGTCTTGCATCACGAAATCGCTTTTTATGTTAAGTTGCGATCGTCTAAAGGAACCAGCCTTACGCAGCAACGCAAGACGGTTGTTGATTCCATTAATCCGCTAAAAGCGGCATGCTACTCCCCTTTGAAAGTGCAGGTTTAATATACCATATTTGCCGCCGGCAGGCAAATAAAACCCGATTCTACAAATTATCCCGCCTTACGCCGCATACTTTCCACTCCCTGTCCGGTTTGCACAGCACAATATGCCCATAGCGATATTTGTTGCCACGAAAAACGAACTTCACCTTTACCTCTACGCGGCCATCTGATGTCCGAACGGGAGCGAATACGGTATACCACAAGGCGTCCATTTTTTCGTGATACCTGACATACAACTCCGAGTATTCTCTTGAGGCAAGGTCCCCATTCCACCCCTGCGGCCCCGTGCGCAGGGTATATTTAACTGCATTATCGGGCTTGCCGCGATACAATTGCTGAATCCACTGCCACGCGACTCTGTCCGGAGAAACAGGCTGAGCGTATCTGCAGCCTATCCACCCCAGCAACGCCACCAAACCGGCAATAGATGATAATATAACCATCTTCCTGTGCCACGGCTTCATCCCGCCCCCTACATCCCGACTGCAATTGCGATTGCACATCCACGTAAACGCCATCACAGTGCCGGCCGTCATCAATATCGCGCTCCACCAGAACGGCACATTGTAGTTCACCAATCCGAGCCGCGGAAAACTCAGACGGTCGTTCGAATATATATACGCGCCCAAAGCAGTGCCGATAATCGCAGCGAGACCCTGCACAGCCCCCACCGCGCCGATTATTTCACCCCTCCTTTTGGCGGAGGTCGACGAGGCCACAAGAGCCATCCACGCGGGAAATGCCACGGTAAATCCCAGCCCGATCACAATCCCCGCGCCTGCCGCGATAATTGTACTTCGAAACAACGCCAGCCCCCATAGCGCAATCGCGCTCACCAACAAACCCCAGCAGACCGCCACGCACCTGCCGTATTTATCTCCCAGCCTTCCCATCGGCACTGCAAAGCCACCCATCGCGGCCGCTATGGGAGCCACCGCCAGCCCGAACGCGGTCTCGCTGAGATCCAGGTGCTGTATGGCGTATAACTTGACCACAGGCATAAGCATACCGATCCCGAGAAAAACCACGCTCGCCAGCGCCAGCATATCCGGCACATCCCGAAAACTGCGCCAGATATTGGACAGCTTAAACTCCGCCGGTTGCTCTTCCAGAGTGGTCAACTCCACATGGTCGCCGGGAGCAGAATGTTCAGGAAACGTGCCGCCGATCTTTTTCGGCAAAAGCGCCGACATGATAACGACGCTGACAACCAGCAGGATCGACACAAGGTAAAACGAGGCCAAATATGAACGAAACGCCTGATTTACCAGCCCGCCGAAAAGGAAACCCAGCGCGATGCCGCTCATATATGTAACATTGAGCATGCTCATAGCGGCGCTGTGATGCTCCTCCTCCACCACATCCCCCACCGCAGCGAATGCGTTCATCCACAGCGCCCCGCTGCCCAGTCCATCGATCGCCTTGAGAACCAGCAGCCCATAGACTGCATAAGGCCCCTGCAGTTTGATGGTAAGATAAGCGGTGATCGCCGTCACCAAAGGCCCCGCAATGAGCAGCGGCTTGCGCCCTATCCTGTCCCCAAGCGCGCCAAACCACGGCCTGGAAAGGGCTTCTGTGAGAAGAAAAGCGCTTATGACAACGCCCAGAGCCGCCTGTTGTTTGAGGACAAACGAAACATACATTGGCAGCGCGGACAAATTGAGGATGGCATAGGCAAGCTCGGCCAGCAGCGTTGCGACGCCCAGGCTGAGCAGAGAACGATATTTGCGCAGGAAACTCGAAATAACCGACGCGCCGGGAATCAAACTCGCCTCTCAAAGATTAAAGAAGCGCGAGGCTGCGTCAAACCGGCCTGATATTCGGTCGATTCGAGCATCCGCCTCGCCCTGCAGATTAGTCTATTGTTACTTCTTTTCCGGCGTCCCCGGAACGATATATGCCGTCAATGATCTTGATAACGTTCAGCGCCTGCTCACCTGTAACAGGCACATCTGTATCGTCTCGGATCGCGTCGTAGAAAGCCCTGATTTCGCACTCATAAATATTGGGCTGCTTCAACCCCGACGGTGTAGTATCGGTGAGGGTTCCGTGCTGCTCGCCGTATATCTCCAGCGGCGCGGTTTGCGCTCCGCCCTTGGTTCCGATAAACGTAGTGGTGAATTTGTCTTCCTTGATGTTAGCGGCAAAGCTCGACTCTATCACAAGGCTGGCTCCGTTATCCAGTCTGACAAATCCCGCAGCATAGTCTTCGACGGTGTAGTTCTGCCAATCCCACTGGCCGAGATTGCCCACATGCCCCGGCTCTTTGCCGATATTGGTATAGGTATTACCGGATGCCGCGATCGGTTTTGGGTTGCCCAGCAGATACATCGTGAAGTCCAGGATATGCACGCCGATATCGATCAGCGGGCCGCCGCCCTGCTTTTCCTTGTTTATGAACACTCCCCAACCCGGAATGCCCCTGCGCCGCATAGCCCATACACGCGCCATAAAGACATCCCCAAGCTCCCCGGCATCGATGAATCTCTTCAAAGCTACCACGTCCTGGTTCCATCTCCAGCACTGCGCAACCATAAACTTCTTGCCGGATGCCTCGGCCGCATCGACCATAGCCTTTCCTTCTGCAGGATTTCGACCGATCGGTTTCTCGCAAAGCACGTGCTTTCCGGCTTTAAGTGCGTCGACGGTAGGATCCATGTGGACATCATTTGGAGTGCAGATATGCACGGCGTCGATCTCCGGCATCTCCAGCAGTTTTTTATAATCCTCGAACTGGTGCGGCACGTTCCATCGCTCTGCGGAGTTCTTCAGCGCCTCCGGATTAATATCGCATACCGCCAAAACCTTCACGTCCGGCTGTTTTTCCAAAGCCGGCAGATGAGCGCCATTAGCAATGCCGCCCGATCCGATAATGCCTACATTAAAAGTCTTCAAATCCGTTGCCCCTTTCTGGATAGGTTAACCCTTAACCACGCCCAGCGGCCGCATTTTGGCCACCAGCCTGGATATATCCGCACCGGCGCAGGTTTGCACAACGTCGGCTGCATCTTTATAGGCATACGATGCCTCTTCAGCAAGCGTATCGCGTCCCTTCGCCCTTACTACAATTCCGCGTCGAGACAATTCTTCCTGCACATCTTTTCCTTTCATCCGTTTGATTGCGGCGTGTCGGCTCATCAATCTCCCCGAACCATGACATGCCGAACCCCATGTCTGTTCCATCGCCGTCTCCGTGCCAACCAGCAGGAATGAATACCTCGCCATATCCCCCGGCACAATCACCGGCTGTCCGACAGCGCGATATGCCTCCGGAACGTCCGCATGGCCGGGCGCAAACGCTCTCGTCGCCCCTTTCCTGTGAACGCACAACTTCTTGGACTTGCCGTCAATTTTATGCTCCTCTATCTTAGCAATATTATGAGCGACATCATAGACCTGACGCAAGCCCAGTTTGTGCGCTCCCGCACCCATTATCCTCTCAAAACTTTCCCTCACCCAGTGCGCAATCGCCTGTCGATTAGCCCATGCGAAATTGGCCGCGCATGCCATCGATCCCAGATAGTGCTGGCCTTCAGGTGATTTTACCGGCGCGCAGGCAAGCTGTCTGTCCGGCAATTCGATGCGATATTTCGTAACCGCGCCTTGCATGGCCCTGAGGCTGTCTTCGCATACCTGATGACCAAATCCCCGGCTGCCCGTATGAATCATTACCGTGATCTGCCCCTTGCCGGTTATGCCAAACGTTTGGGCTACTGACTCGTTATATATCTCATCGACTACTTGAATTTCCAGAAAATGATTTCCAGATCCAAGCGTTCCGAGCTGCGGTCGGCCTCTTTTAATCGCTTCAGGGGATATATTTTCGGGCGTAGCGTTTTCTATGCAGCCCTGCTGTTCGCATGCCTCCAGGTCCTCCGCCCAGCCGATTCCCCGTTCTACCATCCATTTTGCGCCCTTGCGCATAACCTGTTTCAGTTCTTTTTCATCTACTCTCAGGTTTCCGGCTCCCCCGACTCCGACAGGTATATTGAGATAGAACTGATCCGCTATATCTCTAATTTTGCCTTTAATATCATCTACGGTAAGATCGCTGCGCAGCATACGCACGCCGCAGTTTATGTCGTATCCGACACCTCCGGGTGAGACCACTCCGTCTTCATACGACATCGCAGCCACGCCCCCTATCGGAAACCCGTAGCCCCAGTGGATATCCGGCATTGCCATCGAATGCCCTACTATGCCCGGCAAAAAAGCCACGTTGGCCACCTGCTCCGTGGCCTGGTCATTGCGCAAATCCGCAAGCATCCCCTCGGTGGCATAGATCACTCCATCGGTGCGCATTCCCGGTTTATAAGACTTTGGTATGCGCCATCGAAAATCGTCAATTTTTTCCAGTGGACCCGACCATTCAGCCATTGCTTTATACCTCCTGATATCTATTCAGCTCTGCCTTTTATGGACCGAGTGCAAACCTGTTTTATCCTCTGCTATTGCTGTGTCCGACAGCTATCGCAGAGATCATATTTGTCCGCCTGCAGCTTTCCGCATTTTTTGCAGTATTTATATCCCTGCTGCAACTTTGCCGCCTCCAGTTTTTTGCTGGTCAGCACGGCCTGTTTAATCTTTGATGCCAGCGCTTCAGATTCGCAGGCCGCAGCAACCTTTTGGGCCGCTTCAATGTCGGATTCATCGAGATCTACCGAGTCGATATCCACCGAGTTATCGACATCCGCTTTTTTCGGATCGTGTTTGCGAAATCCGCGCGCTCGAAAGTGGATATCCTTGATTATTTCTTTGCCCAGCGCCGAATTGAGCTTCTCCATTATGGTGGGTTTATGCAGTGTCAGTTCGTTTGACCACATGCTGTTTTTGCAGGACACGAACAGCGCACCCTCCCGGACATCTTCCGCTCGGCTGGCTGCGGCTATCTGCGGGCCTACGACCTGTCTCCACATCTCTATGGCCTGCTGCTCGAGAAGTCTCTCAGATACGCCAAGGTTCTGAAGCGTGTTTTTGAGCAGTGCGCCCACCTGAGACGCGCTGCTTCTCTGGAAATGCCTTTTCTTTTTCATTGCTGTCTCACCGTTGCGGCTTCGACCTCAAACACCGCCGCCTGTTGCAGCGCCTGTGCATTGATATCGGAAAGATGCGTTGTGGTGATCAGGGTCTGAGACGACGTGGTAAAATCGAGGATTCTCTTTCTTCGCACCTCGTCCAGTTCCGCCATCACATCATCCAGCATAACCACCGGATTCTCGCCAACAGCCTCTTTAATCAGCTCTATTTCGGCAAGTTTGAGCGCAATTGCCGCCGATCTCTGCTGACCCTGCGATGCAAACTCCCTTGCCGGCATCCCATTGATATCGATATTCAAATCATCTCTATGAGGGCCGGAATGCGTGGTGGCCCTGTTCATATCTATTTCCCTTTTAGCAGCCAGCGTAAGTCCGTGCATTTCGGCGATTTCTTGCTCGGTCATGCCCGGGGCTATGTTCAAATTGGGCTTGTAGTTGATTTCCAGTTTCTCTGCGCTGTCTGTCAGCGTGGAATATAAACTTTCGGCCAACTCCGCCAGTGTGTTGATAAAATCCGCCCTTCTTGCCGTCACCGATGCGCCATATACAGCCAACTGGGCATCCCACGCATCCAGCCCGGCTATCGAAGCCCTCTCCATTCTTATTTCCTTCAGGAGATTGTTTCTCTGATCCAAAACCCGCTTGTAGCGCCCGAGGGAATAGATATATTGCGGGCTTACCTGCGATATCTCCAGGTTCAGAAACCGCCTTCTTTTAGCAGGCTCCCCGCGCACCATGTCAATATCCGAGTCGCTGAATATAACCGCGTTCAACTGCCCGACTATGTCCCCTATTTTCGGATGCTTGACAGTGTTTATTTTGACCGTCTTTTTTTCCGTTCTGCCCAGGGTTATTTCGACAGTCACATCATTTCTTGTCGACCGCTTCAGTTCGGCCGCCGCACGCATTGAATCCTCTCCCAGCTTTATCATATCCATATCACGGGAAGTTCTATGCGACTTGCTCGTTGCCAGAAGATAGACCGCCTCCAGCACAGCGCTCTTTCCCTGAGCATTGCGTCCCGCAAGTACATTCAATCCCTCGAACGGCTCAAAGGATAATGACTCATAATTCCGGAAATTAGTCAGGCTGAGCAATGATATATTCATTATCAGTATTATATATTTAATATGGTAATGGTAGTTGTAATGGGTGTGGATGCTGTGGATAATGGGTATATCCCCGCATACATCACGCTTACAAACCATTGTGGATATTGCTGAGCATACACTGCTGCGCCGGCGCGGGCAATGTGGAAAATAGCTGAGTTACCAACACTCGACTAATCCACAAAATGCGTCAAAAGCTATTCCACAGCTTATTCTACGATGCAATCAACAGCTTTTGCCCAGCGCTTTATCGTATATGATCTTCGATATCCTTCCTATCGTAATTTGGGCTTCGCCAAGGGACGGCGCGCCCTGTGTGAAAACCGCGATTGAGTAGCAGAAATCCTCCGTTGTTACTATTCCGAAGTCGTTTACGGCGTCATTTACCTGTCCGGTCTTATTGGCAAGCACACCTTCAGGCAGCAGCAGGCCCAACTTGGTAAACTGCTGCGCTTTCAATATGTCGTGGACAAGATCGTCCCAACTGTCCCCAAGGAGTTCGCGTCGCGCTGCCATTGCGAGGAGTTGGGCGGCTTCCTGAGCCACAATAAAATTGTCTCGACCGGCGGCGATGCCGTCCCAGTCATACATTTTCCTCTGCAAACGAGTGCGCAAAAATCCGTGCGACCTGAGCGTCTTGTTCACGTTCTCCAGCCCGACTATGTCGATGACCATATTCGTGGCCGTGTTGTCGCTGACAATGATCATCAAGGTCAGCAAATCCCGCAAAGTGACCCTTATCCCATCGTGCAGGTGCAGCAAAACCCCGGATCCATCGCAGAGCATTTGTGTTGTTATTTCATAGCTGGCTTTTAAGTCAAGCTCTCCATCCCGCGCCTGTCGCAACGCTTCGAGCAGAATAGGGACCTTGATAGTGCTAGCCGAGCTTATTTCAACTTTTTCATTGAATGAAAAGTCAAACGCGCCACGCACATTGCGCACGCATACGGACACCACTCCTCCGCATTTATCCGCCAGATCGCAAATCGCGCCAGTTATCTCCGACATCGCCCAATGACCTCTTCATATATCAGCCTGGAGATTTTGGCTATGGTCAGGGTGGCATCTGTTCTGGACTGCCAGCCGACCGTTGTGACGCATATCGAGT
>JAAYKE010000149.1 GCA_012522575.1 Armatimonadota bacterium | reverse complement strand
TTGTCTGGGGTCATCAGGCGGAAAAGCATGCCCGGCTGGGTGTAGTAGTCGTCGTCATCCTCACGGTAGTCCCAGTTGGTGGCTGCTCCATTAAGTTCGAGCGGAGGATCAGCAAACTCAGGCTGCTGCTGCCACTCGCCATAGCTATTGGGATCGTAGCCTATAGTGCCGCCGTGGTTGCCGTCTACCCTCATAGCTCCATCTCGATGATAGCTATGGAACGGACACCTCGAAGCGTTTACCGGGATCAGGTGGTGGTTGACTCCGAGTCGGTAGCGCTGCGCGTCGCCATAGGAGAACAATCTTCCCTGGAGCATTTTATCCGGCGAAAAGCCAATGCCGGGGACGATGTTGGCAGGGTTGAATGCGGCCTGCTCGACCTCGGCAAAGTAGTTCTCCGGGTTTCTATTCAGTTCAAGCTCCCCTACCTCAATCAGAGGATAGTCTGAGTGCAGCCATACCTTAGTCAGGTCGAACGGGTGGAACTTGTAGTTGGCGGCGTCTTTTTCGGGCATTATCTGCACATACATCGTCCACTTGGGGAAGTCGCCCTTGTCGATGCTCTCCAGCAAATCTCTTTGACTGCTCTCGCGATCCTTGGCGATTATGGCCTCGGCTTCCTCGTCGCTGAGGTTGCGAATCCCCTGCTGGGTCCTGAGATGGAACTTGACCCAGTTGCGTTGCCCTTCGGCGTTGATAAAGCTGAATGTGTGACTGCCAAAGCCGTGCATGTGACGGTATGAATATGGTATGCCTCTGTCACTCATCAATACGGTAACCTGATGCAGCGCCTCAGGCAGCAGCGTCCAAAAATCCCAGTTGCTTTTCGCGCATCTCAGATTCGTCCTGGGGTCTCTTTTGACCACATGGTTGAGATCCGGAAACTTGAGCGGGTCGCGCATAAAGAAAACCGGGGTGTTGTTGCCGACGAGGTCCCAATTGCCCTCCTCGGTGTAGAACTTGATGGCAAAGCCGCGGATGTCGCGCTCGGCGTCCGCTGCTCCTCGCTCCCCGGCTACAGTCGAGAACCTGATAAACAGGTCGGTCTTTTTCCCGACCTCCGAAAAGATTTTGGCCTTGGTGTAGCGAGTGATGTCGTGGGTTACGGTGAATGTCCCATAAGCTCCGGAACCCTTCGCGTGCATGCGTCTTTCCGGGATGACTTCACGATCGAAATGAGCAAGCTTCTCCAGATACCAGACATCCTGCAAAAGCATAGGGCCGCGCGGCCCGGCAGTTACCACGTTCTGATTGTCGACGATAGGAGCGCCGGCATTGTTGGTAAGTTTTTTCTTCATATTAACCTCCGTGTAAAATGTATTTGGCATCAATGTTGGTCTTTTTTTGCGCATTCAAAACAGATGCCCCTTGCCTGTATGCGCGTATCGAGCAC
This sequence comes from Armatimonadota bacterium, assembly GCA_012522575.1. GTDB lineage: Bacteria > Armatimonadota > UBA5829 > UBA5829 > UBA5829 > DTKD01. The sequence continues at coordinate 7,552 of JAAYKE010000149.1, read as the reverse complement.
GGTTCCTAGAGCTTTCACCTCCTCAGGCAGCACAATATTGTCCAGTTCTTCGCTTTGGAAATCGTAAGCCTCCCCGCACCTGTTGCATATGAAATGGTGGTGAGGGTCGATGTTATTGTCGAAGCGGGCGCTTTCTCCGGCGACATCCAGAGTGCCGATGAGGCCGAGATTGATTAGAGTAGACACAGTTCTGTAGACAGTATCCAGGGAAATGGTGGGCATTCTCTGGCGAACTGCATGAAAAACAGCGTCCGCATCGGGATGATCGGTGCGGCCGGATATCTCCCTGCATATTTCGATGCGCTGATGAGTCAGCTTGACGCCGGCTTTTCTCAATCCGCTCGTGCAGCGATCGAAATTGTTGTTTTGACGTTTGTCGTTCTGCTCCATAGGTTGGCTACTTGCGTATCATTCTTAATTAGTAATACATCATAGCATACCCGAAGCAATAAGTTAATAAACCGTTTGCCAAAATCGTCGCATTATGCTGTAACCGGCGCGATTATTTTGAGCGTGAATGTTGCAACATTACTGTTGTTTAAGTTGCAAATCGAGGGTTTATGTGGTAGATTGTAATTGAGCATGGATGGTGACATTAGTTTCCAAGCCCTGCAGTGTACGTGGTTGTCGAGGATGTTTTGAGCCGACACTCAAAATTCATGGAGTCTTTCTTGGATTGTTCAAGTGGCAGCTCATCCGGTTGGGCTTAGACCCGGCTGGAAGAGAATCGCGCGAGCAGACAGGGGACTCCGCCCTGGTTCGCTAGGGTTCAAAAACTCGGTAGGCACACGGCACAGGCGGGGCTTTTTTGGTGCCTGAATGCGTAGCTCGGCAAAGCATAATAGACCGTTATTTGGAGACGCTCGATATTTTATGGAGCGTCTTTTTTCGTTTTATGAGCCGAACGGCGAAACTGCGGGCTTGTGAGCGGAATGAGGAGTTTTCAGGAAGGATAATGCGGCGCATTTGTAATAGTCAGAAGTATGATGTTTATACCTGTATTGTTTCTACTGGCATCCGGGAGCCTGGCAGCGGCTCCTACTGATCTCGCCTGTGAGCATAGACGCGACCCGGCGGGAATCGACTCTACCCAGCCGCGACTGAGCTGGATTGTCTCGAGCAATAGCCGAGGCGAGGTGCAGACCGCGTATCAGATCCTTGTGGCTTCTTCAGAAGATCTGCTCAAAGCCAACAAAGGTGACCTGTGGGACAGCGGCAAAACGCTCTCCGACCAGTCTGTGCTTGTAAGATATGCCGGCAAGCCACTTATCTCTGAGATGAGGTGCTATTGGAAGGTGCGCACCTGGACGAATCGTGGCGGCCAATCCGAATGGAGCAAACCGGCGTTCTGGTCGATGGGCTTGTTGCAGGAGACCGACTGGAAGGGCAAATGGATAGCCAATCGGATCAAACTCGACGATGATGAAACCCTGCCGTTGAACATGAAGGGCAGAGGTCCGGACGCAGCTTCGCATGTTATGCAGAAGATGGCCGGGCCGCTTCTCAGAAAAACTTTTGAGACCAGAAAACCTCTGAAAAGGGCTACTCTGTATGCTTGCGGGCTTGGGTTTTGCGAACTGAGCTTGAATGGAGCCAAAGTCGGCGATGCAGTCCTTAGCCCGACTTATACTAAATATGACAGGCGCGCATCCTATAAAACCTATGACGTCACGGCTATGCTCAATGATGGACCTAACGTAATCGGTGCAATGCTGGGCAACGGATGGTTTAACTGCTTCACGCGCGACTCATGGGAGTTCGACCACGCTCCCTGGCGGACGACTCCAAGAATGATTCTGCAAATGAGACTGGAATATACCGACTCCACCAGCGAGTTGGTGGTCAGCGATGAGTCGTGGAGGACGGCGCTAAGCCCGATTACATTTGACGGGATACGAAACGGCGAAGAGTATGACGCGAGGCTCGAACAGCCGGGATGGGATACCATAGACTTTGTCGAGCACTTTGAGGGAGAATCAAAATTGCCGGGCTGGAAGCCGGTTGAGATCGTGGATGGCCCTGAAGGCAGGCTGGTAGCGGAGATTTCTGCGCCAGTGAAGATTATGGAGACTTTCAAACCGGTAAAGGTGACTGAGCCGAAGCCCGGAGTCTTTGTCTTCGATATGGGGCGCAACATAGCCGGCTGGTGCGAGCTTAAAGTAGCCGGGCCGATCGGCACGCGGGTGACGCTGCGCTATGACGAGCGTCTGCACGACGACGGCACTCTGCATCAGTCAAACGCGGGACACCTCGCCACCGGGGAGTTTCAGACCGACATCTATACTCTTAAGGGCGTCGGGCTGGAAACGTGGGAGCCAAGGTTCACCTATCATGGCTTCCAGTATGTCCAGGTCGAAGGGTTCCCCGGCAAGCCTACGCTGAACAGCCTGGTTTGCAAGATGACGCATACCAGTTTTGACAAGGCCGGTGAGTTTGACTGCTCAAACGAGCTTTTAAATAAGATTCAACGCGCGACGCTGCTTGCGTATGTCAGCAACTTCGTCGGCTTCCCCACTGACTGTCCCCATCGTGAGAAGAACGGATGGACGGGAGACGCGCAGCTTGCGACTGAGGCCGGGCTGTATAACTTCGCCAGTGAGTCCAACTATGAGCGGTGGATGTTCGACTTCGCCGATTGCCAGCTCGAAGACGGCAACCTGCCGGGCATCGTGCCTACCGGCGGATGGGGTTATGAATGGGGCAACGGCCCTGCCTGGGACAGCGCATATTTCCTGATTCCGTGGTATGTTTACCTCTATCGCGGCGATGCGACGTCCCTCAAAACGCACTACGAAGGATATAAGCGATACCTGGCGTTTCTGGCATCGAAAGCGGAGGATAATATAGTCAGCATCGGCCTTGGCGACTGGTGTCCTCCTGAAGGCGGCCCCGGCGGTCACGCCACCCCTGCGGCTCTTACCTCGACGGCATACTATTATGTCGACGTAAAAATAGCGGCTAAGACTGCGCAGATGTTGGGTAAAACCGAAGAAGCGCGCCAGTATAACGCGCTTGCGGATAACATAGCAAAGTCGTTTATGGCCAAATTCTATAACCCGGACACGGGGAAATTCGAAGGCGATGAGCAGTGCGGAATGGCCACTGCCATATACCAGGGACTGCTGCCCGAAGCGGAAAAAGCCAGGGTGATGAACGCTATCGTAGCCGAAGTCGAGAAGCGCAAAGGTCATATATGGGCGGGAATACTGGGTGCAAAATATATGCTGCACGCGCTGACCGACAACGGCAGGGCGGATTTGGCTTATGAGGCCGCCATCAAACGCGACTTCCCGAGTTGGGGTCACTGGATTGAGCAGGGAGCGACGACACTTTGGGAGACATGGGACGGCGGAGCTTCGAGAAACCACATTATGTTCGGAGATATCAGCTCCTGGTTCTACCAGACTCTGGCAGGCATCAACCCTGATCCGACTAAGCCCGGATTCAAGCATATTATCATTCGTCCCAGATTCGTTGGTGACTTGACCTGGGCAAAGGCCTGGCACAACTGTCCGTATGGCAGGATTGGTTCTGCCTGGAAGAAGGATGCCAACAAACTGACGCTCGTGATCGATATTCCGGCAAACACAACCGCTTCTGTTTATCTGCCCGGCAATTCTGTCGAATTGATCAAGGAAAGCGGCAAGCCGGCGTCGAAATCGGAAGGTGTCAAATATGCGGGTCTTAAGGAAGGCTGCGCAGTGTTTGAGGTTGGCTCCGGACACTATGAGTTCGAGGTCGCTAACTAGGACATAATCATCGATATTTGAGGAGGACATTTGAATGCTAAGTGAGTTCAAAGCGTTTTTATCCAGGGGCAGTGTGCTTGGCCTGGCGGTCGCAGTTGTGATAGGCGCGGCTTTTGGGAATGTGATCAACTCATTTGTAGAGGATGTGTTGATGCCGCCGATCGGCCTGCTGCTCGGCAAAGTGGATTTCAGCAATCTTTTCATAAACCTGAGCGGAACCAGCTACAAAACCCTTGAGGCCGCAAAATCAGCCGGGGTCCCTACCCTTAACTATGGGCTGTTTGCCAATCAGATCATCAACTTTATTCTGGTTGCACTGGCCCTGTTTGTGATGATAAAACTCATAAACAAGGGCATGCTTGCTCCTGCGCGAACGTGCCCATATTGTCAATCCGCAATACCCGATGCGGCGACGAGGTGCCCTCAATGCACCTCTGATTTGACAAAGAGCGCAGCCGAGGCGGAAAAGGCTTAACCGCATCAGCTTCAATTGAACGAGTACCTGTGCCTGTATAACGGGCGCAGGTATCTCTTTACGGTGATGCATTCGGCAGCCGGGAGATCTTCAATGAACAAGCCCGATAAATTAAGCGGTATTTCTTCGGAAGTTCTCAGCGAAATATATGACATCCGCGCCCGACTCAAACGCGCCGATTTTCTTTATTATGTGAAGGATCAGCCGGATATATCGGATGCAGATTATGACTCGATGATGCGCCGTCTGCAGGAATTGGAGGCGCAGTATCCGCAGTCGATAAGTCCGGATTCCCCTACTCAGCGCGTGGGCATTGCACCGCAGTCGGAGTTTGCCGAGTTTGAGCACAGAGCGCCGATGCTGAGCCTGGCAAACGCCTTTGCAGAAGAGGAACTGCGCGCATTTGACGACCGATGCAGGCGCACATTGCTTTTGGAGCCGGACGAAAGCCCTCAATATGTATGCGAGCCGAAATTCGACGGCCTTGCGGTGTCGCTAACCTATATCGATGGTATGTTGTCGGCTGGAGCAACGCGAGGCGATGGGTATAGAGGGGAAAATATAACCCAGAACCTGCGCACCGTTCGCAGCATTCCTCTCGACCTCAAGCAGAATGTGAAAGACATACCATCGCTGATAGAGGTTCGCGGGGAGATAATCCTGACTCACGACGAGTTTGAACGGATCAACAGCGAGCGTGAGACTACCGGGGAGCCTACGTTTGCCAATCCGCGCAACGCCGCAGCAGGCTCTGTGAGGCAGCTTGACGCGCGCATCACCGCCAGCCGCCGTTTGACTCTGTTCGCCTATGCAGTCGGAGCTTGTGAAGGTCTGGAGTTTGCCAATCAATATGAAGTCCTGTGCACGCTGGGGGACTGGGGATTTAAGGTCAATCCCGATGTGCGGGTTTGTGATTCTATTGATGAGGTAGTAGGTTATGTCGGCGAGTGGGGAGAGAAAAAGGACAATCTGAGCTACGATGTAGATGGAATGGTGGTCAAGGTCAATTCCTTTGATCTGCAAACCCGACTCGGATTCGTCGCCAGAAGCCCGCGTTGGGCAATAGCCTACAAATTCCCGTCGCAGCAGGTGCGGACTCAGGTAAATGATATCGAGGTGAATGTCGGTCGCACGGGAGCATTGACGCCGGTTGCCATTCTGGAGCCGGTTCTGGTTGGAGGGGTAACGGTATCCCGCGCAACGTTGCACAATGAGGACGAAATACGCCGAAAAGACGTGAGAATCGGGGACACGGTAGTTGTTCAACGCGCCGGAGAGGTCATACCTGAGGTTGTGGAGGTAGTCAAAGCTGAGCGCAAGGGCAGTGAGGTCGAGTTTGTTATGCCCGATCATTGTCCGGTGTGCGGGGCGGATGTTGTGCGGGAATCGGGTGAGGCGGTGGCGAGGTGTACGGGGATCGCCTGCCCTGCTCAGATAAGGGAGACTATACTGCACTTTGCATCCAGGGCGGCGATGGATATTGACGGAGTCGGACCAGCGCTCATCGATCAGCTTCTGAACCGGCAGCTTATCCGCGACCCTGCCGATATTTACAGCTTGACGGTCGAGGATATCGAGCCATTGGATCGGATGGCCCGCAAGTCCGCCGAAAAAGCAGTCAATGCCATAACCGCCAGCAAGAAAGTGACATTGGACAGGTTGATTTACGCGCTTGGAATTCGGCACGTAGGGGAACGCACCGGGGCAGCCCTTGCGCAGCGTTTCGGGACTCTGGATGCGCTTAAAGCCGCATCTGTCGAGGAAATCTCAAAAGTGCCCGATGTGGGGCCGGCGGTGGCGGCCAGCGTGGCGGCTTTCTTCTCACAACCCGGAAACATAGATGTGATAGAAAAACTGCGCACAGCGGGAATAGACCCGAAAGTGGAAGCTCGGCAGGAATCGGCCATATTCGCAGGCAAGACCATTGTGTTTACCGGCGCATTGCAGAAGATGACACGCGATCAGGCTCAGGGGATGGTTTTCAGGCTTGGAGGGAACCCATCGTCGTCGGTTTCCGGTAGAACTGATTTAGTGTTGGCCGGTGAGAAGGCGGGGTCGAAACTGGATAAGGCCAAATCCCTTGGCGTGCCGGTCGTTAGCGAAGACGAATTTCTTGAGATGGTGAGCCGGGCTGAAGACGAGTCATAAAACTTTACCTGATAAAAGAGACGCAAACGGGCTGGTGTTTGTAAGGCGATGGTGGCCGGCGCTGGGATGGATGGCTTTGATATTTATTATTTCATCGCAGCCCAAGTTGCCTCCTATACCGGGTTTGGGTTGTCTGGAGGAACTCAGCTCAAGTGATAAAATAAAACACGTGGCCGCTTATGCGGTTCTGGGTTGGCTGGTATGGCGCGCGCTTGGGGATCGCTACTCAAGAGGAGCGCGGTCGCTGCTGGTTCTGGCAATCAGCGTCGCATACGGAATCAGCGACGAAATCCATCAGAAATTTGTGCCTAACAGAACTTGTGATATATGTGACCTTGCAGCCGATGCCTTGGGAGCGTGTATTGCGCTGATAGCAATGTGGGCGAAGCCGCGCCTGCAAACAATTTTTTATAGAAAATCCATATAGCAAGTGTCAAATAAAACGTCGATAGAGGAGGAGCCGGACTTGGCCGACGAAGAGAAAACTCACGAAGTAAATGATAAAAGAAGAGTAAACCCGGATGGGACGATGAAACAAGAAGCCGAGGCTGACGCAGAGGAGCCTCAGCAGGAGGCAGAGCTTCAGCAGGAGGAAATTGCTCCTCCTGATGTATATCAGACTCTGCAGTTCATTATAAGCCTGTTTGCCGAGCAGGCGTGGCAGTTTATGGGCTTGCATTTGCCACCCGGCAGCAAGGAACCAGTAACCGACCTGACGCAGGCCAAGATAGCAATCGATGCGGTGGTTTTCGCGGCAGATAAACTGCATCCGCATCTGAACGAAGAGGAGCGCAAGGCGGTTCGAGGGATAATCAGCGACCTGCAGATCAACTTCGTACAAAAAAACAGCTAGACACATATCCGCCGGCGCACTTTTGACGCCCAACGTTTGCCTTGCAGTGCGACCGGCGGCCTGATTTTTCACCTAATGGTAACAACTCACTCTTCGTGAGTGGTTGTATTGGCTGGCCTCTGTCCCAGCCAAACAAACTATGTCATTTCGAACGAAGTGAGAAATCTGCTTTTCCGTAAATCGCGAAAGCTCGAAAGAAGCGAAACCCGGAAAAGAGAAGGGAAAAAGCAGATTCCTCGGCATTTGCCTCGGAATGACAAAATTTGGAGGCTACTCGAACCCTCTCAATAAACCTTCTAACCTCTAACTTCCAACTTCTAACCTCTA
>JAAYKE010000017.1 GCA_012522575.1 Armatimonadota bacterium | reverse complement strand
GATATATTGGAGAGATATATGCAAGCCTGCCTCCTTATGATAGCGATTGCGCTGTCTGCGGCCTGTATTTTCGTTGTTCTTCACTGGTGGGCCGAAGGCGTAATAGACGCCTCCGAGGCCGTAGTGACCGCATTTTTGTTCTCTATGCTGGTTATCGGCCTGGTTATGGCGCGTAATCTTCTTGAGCTGCTTATGGCGGCGCTTCCCTTGGCTGTCGGGCTTGGCTATCTGCTGTATTCCTGGAAAATCGGAAGCTGGCGGGCATACTACAAAAGACGCTGCGCCGAATATGAGGATTTGATCCGCTCTGATCCGAAAAACCTTGCGGCAAGGGAGCGGTTGGCCGATGCTATATATGCCTTGGGCGATTTGGATCGCGCGATAGACGAGATGCAGGCCGCCGTCGATTTTGGCGGGGATATGGAGTGCCAATACAAGCTCAGCAAATGGTCCAAAGAGCGTTATCTCAGAGATACAACAAATCCCATTTGCCGCTGGTGCGGTGAGGAAAATCAATTAAATGATCGCAAATGCTACAAATGCGGAGCCGATCTGCCCTACGAAAACGCATTCACCAGATGGCTCATCGGCGGACGCTCGGCGCGCGCGCGATACTATCTGCTGGCTATTACCGCCGTGGCTATAGTGATTGTGTCGTGGTTGATATTGGGCCTTCTCTTAGCGTTGATTCCCCTAATTTTCTGCATTGTGGTAAGAGCGGGCTGGTCGTTGATTAGCTCCGCCAGGACATGATGACTGAAGAGATTGTTTTGTGCCCTTTAGGCCGGGGTAGATTCATAGAAGAGTGTTCGTTGCGCTTTGGCCGGGCTGGTGGTGTTGAGTAGCACGAACGAAATTGCACACTGAAAGAAGGGATATGCTTTGAACGTATTGGATGTGCTGAAAAGGACTCTGGATTTTGGCCTGGGAGCCGCGGCTCTCAGCGTTGAAAAGGTCAAGCAATTCTCAGATGAAATGGTGGCTCGCGGCGAGATAACGACCGAGGACGCCAGGCAGTTTGTCGATGAGGTTTCTGCCAAGGCCGACGAACAAAAACGCTCTTTGCAGGAGTGGATATCTGAGCATGTTGCCGGAATGCTTCGCCAGGCCGGAGCTGCGGAGACTGCGCACGTAGAGCAGCTCGAGGCCAGAGTAGCTGAACTGGAAAGAATGGTTGCCGAACTTAAATCAGGTCTCAATATCGGCTCCGCCGGCGAAGAATCCGATAGTTAGGCGGGTCTATATTGATTCTGAATAAGGGGCGTAAACATCTTCGCAGGTACCGCGAAATAGCCAGCGTGCTTGCACGTCACGGGTGGGGATGGCTGCTCGTCAAATTGCGATTTCGAGATCGTTTGTCCTGTCACGCCGATTTGTCTGAGCGTGAACACGGCCCCGCGCATATCCGCGAAATGCTCGAAGAACTTGGGCCGACTTTCGTTAAGTTCGGACAATTGCTGTCAACACGCCCCGATATTGTGCCTGAATCATATATCAGCGAACTGACCAAGCTGCAGGATACCGCCTCGACAGTGCCCGCTGAGGAGATACTGACTGCCGTAGAGGCCGAGTTCGGACGTCCGGTGCAGGAGGTCTACCGTGAGTTCGACTCCACGCCATTTGCCGCCGCCTCGCTGGGACAGGTGCATCGCGCTGTTTTGCCGGATGGCACTGCTGTGATAGTAAAAGTCCAGCGGCCGGGAATAGCCGACTTGATTGAAACCGACATAGAAATACTGACCAAACGAGCGGCGTTACTTGAGGATCATTGGGATCGAGCTAAAACCTACGGGATTGCCGACCTCGTGGATGAGTTTGCCATCACCATTCGCGAAGAACTCGATTATACCCGCGAAGCGCATAATACGGATATGTTGCGGGAGCAGTTGGCAAATGAGAAAGGCATAAAATTGCCGGGCGTATACTGGGAGCTTACAACCCAGAGATTGCTCACCCTCGAAGAAATCCACGGCGTAAAAATCACCGAATATTCCAGGCATCCCGATCCTCCGGCACAGCCCGCCCAATTGGCGGAACGACTGGCGTCAGCATTTCTCAATCAGATATTCGTCCACGGGTTTTTTCACGCAGACCCTCATCCTGGAAATATACTCGTCACTCCCGAAGGTGAGATCGGATTAGTCGACTGTGGAATGGTGGGCAGGCTGGACGCAGAGAACCGCGCCGGGGCCATAAGAATGCTGATGGCGTTCGAACAGCAGGACACCAGGGTTATTGCCGATGAAATCGTGAACCTGGGCATCTCCTCAGGTGAAGTCGATATGAGACGTTTCACTCAGGACCTCGGAAAAGTGACACGGGGATACTACGACATGCCCGGCAGGTCGATACAGATGGGACAACTATTGACGCGGGCGCTCAATGTCTCCGTCGATCATAAAATACGCCTCCCGGCCAGCTATGCCGTTTTAGCCAAAGTGCTGACAAGCGTCGACGGCATTTGCACGCAGCTTGATCCGGATTTCAATTTTACCACTGCCGCCCGCAGCCAACTCGGTCGCGCCATGCGCAGTGAGTTGCATTCAGAAAATCTGCTCAACGAGTTATACAGAGCTTTGTCGGCCAGCCGTGCGCTTGTATTCTCCCTTCCCGAACATCTGGAACGTATCATACGCAAAGTCATCGAAGGCACTCTTCGAGTTGAGTTCAAACACCAGGGACTGGAGGATGTCGAGGCAACTTTTGCTCGTTCCGCCAATCGAGTGGCAATTGCATTGATCGTGGCGGGCAGCATAGTCGGAAGCTCAGTAGTGGTATCGGCGGGCAAAGGGTCGCAAAGCTGGTTTGGCCTGCCAGCCCTTGGAGTATTGGGTTACATTGTGGCAACGATTTTTGGAGTCTGGCTGATCATATCAATTTTGAAATCGGGTAGGCGTCCCTGATTATTTCTGTCTAAATCATTCGAACATAGGCATTGCCCGGCACTCGTTTGACCACATTTTTCATTTCGAGCACGGTTAGAGTTCCCGACACCATCGGCGCAGCTATGCCGGATTTTTCGATGATCATATCAACCGTCACAGGCTCCAGTGAAAGAAGAGACACTATAGCTCGTTCCTGTTCATTGAGTGCTTCAATCGGCAGCGACATCTGTTTTGTTGCTTCTTTGCCGTCGGTATCGATGCCGAGGTCAAGAAGTATATCATCGGCATCCTGAACAAGCAGTGCGCCGTCCTGAATCAGTTTATGACATCCCCGATTGCGATCATCATCTATATTGCCGGGAATCGCATATACATCCTTGCCTTGCTCTGCTGCATATCCGGCGGTAATCAGCGCGCCTGATGCCTCCGGCGACTGACAAACCAGCACTCCCTGGCTCATTCCGCTTATCAGACGATTGCGAGGCGGAAAACGCCACGGCTCCGGGGACGCTCCAAGTGGAAATTCCGATACGACGGCTCCGCTTTCACGCATGGCCGCAAACAGATTCTTATTCTCTGCAGGATAAATTACATCAATTCCGCAGCCCAAAAACGCGATTGTGCGGCCGCCGGCTTGAAGAGCGCCTTGATGAGCAGCAGTATCAATGCCCCGTGCGCCGCCGCTCACCATAGTCAGCCCGCGTCTCGCCAGACCCTCAGAAATACGCGAGGCAATGCTCAGACCATATTGCGAAGCGCGTCGAGAGCCGACAATAGCCACCGAGAATCTGTCCGACTCCAATAGAGAACCGCTCACATACAAGACCACAGGAGGGTCATAAATAGCCGCAAGAGGCTGCGGATAATCGGGATGGCCGAGCGGGATTATGTTGATTCCCGCCTTTTCAATAGAAAGCAGGTCCCGTTCGATTGCCGCCGGAGCAGGGCCGAGAACCTTATTAAGAGCCTTCGGAGTGAGATTCTCCACAGACGTCAAGTTAGCCTCAGATGCATCAAATATAGCACCGGGGCTGCCGAATCTCTCCAACAAAGAGCCAGCAACCCTGGGCGATATTTCCAACCGACTTAATCTGAGCCAGTCTCTCAGTTCTTGTTCGTTCATTTCGCGGGAATCAATCACTGGCCCGGCATCGCCTGAGGAGCAAAACCACGCTCCCGTTCGCCTCGTCCTCGCCATCGATCACTGCGATTGCTTGGGAATCCCGGAACCCCGGGCGCTCCCGGTGCACCCATACTAGGAGGCGGCGGAGGCGAGGGCGGCTGTCCGGATTGGCCCTGGTCGCCTTGAGCATCCCTTGTCTCGGTTCGAGTTCTATCTACGCGTTCAGGTTCTTTTGTGCTCTTCGCCGGCTCTTTAATTACGCGTCTGGGTGGCGGCATAGATGAATCAGCCACGAAAGTCCATTCCTGCGTAAGCTGATTGCCGGCATAGTCTTTGACGGTAAGGGCTATGACATGGGAGCCATCTTTCAGTGGCTTTACAGGAGATTTCGAATCCCCTATTTCCGTGCTGAAAGAAACAGTGCTGGTCGAATAGTCTATTTCATAATCTTTGCTCTCACCGTCGAGGGTCAATGTGGCGCTGCCAAAATCGACACCGCTGCCTGCATCCCACAGCGCAGCGGATATCTTGATGGGCGGCGCGCCGGACATCCGAACCCCATTTGCAGGAGTCAAAAAGAACGGATCGGGCGGGGCGGTGTCTGGAGATGTTTTTGTAAAGCAATTAAGGACGCCGTCGTCAGTCAGCACAAACAGAGAGCCATTTGCAATAACAGGCGAGGTGAGCGCGTCTGTGAACGTAGCTCCCGGCGTGTTGATTCCAGACGGCGCGGCGATATATCTCCATTTCAGAGACCCATCAATGGTAGAGAAACCAGCAACAATGCCCCGTGCCGCCGTAACAAAAACAATCTCATCAGTAACGGTCGGGCTGGAGCTGCACACTGCTCCTATATCCGCCGGCTGAGTCCACTTCAAGGCCGGTGTCCTGCCGGAGATATTATAACAATATAGTTTCTTGTCTCTGCAAGGCACGAACAGGTCAACTCCATCCGTTGCAGGCGTAGTCGACGCATCCGACGGCAGTTGTATCATCCATCTAGCCTGTCCGCTGCGGGCAGTCAAGCCATATACTACGTTGCCAACAGCTATTATCGCGACGTTGTCGGCTATAATAGGGGATGTTTTGACAGGAGCGCTCGGCAGCCTGAATATCCATCGCAGCTTGCCTGAGCTTTGATTGACGCCGTAGATATTGCCATCCATGCTCGATCCGACAACCATACCCGAACCGACGGCAATGCCGTTTGCAAAGTCGTCGCGGGCCGTGAAAGGTTTTGGCCACACCATGTCGCCGGTCTCGGCGTCAATAGCATAGATTGAGTTGTCGTTTGAGCCTAAAAACATTGTTCCGCTGTCAATAACCGGCGGGCATCTCAGAGCGCCTCGCGTCTCAAAGAACCACTCGAATTTGCCTTCATACCGATCAAGGCAGTAGAGCTTGCCGTCTCCCGTGCCGAAATATAGGTAGTCGCCATTTATCGCAGGAGTAGCCTTAACGGTGCTTGTCAACGATTGTTCCTGCGGATATCTCCAGAGAAAATTGCCCGAATACAAATCTACGCAGTAGACGCAGTCTCCGGCCGCAAAATAGACTGAGTTGCCCGCTATCACCGGGGCGGCGGTATTGCCTCGAAATCTTGCAGCGGTGTATTGCCAGGTGAGCATCAAGGGCGCTTCGAGCTTTTCTTCGGTGTAGCCCATCTGTTGGGAATCGTATCTGCCCATCAGGGCGGCATCACAGAATCCTGCGCCTAAGGCCAGCACAAGCAAGCACGCTGTAATAGTGGCGCGACGAAGAATCATTGAGGTTCCTCCAAACACTTACGGGCCGTTGCCCTGCCGCAATATTATAGGCCGAATCCCGGAGCCGGTCAATCAACAATCTCAACGAGAATATTTTGCACTATTTCCCCAAAAACGATCTCATCATATATTGGGACTAAAACACATTTAAGCAGCAAGGCATCAATATCGCGTTCAATATAATTAGACGTGTCATCCGGCGACGAGGTTCCTCGCTGCGCCGCTTATACATACATCACGCCAGTTAGAACAACGTAAAGGTGACGCTGACTCCGCCCACATTGACAACGCACTGCCCGTTGGCCAAATCTACAGATGTCTTAGGGATTGTGAACATTGTCGTCTGGTTGCTGAGCTTGCCTGTGCGTTCGACTCGTCCCGATACGTTGCCTGATAATTTGCTGCCGCCGCCCTGCACAGCGAGGTTGCCTTCAAATTTGTAAGTGGCAACAGCGGTATCGGCCTGAACCCTGACCGGAGCAGAACCATTCGCCGAGCACGAAGACCCGCCTACACGGAAGTCCACGTTTACATTCAAACGCCCCAGGCCAAGATTGCCGTTTCCTGACGCCTCGCCTCTAGGGTTGATATCGACCGAATTGCTGTCTATCACCCTCGGGGAGCACTCGACAGTTCCCCGTCCCTGCATACCGCGATCCGATACCTTGAAGCTGCCACGCACCGCGCGCGTGTCTAAAGACAAATTGCCGGATATTTCACCGCGTGATGTGCGCATAAGGCTAACACGAGAATTGCCAAGGTTTGCTATTTGAACAGTTCCCGTCGCACTTCCCGAACCGTCAGATTTTGCGGAACCGCTGATGTCAACTATTCGAAAGCCGCCCAAACTTATTTGCGCAGGCCATTGCCAGTCGGCTGCCTGCACGCCGGTGGCCAAAAATATCAGTAGCCCGATTGCAACTACGAATCTCATTTGTGTGCCTCGCCATCCATCGCTACAAGATAGCACTCGATACCTCAAAAGTCAAAGTCATTCAATATTATGAGACGTCATCCTCGCTGCCTATTACCCGGTAAATACCGAAGAAGGAGTTCCGATGCGCAATCCCAAATTCATATAGCGTATTATAACTGTATTATCGTCAATTTGCCGAGGAGGATTGAGTTGGGTACTGACTATCGAGCGAAATATTTTTCCAGGACAGAAAGCGGCTTCCCAAAGGAAGTCAACATTTTGGGCGCAGCCTATGAAAAAGTTGAAGACCTGAGATATGGCACAAACCCGCACCAGGGAGCGAGTTTCTACCGGCCAAAAGAGGAAGCCGGTTCGCTGACATTTGGTGATATGCAACAGCTCAAAACCGGCAAATCCGGCCTGTCGGAAACCAACTATGGGGACCTGAACCACGGCGCCAATATAGTGAAATATTTCGACCGTCCTGCCTGCGCGGTGATGAAGCACCTGAATCCGAGCGGCGCAGCAGCTCAAATCGACAACCAGGATTTGCACGCTGTATACATTCGCGCACGAGATGCCGATGCGGTGGCGGCATTTGGCGGCACTGCGGTTTTCAACACGAAAGTCGATGCGCAGACGGCCAAAGAGATCATGACAAGCGTGGTGGAGGTAGTGGCTGCGCCGGACTTCGAAGATGAGGCCTTGGAGGTTTTCAATGACTTTGAAACCTACAAAATGAACAAGCAAATGCGGGTCATCAAACTGCCGAATCTGCCGAACCTGCCAAAATGGGTGGGTGATCCGGCTATGCCTACGATAAAAACTCTGATGGACGGCACTGTAGTAGTCGCCGAACCGCTCCTGACGTGCGTCAAAACAGGCGACGATCTCAACAAAGCTGTCACCGAGCATGCCAAACACGGCCGCTTTGAGATCGAAACCGCTCCCACAACACGCCAGATCGAGGATTTGCTGTTTAGCTGGTATGTCAATTTGAGCGTGCGTTCAAATGGCGTGGTGATAGCCAAAAATGGTGTGACACTCGCCGTGGGAACCGGCCAGCAGGATCGAGTAGCTGCCGTTCGACAGGCAATTGCCAAAGCGCGCGAGAAATTCAAAGGCGAGGAGACCCTGGATGGGGCTGTAATGAGTTCTGACGCATTCTTCCCATTCAGGGACAGCGTAGATGCCGCGGCGGAGGCGGGAATCAAGGCAATCGTGCAGCCGGGCGGGTCGGTCCGCGACTGGGAGAGCATTCAGGCGTGCAATGAGCACGGCATAGCGATGGTATTCACCGGTGAGCGCATTTTCTCACATCATTAATTGCAGGAGGGCTGATGCCAAATGGCGCTGCTTTACGGGAAAAAATATACAAAACAGGAACTGCTCGACAGAGTAGGGGACATATCTCAAATCGGAGGAGCCAAGCAAATCAGGCTTGCCGGAGGAACCCATGACGGCGTAGAGGCTGTGGAGTTTCGCACCGGGTCGGGTCTGTATTTTCTGGCGGTTCCGGGCAGAGGGCTGGACATTACATTTGCTGAACATGACGGCAGGCCGTTTGCATGGAGATCTGGCGCAGGCGAAGTGACTCCGGGATTATTCGAGGAACCCGGCTTGGGATGGCTGAGGAACTTTCCGGGCGGATTGGTGACTACCTGCGGGCTGACCTATGCGGGCGCTCCGTGTGAGGATAACGGCGAAAAACTTGGCTTGCATGGCCGATTCTCCAACACCGCAGCATCCAACGTGTGGGTGGATGGCGAATGGGATGGAGATGACTATCGCATGTGGGCGGTCGGAAAAGTCAGAGAATCCAGCCTGTTCGGTGAAAATCTGCTGCTCAGGCGCAAAATCTCGGCAACGCTCGGCGAAAACACCTTTGTGATTGAAGATTCCGTCACAAACGAGGGAGCTCGCCGAGTGCCGCACATGATTCTATACCATATAAATGGAGGGTGGCCAGCGGTGGATGCCGGTTCGTTGTTTGTCGCCCCTACGCGCAGCGCCACTCCAAGGGATGCTGATGCCGAGGTGGACAAAGAGCATTACTATCTCAACGATCCTCCGACATACGGATTCAAAGAGCGGTGCTATTATCACGATATGGCCGCTGACAAGGACGGCTTTACCTATGCAGGCCTCATAAATAAGAATATGCCCGGCGGCGAACAGTTCGGTTTCTGCATCAAATACAACGTCAACGAATTGCCCGCTTTTACGCAGTGGAAAATGAACGGCGCTCGCGAATATGTGGTGGGTCTGGAGCCTGCAAACTGTCGCGTTGAAGGAAGAGCCAAGGAACGGGAGCGCGGAACGTTGCAGTTTTTGAAAATAGGCGAGACCAGACACTACAAAATCGAAATCACGGTCCTTGCAAATGCCGAGGAAGTGGGAGCTTTCGAGGAGCGTGTCCGTTCACAAATGTAGTAATCGATTTACACCCGATTTCTCGATTGTGCCTCGGGATGGAGTCGTCGTGCTTGTCGGAGGCGGGTTAGGCTCAGCATAAAAGCAGCCTTACTTCAGGACTTAGTGTAGGATGGTGGAGGCATTTGATGGTTGTAAATGAAATGAATAGAGAAAATGACATCGGTTTGAGTGAACCGGTGCGTAGCGAAGGCTCGTCCAAATCGCCGGACTATCGAATACACCTGCGCCAAAGCAGTTATTGACGCTGGAGCGGCCACTATTGGATGATAAGAAGCAAAGGGCGCTGATGTATCTTCGCGGAGCGCTGCAAGATAACAGCAAATATTTTCGAGACGGGCAATGGGAAGCTATTGAGTCAGTTGTCACGCACAAGGAGAAATTGCTGGTGGTCCAGCGCACCGGATGGGGAAAGAGCATAGTCTATTTCCTTGCCACGAAGCTGCTCCGAGAGGCTGGCGCAGGACCTACTTTGTTGGTTTCCCCTTTATTATCCCTGATACGCAACCAGATTGAAGCAGCCAGGCGCATTGGTATTACTGCACAGTCCATAGACTCGACGAATACACAGGACTGGGATGAAATAAAGGCGCGTGTATTGGCTGGTGATCTCGACGTGTTACTGGTATCACCTGAAAGGCTTGCTAACGAGAGCTTTGTCAAGGAAGTCTTGTCTAAAATCACGTCTTCGGTCGGTATGTTTGTTGTTGATGAAGCTCATTGTATCTCAGACTGGGGGCATGATTTCCGTCCGGACTACCTGCGTATTGCACGCATATTGCGAGCGCTTCCACCAAACACTCCGGCACTGGCTACGACTGCCACAGCGAATGACAGGGTAGTAGAAGACGTGGTCAGCCAGTTGGGTTCGGAGCTTAAGGTTATACGAGGACCTTTAGTCAGACAGAGCCTGCGGCTACAGAATATCATGATGCCCAACCAAGCGGCAAGAATGGCGTGGCTGGCGGAATACGTACCTAAGATGAAAGGCAGCGGGATTGTCTATACTCTCACTGTCCGCGATGCGGTTAAGCTCACTGAATGGCTGAGGTGCAAGGGTATTGATGCCTGCGCTTACCATTCTGGTGGAAACATAAGTAATGACGAGAAGAAGACACTTGAGCAGAAACTTCTGAATAACGAAATCAAAACATTGGTTGCAACGGTTGCCCTGGGAATGGGGTTTGACAAGTCGGACCTGGACTTCGTGATACATTTCCAGCGGCCGGCATCTGTGGTACATTACTATCAACAGGTAGGGCGGGCCGGAAGAGCGGTCGAGCGAGCCTACGGCATACTTCTGGGTAGTAGCGAAGACGATGATATTGCGGACTACTTTATTGAGCACGCGTTTCCGCCTACAATCCATATCTCCAATGTTATCGCGGCCATTGAAAATGCGCCTGACGGCTTGACGAAATGTCAGCTTCTGCAGCAGGTCAACATGCCTGCTAGAGAACTGGACAAGGTGTTCACAATGCTCTCAGTTCAGCAACCTTCTCCAATTGTTAATCAGGGTGGCAAGTATGTGAGGACTGCAACACCTTTCGCAATAGACAGCCAGAAGATCACGCGGCTGAAGTCAGTGAAAAGGGCTGAACAGAAGCGCATGCAGGATTATATGCAGACTACGGGCTGTTTGATGGAATTCCTCTCGCGTGAACTCGACGATCCTCACGCTTCAAAATGTGGCATGTGCGCCTGTTGTGTTGGAGCGCCTCTGCTACCTCCGGATTATGACAAGGCGCTTGCGGCTGAAGCCTCTGCTTTCTTGCGGCGCTCAGAAATCGTGATAGAGCCAAGAAAACAGTGGCCAAGCCAGAAGTCGGATGATCGCTATAAGGGAAAGATTCCGGACAACTTGAGGGCTGAATCTGGCCGAGCGCTTTGTATGTGGGGAGATGCCGGCTGGGGTGATCTGGTGAAGCGAGGGAAACAAGAAGAGGAGCATTTCTCAGATGAACTGGTTGATGCGGCGGTTGATATGATCCCTAAGCGCTGGAATCCACAACCACCGCCAGCGTGGGTTACCTGTGTACCTTCGATGAATCGTGAAGTTCGTGTTCCAGACTTTGCGAAACGTGTGGCTTCTGTTCTGGGAATACCTTTCCGTCCTTGCGTTGTCAAAGTCCAGCATACACAGCCACAGAAGCTGATGCAAAACAGCAACCGGCAACTCAATAATATCAAAGATGCATTCACTATTTATAAGAAACTCGTATTGCCATATCCGGTTCTGCTTATCGATGATATAGTAGATTCTCGCTGGACATTTACAGTGATCACAGCCCTGCTCCGAGACAGCGGCAGCGGTGATGTCTTGCCACTGGCCTTGGCTAAGACATTGATAGGAAGTTTGTAATGGATTTACATAGATTGAGCTTGAATACGCAAGCTACTCTGTTGCTCACGTCCCGGCTACGTCAATGTGAGCAAGATGCAGCAACGCCTTTACGGCCGTCGGAGTATCTCAATCTCATTAAAACATTGACGGGAATGGATATGTTGCCGGGTGACTTGTTTGAAGAGCAGAATCAGCGACGGCTAAGCGATGCTGGAGTGATTTGTGCGGAGCAGGTAATTGCATTGCTCGATAGAGGGCTGGTTCTGGCTATGGCGTTGGAGAAGTGGACATCGCAGGGGATGTGGGTCATCGGTTGGAGTGATCCCGAATATCCGGTCAAATACAAAGAAAGGCTCAAGGGGCAGGCGCCTCCCATTCTATATGGAATAGGCGACAAGGCTCTCCTGTCCACAGGCGGCCTCGCCATAGTAGGTTCTCGAGATGTTGACGAACAAGCGATCACATTCGCTCGCAAGGCAGCCAACTCGTGCGCTGCTCACGGGACACAGGTTGTTTCGGGTGGCGCACGAGGTGTTGATAGCGAGGCTATGTTAGCGTGTCTTAATAGCGGAGGACACGCTGTGGGTGTTCTCTCGGACAGCCTGGCTCGTCGCGCAGTATCCGAGCGGTTTAGAGACGCAGTTATAAGCGGGGCGTTGGTTCTAGTATCTCCATTCGAACCGGAAGCGAGGTTCTTTGTAGCCAACGCAATGGCGCGTAACAAGCTTATTTACACACTTGCAGACTTCGCTCTGGTCATTAATTCCGACTACAAGAAAGGTGGCACCTGGGCTGGCGCGACCGAAGATATTGATAAAGGCTGGGTGCCGTTATTTGTACGAAAGGATAGCAGCGTGCCCGCTGGAAACTTGCGTCTGCTGGATGCCGGCGCAATAGCGATTGGCGAGAGTTCACTAAGCAACAATGATATCATAGGGTGGATGCAGCGGGAGATTGCATTACGTGGCGGGTTCGATCCAAAGACCAACTCTGAAGCAGCCAATTCTGCACAAGGAACCCTGCCACTTATCTAGCGACGGGTCGCACCGGTAGGGATTAGCACTGATGAAAGCGTGCATAACCTTGCATTGCATAGAAAGAAATGTCCGCTCAACAACCGTGGCACAGTGAAAAGGCTCACTGACACGAATATGGCCAAGCGTGAACAGCCGTATAACTGATATCGAAAACAGAGTAATTGAGATTGAGCATCGGCTGGGAGCGCTTGAGGCAGAGCGTGCCGAGTTAACCCGGGAATTGACTGAACTCCAAGACCAAGTCACACTGGAGAAACAGCGAGTTTGTTCGATATCATTGTTTCCAGATGCGCCAATCACCAACAGCTCACCTGCCGAGGAGAAGATCGCCCTCATCCGCAGACTCTTTCGCGGGCGGGATGATGTATATGCCCGCCGATGGGAAAGTCCGAAGACCTGCAAGTCCGGATATCAACCAGCCTGCCGAAACGAATGGGTAAATGGACTGTGTGATAAGCGTAGAGTGAAATGCGCGGACTGTCCAAATCGTGAGTTTTTTCCTCTCACCGATGCAACTATTCGCAATCACGTTGCAGGTCACGAACGAAACGGCTCTAAAAGCCCACGCAGTTTCGTAATAGGCATCTATCCAATGCTTTGTGATGAAACCTGCTGGTTCCTTGCAGCAGACTTTGATAAGGCGGCATGGGTGTGCGTCAGAGAAAAGAGGTAGCCGAGGAATTAGCTGCGATACCAGATGCAGAAGAACGGGTGATAGTAGCGACAGGCCGGTATCTCGGCGAAGGGTTCGATGATGCCCGACTCGACACTCTATTCCTTACAATGCCGATTTCCTGGAAAGGCACCCTTGTTCAATATGCGGGACGCCTACACAGGCTTCATGCCGCAAAAAACGAGGTTCGTATATATGACTACGCAGACCTGAATGTGCCAATGCTCGCCAGAATGCATGAGAAACGACTCAAAGGATACAGAGCGATTGGCTACACTCTCTCTGAAGTGAAGTCAACCTGAATGTCCACGGGATCAAGAAAAAGCAATAAGTAGAAGATCGCGTGTCAGACCACTTTCTTGGTGAATCTGAGGGTGCTGGCGGTGATAAGTATGCCGCCTAGTATAAACAGCGCAAGGGCTTGTGGCCAGAGCACGGCGATGCCCACTCCTCTTAAAAATATGCCTCGGATGATCTCCAGATAATACCTCAGCGGCAGCAGATAAACCAGATATTGAATGATGCGAGGCATATTGTCTATCGGAAACATAAACCCGGACAGCAGGATCGATGGCTGCAATATGAAAAAGCTAACCATCATCGCCTGCTGCTGAGTTTTGCTGACCGTGGACACAAACAAGCCCGTGCCCAAGCTCGCAGTGAGAAACACAGCAGTAAGTGCAAATAACAACAGCAAACTGCCTCGTATGGGCACGCCGAACCACAACGTCGCTCCCGCCACAATCATTAGGACATTCACATAGGCAATAATCGCGAATGGCACAGTTTTGCCTATTACAAGCTCAAACGGCTTGATTGGGGTAACAATAATTTGCTCAAGCGTGCCGATTTCTCGTTCCCGCACCACCGCCAGCGATGTTAACATCGTAGTAGTTATCACTAATAATAGACACAACACACCCGGCACCAGAAAATATATGCTTTTGAGGTCTGGATTATACCAGGCGCGCACCTGTGCGTTCACCTGAGCCAAGGGCACAGCACTTTGTCCGCGATAGCGCAGAGTTCTTACTATCAGCGTCTGCGAATGCCTGCCTGCAATGGCATTGACATAGCCTCCCACGGCTGATGCAGTAGCTGAATCTGTCCCGTCTATGGCTACCTGCACCTCCGCCGGCTTAGCTTTTCCGATATTGGCTGCAAAGCCTTTGGGGACCCAGATTACCATCTGAGCCTTTCCCGAATCGAGCAGCCCGGAAATCTCATCCGGTGACGAAAGGCGACGATTGATATCGAAATATATTGGGCTGGCTTCGAATTTGCTGATCAGTTCGCGGCTCTGAGCCGTGTTGTCCATATCCAGCACTGCAGTTGAAATGTGCTGAATATCTGATGTGATCGCATATCCAAAAATCAGCAATTGAAGTATCGGTGCGACCAATATCAAGAACATCATCTTCGGATCCCGTCGGACCTGGATGATCTCCTTCCTTATTATATGATAAATGCGCATCACCGACATTTCGCCACCCTTACAGCACCTTTTTGAACTTACGCGCGCTGATCAATATCAACGCTACAGCCGCGACGAGCAATAGCGCGCACTGGCCCCAAAGCACCGTCAGGCCGACACCTTTCAGGAATATGCCTCTGACAATGACGAGGTAATATCTGGCCGGAAGCAAATAGGTTAGCCCTCGAATAGGAGCCGGCATAGAGTTTATTGGATACATAAAACCAGACAGCAGAATCATAGGCAGCATAGTCGCCATCAGGGCTATAGACATCGCTACAAGTTGCGAATTTGCAATCACAGAGACCAGCAATCCTAGACCCAAGGCCCCTATTAAAAACAAGACTGAAGTGGCCAAAAGCAGGGGTCCGCTGCCTGCCAAAGGCACGTCAAAAATATACTTTGCAGCAATAATGACTAATATCACATCAAAAAAAGCTATTATGACGTATGGCACGAGCTTGCCCAAAATCAATTCGTGCGATCTTATTGGAGAAACTACGATCTGCTCAATCGAGCCACGCTCTCGTTCTCTTACAATTGTCATAGAGGTCAACAGAGAAGACAGCAGCATCAATATGACCGCAATCAAACCCGGCACAATAAAGTTGGCGCTGTTTAGCTCGGGATTATACCAATATCGGGTTATGACATTGAGGCCGGGTAACTCACCGACCCCTGATTGCACAACCAGATTCTTTGAATAGGCCTGCGCAATCTGAGAGGCATATCCAATTGCCAGCGAAGCGCTGCTGGAGTCGGAGCCGTCGACTATTATCTGCACACTCGCTTTGCCACGAGATAAATCTCGCGAGAAGTTTTTCGGCACAGCAATTACAACTTTGGCGCGATTGTAGTCCAGTTGGTCCTGTATATCCGAATACGAATCAAGCCTTTTGACGAAATCGAAGTATTCGCTTTTCTCAAATGAAGCGAGCAGTGCACGGGAATGGCAGGTAGAATCATCATCAAGAACCGCGGTGCGAAGATGTCGAACATCGAGATTTATTCCATACCCATACAAAACAAGCAGCACTATCGGCAGAACAATGGCAACCGCCAAGCTGCGGGTGTCGCGGATGATATGAAGAAACTCTTTTCTGATAATTGCCTTGATTCTACGTTTCACTGGTCGCTGCGCTTTCTCGATCAGCTTTTTCAACCAACGACACAAAGACGTCTTCCGGGCTCGGCTCTACGGCTCTCACATAGGCAACATCCAGCTTGTTTTCTCGAAGATATATTTCTAATTCCTTAGACCGATCATAACCTCCCTCTATCACAACGTGTATATTTGTTCCAAAAAGCGCCGCATCCCGCACCGAAGGCGCGCCTTCAAGGGCAGTAAGCGTATCCAACACCGGCGTAGCCGCAATTTCCAGAAGAGTATTACCGGCGAAATCCGCTTTCAGCTCCTTTGGCGCACCCATAGCAATACGCTTGCCGCGGTATATCAGCGTCAAACGATCGCAGTGTTCCGCCTCGTCCATAAAATGGGTGGTCACAAACACGGTCACCCCGACGCCGGCTACTTCATGAATCAATTCCCAGAATTGTCGCCTGGAAATCGGGTCTACTCCGGAGGTCGGTTCGTCCAGGAAAAGTATCTCAGGTTCGTGTACCACGGCAGTGCCGAGCGCCAGTCGCTGCTTCCATCCCATAGACAGGACGCCGGCCAGGCTGTCTTGATGATCGACGAGGCCGGCCATCTCTAATATCCATTCCCTGCGACGTCTGAATCTATCTCCTCTAACGTTATAGATTCCAGCATAAAATTCGATGTTTTCCGCAACGGTCAAATCTTCATAAAGAGAAAAACGCTGGGACATATAACCGATGCGAGCCTTTATCTGTTCGGATTGGCTCATAATATCCAATCCCGCCACACTCCCTGTTCCGGAAGTAGGCGTAAGCAAGCCGCATAGCATACGGATCGTGGTCGATATCCCCGCGCCATTCGGGCCTAAAAACCCGAATATCTCCCCCTTATATACATCGAATGATACGTCATCCACAGCCTTGAAAGAGCCGAATTGTTTCACCAAATTCTGCACTTGCACTATAATATCAGGCACCTTGCAACCTGCCTTCTTCGGCATCTCTTGCCTGCCCGATAATCGACACAAATGCATCTTCCAAATCAACCGACAGCACCCTGATGTCGTCAATCCTGATATCTGAACTTTCCAAAGCGGCTGTGACTTGCGCTTTAGTCGAGTCGACGTCATCACATAGCACGTGCAGGCTGCCGCCAAAGACTTGGACGCTGTGCACTTTGTTTAAGCCGCTCAATATTTCCTTAGCCGCTTGCTGTGGTTCCGCGTAAATGTCGAGAACACTTTGGGTAACGCTTTGTTTTAACGCAGTTGGGGTGTCGATTTTGATGATCCTGCCGTTGTCCATCATCGCTATGCGATTACAGCGTTCGGCTTCATCCATATAGGGCGTGCTAAGGACGATGGTCATCCCATCGGCGACTAACTGGTATAGTATTTTCCAGAAGTCTCGTCTTGAGACCGGGTCGACTCCAGTGGTTGGTTCATCGAGAAACAACAGTTTAGGGGTGTGCATTAAAGTGCAGGCGAGAGCCAGTTTTTGCTTCATGCCTCCGGAGAGATCCTGAGCCAGCCTGTTAATAAATGGATGCAGTCGGCTGAAATCCAACATCTTCCGCTCACGCTCAGCCCGCTCTGAAATGGGCACTTCGTATATTTCGGAAAAGAAATCCAGGTTTTCGGCCACAGTAAGATCACCGTAAAGGCTGAATCTTTGCGACATGTAGCCTATTTGCTCCTTTATCTCCTCCGTTTGGTCGATTATATCCAGACCCAGCACCGATCCGGCTCCGGCGGTGGGTTCCATTATTCCGACAAGCATTCGGATAGTAGTGGTCTTGCCTGCGCCATCTGGCCCCAACAGGCCGAATATTTCCCCTTCACCAACTTGCAGATCGACGGCATCGACAGCGAGCAGTTCTCCAAATTGTTTGCTTAGACCACTTATCCGAATAACCGGCGGGCAGTTCATAAGTCTACCTCGCAGACGACTGTCCTGCCAAATGAATTTCGGCATCAGCAGGCATCCCGGGCTTGAGTTCCTGAGCGGCGTTATCAAGATCAATCCGCACCGAGTAGACCAATTTTACTCGTTCTTCGGTGGTCTGGACGCTTTTCGGAGTAAATTCGGGTTCTTCTGAAATACTGCTGACCCTGCCCCGATAAACTTTGCCGTGATATGTATCTGCACGAACCAGCGCGACCTGTCCGACTTTCACTTTTCCAAGAGTAGGGAGCGGGGCGTATACGCGGAGCCAGACGCGATCGAGGCTGGCGATTTTGACAATCGGCACGCCCGGCGAAGCGAACTCGCCAAGCTCCCTGTATTTCACACTCACAACGCCATCCGCAGGCGCGACAATGGTGGCGTAGGATAAATGGGTTGTCGCGGCTGCTAAAGCGTTTTTGGACTGTTCGACTTGTCCTCGTGCGGCTTCTATCGCATCTTTGGTAGCCCCGGTGATAAGCAAGTCCAAATTTGCTTTTGCTGCCTGTGATTGGGATTGTGCCGCCTGGTAATTGCTTTTAGCAGTCTCTAGCTGGCGTCTGGATTCCAAACGATCGGCATATATTTGCTTATATGCAACAAGTGATTCTTTTGCTCCCTCCAGACGGGCATCTGCCTGGGCCAATCTCGCCTCGGCTTCCTGAACCTCCTCCGGTCGTGACCCTGTTAACGCCTGCTGATGCCGGGCGTCTGATGCATCGACCATTCCACGCGCTGAATCGCGGGCAGCCAACGCATTATCAAGCTGCTGTTTCGATATGGCCCCGCCTTTGAAGAGCTGTGAATAGCGATCATATTCGGACTCCGCATTTTTCCGATGCGCTTTGGCCTGGTCCAATTGTGCCTTAAGGTTCTCAATCTCTTCCTTGCGTGGCCCCTGTTTTACCAAAGTAAGCCGAGCCGATGCGGCCACTCGCTCCTTTTCTGCGGCTTTAAATGTGGATTCTGCGTTGGTGAGATTTACCTTTAACTCGGTGCTCTTTTGATATGACTCCTGCGTAGTATCGTATAGGTCCTTGGCTCCGCCGGCGATTGTTAAGGCTTTGTTGTATTCTGCTCTAGCCTGGCGTATCTGTTCTTTTCGGCTGCCAGCCAGAAGATCGTCCAGCCTCGCCTGCGAAGTCAGCAGCGCCCCACGCGCTTGACCTACTTGAGCGTGCAACTCGGAGTCGTCCAGCAGAGCTATTACCTGCCCCTTTTTCACCCTGTCCCCTTCGTCTACCCTGAGAGCCACGATCTGTCCGGCGAGCCTGGGACTTATGTCCATCTCGATCGCCTCAATCGTGCCGCTGGCAATCACGGTCGGGCTTGTGCTATGAATGGACACCATTCTGCTGTGAATGACGATCCCGGCAATTATAGCCACAATAAGCAAAGGTGCTACCAGACGAACCAGTTTGGACCTTTTTGGATTTTCTGCTTTAAGAGACATTTATGCCACCAGTAGAGCAAGTTCTTTGTCTTTTACAGAGCACTTCTACATAATCAAATACATACCTCCTTGCCTGGTCAGTTGAGAGTATGTTTTGCACTATGAATCAGTTTAGTTTTGACTGAGCAAAAGAAGCCGCCTAATTAACGCAATGCTGATCCTACTCAAGTGGCGCTCCGCTTCTTGAATACGCCGGCCATTTTTTGTATTCAAACTCGGCTTTGTCTACGTACCATTCATACATTTCTTTGTAGGTCGACAGCACGCCGACCGATTTCTTTCCGGGCTTTCTAGTGCGAATGTGTCCGTCTGCGTAAAGATAGTTGTTGTTGCGCCCGTGCCAGGGATTTCCGGGATCGATTGTATGGCTCGCATACATTGAATCCGAATATCCCCTGACGCCTGTCCAATTGCAGCAGCGATAGATATATGCATAGTCTATGCTGCTGTTCGGGTCTTCGATTTTCAATGGCAGGCCTTCAAAAAGCAGTATCGTTGCCTGCATTTTATGAATGCTGCTGCTGCGAATACCCTTGATTATGCTGATGCATTCACGGCTTGGGTAGTATTCTTTGTCTGCGGGTTCGCGCAGGTAGCTGTTCATAGAATAGCTGCGAGGGTCATATCGACTTTTCCAGTCAGGCATCGCAGGACAACAGAAAACGGATTTGCGTCCGCGCT
>JAAYKE010000148.1 GCA_012522575.1 Armatimonadota bacterium | reverse complement strand
TTGAGAATTTATATGACATGCTCAGTCGGCTGGGTGGCCCAAACGGCGTAATCCGAGCCACTGAGTTTTTTCTATACAGCGAAAACGACAAAGAGGCCGTCCGCAAATGCCTCGAATTGGGACATAAATACCCAATGGTCACCGGCTGGATACGCGCCAACAAAGAGGATTTCAAGCTTGTTAAAGAGATGGGACTCTCTGAGACCGGCATATTGACCTCGGCCTCGGACTATCACATCTTCCTGAAGTTCAAAAAGACCCGCGCTCAAATGATGGAGCACTACATCGACCTCGTCTCGACAGCCCTCGAATCCGGCCTGGACAGCGTAAGATGCCACCTTGAGGATATCACGCGCGCCGATTTCGATGGATTCATCATTCCATTTGTGCAAAAACTGATGGGCGTGGCCAACGATGCCGGAAAGGCCATAAAAATACGACTCTGCGATACGATGGGATATGGCGTGCCATACGCTGAAGCCGCCCTCCCGCGAAGCATCCCCAAAATGATCCACGCTATGGTCCACGAATGCGGCGTTCCCAATGAATGGCTGGAATGGCACGGGCACAACGACTTCCATAAGGTGCTGGTAAACGGCACTACGGCCTGGCTGTATGGCTGTTCGTCGGTCAACTGTGCGCTTTTGGGCTTCGGAGAGCGGACGGGCAACCCGCCCCTCGAAGGAGCGATAATAGACTATGTCTCCCTCACAGGGCAAACCAATGGCGTCAATACACAGGTGATAACCGAAATCGCGGACTATTTCAGAACCGAACTGGACGTTGATATTCCCAGCGGATATCCGTTCGTAGGCTCCAACTTCAACGTTACCAGCGCGGGTATCCACGCCGACGGCATGCTCAAAAATGAGGAGATATACAACATCTTCGATACCGATAAGGTGCTTGGTCGACCTGCGCGAGTAAACGTTACAGACAAATCCGGCATCGCAGGCATTGCGCACTGGGTCAACTCCTATCTCGGCCTCAAGCCAAAAGCCGCGCTCGACAAGAGACACGCGGGGCTGGCCGGCATACACGAGTGGATCAAGGAGCAATACGCCCTTGGAAGGGTCACTTCGATATCAGATGACGAGATGCTGATGCAGGCGCGTATGTACCTGCCGGAATACTTCAAGAGCGACTTCGACAGACTCCGCGACCACGCCCTCGGTCTCTCGGAGAAGATCATAGAGACCCTTGCCGACGACGATGCAGTTCGGAGCATGACCAGAGAAAGCATAGAGCCGGTTCTGGAAGCGGCGGTGCACAAGCACACGTTTATCCAGTTCATCTATGTAACCGATATGTCCGGCAACAAAGTCACCGAAAACATCACCCAGCCGGAGTTCCGCGAAAAATACGGCACGTTCGGGCTTAACGAGGACTTCTCCGACAGGGACTGGTTCAATGGCGCGGTCGACGATGGCGGCATATTTATCACGGACTTCTACAAGTCACGCATAACCGGGGCGCTGTGCATCACGGTATCCGCTCCGCTCTTCGATGATCAGGGCAGTTGCGCCGGAGTGATCGGCGCGGACCTGCGTTTCGAGGAACTTGTAAGACGCCAGGAACTGTAAAATACATTGACCTGACCAAACTCGGATCCTTCGGTGTCTGCCGGGGATCCGTTTTTTTATATATGAACCAACTTTCGTGCACTACAACTTTCAAAAGTGTAAAGTTGTCTAGCAAAAATAGCCGTTGCCAGTCGGCATTTCCTAATGTATAATCCAAGTGGAGGCGTCTTATTGCATTCTATTGAAAATCGGGTGCAGACAGAGTCAAAAACCGCTATAAAGCGCACCTGCGAGACGCCTTCGGAGGAAATGTGGGCACGTTTAAGCGTTTTAGAACTCATTATGATCGACTGCCGGATACTATAGTTGTCCAATCGGCTCAATCCGGCGATATAAACGCATCTGAGTTTCTTTTGTACAAATATCGAAACCTCGTGCGCACCAAAATTCGATCATACTTTCTTATAGGAGCAGAAAGAGATGACCTCCTGCAGATTGGGATGATCGGGCTTTGGCAGTCGATTATGGACTATTCTCGCGACAAGGGCATCTCGTTTATCTCTTTTGCCAGAATCTGCATCGAACGACACGTGATCACCGCTATCAAATCCGCGAGCCGCCACAAGCAGGCTCCGCTCAATAATGCCATTTCGCTGGAGTGTTTTGCCGACGAATATGAATCGGACTACAAAACCCTTGAGGCGCTGCTTAGAGGAGACGAGCGCGACCCCGGAGAGATGCTGATCCGCCGAGAACAGGAAAGACTGCTGCGCGAAGGGCTTAAATCGCTGCTGTCAAATTTTGAGTGGCAGGTTCTGAAGAGATATCATGTCGGCAAATCATACCGCGAAATCGCATCCGATTTGCACTGCAATCCAAAATCAATAGACAACGCGCTCGGTAGAATAAAACGCAAAGTAGCCCTGTCGGTATCCTGCGACAAACCACATGCTATGGCTGCCGCTTCCGGAACGTGAGTATATATTGATGGTGGATGTTGGAGACGAACGCGAACGGCAGCCCATAAGGGTAGAGGTTCTTTGAGTCCTGCACCAGCACCGTTATGCCTTCAAGAGTGAACCCGGCAGATTCCATAACCCGGCAGATATCAGAATGATAAGCGATGAATTTCGATCCGTGCCTGAAGTCTGAGACAACCACGCACATATACCTGCCCATCCCAAGTACTCTCCGGCATTGTTCGAACACCACGCCAAGTTCTCCGAGAAACTCGTCATAAGACTCCAGATTGCCCAAATCGTCATCCTGGTCGCTGTAGCGGGTCTGCAAACCCCTGGACTTGCGCTCCGCTTTAACTTTATGATCCCAGTCTTTGCGCAGAATGCTCCAGTAGGGCGGGCTGGTGACTATAAAATCAAAATCCTCGTCGGGCATTTGTTTCAGACACTCTCGCGCATCGCCTTTGAGCACCCTGAGTTGTGCGCCCGCAGAGTTAGGTTCACCTTGTGTCCTCTGAATGGCAATCTCCGCCCACTGATCCACCAGTTCAATGCCTACGCCGTTTCTGCCGGTCTGAGCGCAGGCGACCAGCGTTGATCCGCTGCCTAAGAATGGATCCAGAACCTTGCCTTCGGACTTTGTAAAGAACTCTATCAATCGAACGATATCCGACTCGGCAAAAGTGGCGGGGTGCTGCGCTTTGAGGTTGTCACGCTGCGGAGGTCTGCAGAACCAGACGCTTTTAGTTTCCATCATCCAATCGCGATTGTTCAGCTCATTGAGCTTGTTTCGAGGGTCAACAGCGCTTTTGGCGTCTACGGGATTCATATATATGCGTTCGACGCGACTAGATGAGATTCCTTGTTAGAGCTGCGTGCGGACCGCTATTCCACTATATTGATCGAGGCAGCTTTGAGGTTATTGTTTGTCCGCTCCCCTTTGACCTCGATTTTGTCTCCTTTTTTAAGCTCGCCAAAGCTTATCGCGGAGCCTTTTCGGGTGACGGCGGCGTTCTGCGCGTCGATCAGGATGTCAGTCATATCGGAATCCACGATTATTTTATAGTTCTCCTCGTCTATTTCGATAATCCTGCCCACGCAACTTTCAGATTGTTGCTTTTCGGCAGGGTCAGGGGATGTGGGTTTATAATCGTTATCGGCAGAGGGCGCAGACGCGGGTTCAGAGGGCAGGTCGCTGATGGTCTCCACTCGTGAAGCGACCAGGGTTCTTCCGCTCCACAAACCCACCGCTCGGATTCTATCTCCCTTCATCAAATCGTGCACGCTCGCCGTTCTCTTGTCGATAAATACCTCAGCGGTTTTGGGTACGTCGATCTTTCTATCCCCGTATCTCGTCTCAATCCCCAACGTGCGATCAAATACGGATACCGGATATGTTACTATTCCCTCGACGACATCCTCTCTGGTTGACATCGCAGCGTTCGAACGCTTATAGTCCTTGCCTATAGGGTAGTTGCCGCGCTCATCAGAAGTCGGAAGCGATATCTGAATCCGATCCGCTATGATCTTGCCGCTGTAGTCTACGGTCCCGACGATTCTAATGCTGTCGTCTTTGCGGATCTCCTTTGCTTCGGTAGAATAAAGGTATCGGCGGATAACCGTGCCGGGCTTGACTACGACCACATAACTTCCCGATCTCGTACGCACGTCGATCTCATCAAACCTTGGCGAGCAGCCGGTGACATATCCTACGGTGTCGACCTGATCGTTCGGGGCGTAGCTTTTTGTTGAGGAATCATATATTGCGTCGGCGTCATCGAGCAGGGTAACGGTGGCAGCCATCACCGTTCGAGGGGAAAGCTGTTCCCCGACCACGCGCACTTTTGCGTTGTCCTTGATGTTGGCGACAGTGCCGTATCTGCCCTTCCCGATGTCGATGGTGGCGCGCTCGGCAAGTATTGTGAAAGTATCTCCGTGATCGACAATATCAAAAATCTCAGCGCGTCTATTGATGTTGACGGCCGCGCCCGTAGCGCGAAATTCTTCAGGCGTTTTTTCGGCAGGCTTATATGAGTCCGCGCCCGCCACGCTTGCGCACACAAGCATTGCCGCTATGAAGACGAAACAGCGCCTTCGGAGTGTCACTGAAATCCCCTCACTTTCCCAATAGCAGATATAACAGGTAATTAAGACGCGACCATATTAACATGCTTGCCGAATCTATGTCCAAATCGATTTTCAACTCACAACCTGCAGTTATAGGCCGAATCGAACGCCTGAGAGCTATGCATTTCCGTAAATCGCGAAAGCCCGAAAGAAGCGAAATGTAGAAAAGGGAAGGGAAAAAGCAGATTCCTCGGCATTCGCCTCGGAATGACATTATACTTGACCTGCCTCTGTCCCAGCCAAACAAACTATGTCATTTCGAACGAAGTGAGAAATCTGCTTTTCGTAAAACGCGAAAGGGCGAAAGAAGCGAAATGTAGAAATGGGAAGGGAAAAAGCAGATTCCTCGGCATTCGCCTCGGAATGACAATTTACCTGACGCATTCGTGCGCATTGGCCGATCTCTACCCAGCCAAACAAACTATGTCTGAGAAATCTGCTTTTACGGAAGACGCAAAATCTTCTCAATAATCTTTCTAACCTCTAACTTCCAACCTCTAACCTCTAGACCGAGCTGTTGCTATGAAGGTAAATCAACCCATCACCCGGAATATAAAGTAGTGCGCGGCATGCGAATCATCGATTGCGCGCAGGGTTTAGCTATGCCCCATCAAGGCTAATATAGAACAACATCAGGAGATTGACTATGTATGCAGCGATTATTGCAGGCGGATCAGGCACCAGATTATGGCCGAAATCGCGCCAGGATAAGCCAAAACAATTTCAAGCCCTCTATACCGAAAGCACTATGCTCCAGGACACGGTCCGGCGGCTCGACCCGCTGATTCCGCAGGATAACATATTCGTAATTGCGGGCAGGTCGCATGAGCGGATCATCTGCGAGCAGCTTCCCTGGATCAACCCTGCCAATGTAATCGGCGAACCTATGGGCAAGGATACTGCCCCTGCCGTAGGAGTCATAGCCACCATAATCCATCATCGCGATCCTGACGCCGTCATATTGATCAGTCCTGCGGACCATGTGATTCTCAAGGAGATGGAGTTTCGAAACATACTCAAAGCAGCGGAACAGGTTGCCTCGGAAGGGCAGAATATAGTTACCATCGGCATCAAGCCCACCGCTCCCGAAACAGGCTACGGGTATATTCAGATGTCCGAAAATATGCGCCACGTCGATGGCATCGAAGTGCGCGAAGTGGTCAGTTTCAAAGAAAAACCCGACCTTGCAACCGCTGAGGAATATGTTTCAAGCTGGAGTTATGTCTGGAACAGCGGCATGTTTGTCTGGAGCGCGAAGACCATCCTCAATCTCTTCGAGGCGCACAGCCCGGAAATCCACAAACTGCTTATGCAATACGCGCAAGCAATCGGCACTCCCGACGAATCGGCTGTGTTCGAGCAGATATACAACGACTTCCCGCGCATTTCCGTCGACTATGCCATCTTGGAAAGCGCCAGCAATATCTCTGTGATCCCCGCATCCATTGGCTGGAGCGACCTGGGCAGTTGGTATTCCCTGCGCGAGATCAAAATCCCGGATACGCACGGCAATGTGGTCATAGGGGAGCACGTCGGAATAGATACGCATAGTTGCCTTGTTCACGGCGAGCGCGGCAGGCTGATAGCAACAATCGGGCTGGACAACCTTGTCATTGTGGATACGGACGATGCGCTGTTGCTGTTGCCGGTCGGCAGGTCTCAGGAGATAAAAACACTCCTCGATGAGATCAAAAAGCACGGCAAAGACGGTTATTTGTAGTATGGAATATAATATCGTCTTTCCGAGCCGGGCGGGATTCGTCCTGCCTGCCATGTGTTGATTATGCTGGCCACCTGAACATTCAGTGGCCGGTTGGACAGGCGGCGGTATGCGAATCGTCACCTGATGACCATAATTTGTGACGGTCTCCGAACCGCCGCCAAAATAAATATGAATACACACCCGGCAAACTCAATAACACTCATCGACACGCATACCCACCTCAACGACGACAAGTTCGCCCTCGATCTCGACGAGGTCATACAGCGCGCCAACGAGGCCGGCGTCGAGCGGATCATAGTCTGCGGATATGACCTGCAATCCAGCCGCGATGCAAACGATCTGGCGTGTAAATTCGACTGCGTCTATGCCACCGTCGGCGTCCATCCTCACGACGCCAAAAGCTATGACAAAGAGGTCGAAGACGCCATAGTCGAGCTTTCCTCTCACCCTAAGAACCTGGCGATAGGGGAAATCGGACTTGATTTTCATTATGACTTCAGCCCGCGTGACAAGCAGGCTGCGGCGTTTGAAGCCCAAATCGACCTTGCAGCGAGACTCGACCTGCCCATTGTTGTGCACAGTCGGGAGTCGAACCCTGAGGTGATGAATATCCTGCGCAGCAGGGCGGCGGATATATCGGGAGGCGTTTTTCACTGCTTTTCTGGTGATTCCGACTTCGCAAAAAGCGTATTGGATATTGGGTTTTACATCGGCATAGACGGCCCTGTCACATATAAGGCATCCCAAAAACTGCGCGATGTGGTGGGCATGTGCCCTTTGGACAGGCTGCTTATCGAGACCGACTGCCCATATCTGACCCCTGTGCCATTTCGCGGCAAGCGCAACGAGCCTGCCTATGTGCGATATGTGGCCGAAGAAATTGCGCTCATCAAGGGTCTGGCCCTGCATGATATTGCCAGTGCAACCACCCAGAATGCTATGCGGCTTTTTGCCGGTAGAGCGCAGGAGGCGGCTTGATGAACAGCGCTTCCAAGCGAATGCGGCCGATGGGGATAGCCGATATTCTCGATGAGACCGTGGAGCTGTATAAGTCCAGTTTCGTGCTGCTGGTGGGCATTGCCGCCGTCATGTATGTGCCGTATGCCATAGTCACGCAATACGCCACTATGCAAATGCTGAGAGTCTCCAGCATTCCAAACATTCCTTCGACGACCGAATTATATACCGTATTGGGAGTCATCGTCCTAAGCTACCTATACCTGATCGTCACTGCGCCATTCGTCACCGGAGCCATGACCTATGCAATTTCCGAGGTATATCTGGGTCGGAAAGTAACAATAATCAGTTGTTTCAGGAGGGTGTTCAGCCTTTCGATTTTCGGCCAACTGATGGCTGCCATTATGGTGAAGGCGTTTGCTCTGCTTGTTCCTATTTTTGCACTGCTGGCGGTTATGCAGCCTGCTTTCATTTTGGGCGGCGATGTTACGTCGAGGTTTTGGGTAATTTTACTTGCTATGATTTTGGTTCTTCCGGCGGCGGTTCTGTTCGCACTCTTTATGCTGCTAAAACTTGCGCTGACAGAATCGGTTGTGGTGCTGGAGATGAAGGGCATAGGCTACGCGCTTGCACGATCCTGGAAATTGATGCCGGGCAATATGCTCAAGTATTTTGGGCTGCTGCTGGTCTCGGCAATTGTTGTCTCGCTAGTCAGCTATGTCACAACCGCGCCCACACAGACTATTATAGCCACCGGTTTGCTGAAAGGAGCTTCGGTCTCAGGTGCGATTATCTTTTTGCATACCGCTGTTAATGCTCTTGTCGGGACAATTCTCGCGCCGGTGATGTCCATCGTGACGATCCTGCTTTACTACGATATTCGAATCCGCAGGGAAGGGTTTGATCTGGAGTTGCTGGCAAGTGAACTGCAGGCGGGAATAGACCAGGGTTTCGGCGGCGCTGCGCGCAATCTGCCGCAGGAGCCGTCGTCGTCGGATTTGCCCGCCAATCCCGCTCCGCCAAAGCAGGGACCGGACGAATGAAGCGATTTGCCCTGCCGATTATAGCAATCGTCATGCTGTTTGCGCTCATCTCAGCCGAGGCAGATCAAATATCACGTGTTGATACGGCGCAAGTCGAGCGCGAACTGAAGCAGATCCTATCATCCCCTGAATATCAGGCTGCGCCACAAAACCCGATTGACAAATGGGCGCAAAAAATCGGAAAGGCCGTAGTCGGCTTCTTGAAACGGGTGGGTGAGCGGCTGGCTTTGCATTTATCGTTCGACACCAAATCGAAAACGCTCGATTTATTGGGAGCGTGGATAGTTGCGGCGGGCTTCGTCGCGCTTCTGTTTTGGGTTATTCGCAGGCTTTTTATGGGTTCGCGTATCGCAGAGAAGGATGACTCATCGGCAGATGTATTTTCCCATAAACTGCCTGCCGCCGAGAAGTTGATCCGACAGGCCGCGGTGTTTGCCCAGTCCGGGGACTATCGCAACGCATTCAGGTCGGCATACACCGCTTCGCTTGCCTACCTCGACGATATCCGAGCGCTGAAATATGAGCGCAGCAGGACAAACTGGGAATATCTCCGCTCGCTCAGACAAAGCGGTCGAGAGGGTCTCTACGCTCAACTGCGCCCGATCACATCGGATTTCGACCGTAAAATATACGGCGGGGAGGCGTGTCAGCGCGAAGATTATATCCATGCGATGCAGGTATATGACAACCTGTCAAGGGAGGGAGCGGGATGAGGATATCAAAGGACGCCTGCTTTCTCATCATACTGTTCGCAGTCGCGGTGGCTTTGTCCACGATGTTCACCGGCACGCGGTCTAACTCCAAGTCGGATGTGAGCGCCACATATTCCACCGGAGCGCAGGGAGTCAAAGCGTTCTACACGCTGCTTGGCGATCGCCTCGGCTATAACGTCTCCAGGCTGAATATGCCCTACACGGAGATGCCGCGAGATGTCGGCGTGTTGGTTGTAGTGCAGCCCGTCGATTCGACCCCCATATCCCCCGACGAACGGGACGCTCTTAATAGATGGGTCAGAAGCGGCGGGACAGCCATCTTTATCTCGGATTCGGTAAAAAAACTGCCGTCCGGATTCCGAACGACGCGCAGGCTGGATAAAGGTTTCGTCTATGTATTTGGCTCCAGAAAAGTTGTCACAAACAGCGGCCTAAAGGACTATCGCAACGCAATCCCGCTCATAGAAGCCATCTCCGCTCACTCCGCAGGCGGCCATCGAATCCTGTTTGATGAGTATCACCACGGCTTTGGGACCTCAAAAACCGCAGCCCTGCTCATTCACACTTCCAGACAAGTCAAGGCAGGAGCGGTCATTGTCATAGCCGCGCTTGTGGCTTTGGGATACGGCAAAGCCCGCAGGTTTGGTGCAGTGAGAAGCCTGCCGAATGCTAATATGCTGCGGCCTGAATTCGAGTATGTGGAATCTGTCGCCAGGATATACGAACGCGCCAACGCCAATAATCTCACTGCCGGTATTCTGATACAGTCGCTGAGACAACGCCTGTGCCAAAGGTTCAGCCTGCCTCAGGACGCCTCACGACAAGCTATCGTCCAACACCTGCAAAATCAGGTCGATGAGCCGACGGCGCAATACGCAGGGCGGCTGCTCGACGACGAACACGCCTCCCGCAGACTCAGCAAATCAGATATGCTATCTATCGCGCAGCAAGTTCACAGCCTGGAAAGCAGACTCTTCGGATAATATTTTCCGCGCTCACCACCTCAAAACCGCTTTGCCCGCTATCTTTCGATCCATCAAGTCACGTGCGATTTCGCCGACTTTTTCCATCGGTTCCTCGACTGTGATCCTCGGATGCAGCTTTCGTTCAGATACGAGTTTGACCAGCCTTGACAGTCCCGCGGATGCAGGCTGTGTGCCGAGTTCCTCGAATATTATGAACCCATATAGCTTTGCCCGACCCGGCTGCATAATCGCCCGCACGTTGAACTCCGTTTGCTGCAGCGATGAATTGCCGAATGACACGCATATTCCATCGGATTCCAGCGCGCCCAGCACATTTGCCAGTATTTCTCCGCCGACCGATTCGGCAACAAGATAATACGGCCCGAAGTCCTTTATCGCGCTGCCGTCCTCGCTTACCACAACCTCATCCGCTCCGGACTTCATAACTATGTCCCGATTCTCTTCACGGCGGATCAGTCCGACGACGTGCGCTCCCATCAGTTTTGCCAACTGGCAGGCAAATACCCCGACTCCTCCGCTGGCTCCCGTCACCAGCACGTTGCGACCCAGCAGCCCGCCGCCTTTCTCCAAAACGTGCAGCGCGGTCAATCCCGCAACCGGAAGAGTCGCCGCCTGCTCAAAGAATACGTGATCCGGCAGTTTCGCGATTGAATGGGTCGGGACAACTGCCTTCTCCGCCCACGCGCCGGACCGCACAAATGCCACAACCCTTGCGCCTTGCTCAGGTCCGGTTCCATCGGGCGCCGCCTGCTCCACAACCCCGGCCAGGTCCCAGCCGATGGGATGTCCCGGCTCCCAATCTCGAGCATATCTCACCTCTCCCTGATTGACCGAAACCGCCGCTACTTTAATCAACGCTTCATTGCGTGCCGGGACGGGGATTTCCACCTGGTGCAATGCCAGGCGTCCGGGAGCGTCCGGGTCGACAACTACAGCCTTCATTTCGTTCATCACACTGCCTCCCTGTGTTTTATTCCTGACTGTTAAATGCCCACTTTGGCGGCGGGATAATCACTCTTCGTGAGTGATTGTATCGGTCAGCCTCTGTCTCAGCCATACAAACCATGTAATTTCGAACGTAATGGCATACCGTCTTTTCGATGTCCGAGGTCAGGTGTCCGAAGTTCGAGCCGGTATCGCAACGTCACTTGGTCGCTTGGGTTGCGCCACTTAGAATGAAACCGCGATTCGGAGATCAGTCTGGAGGTTGGTAGTTGGATGTTGGAGGTTGGTCTTGGGGAGGCGATTTGGAGATCAGTCTGGAGGTTGGTAGTTGGTTGTTTGAGGTTGGTCTTGGGGAGGCGATTCGGAGATCACCTCCCATCGTACTGCTTTTCTAACCTCTAACTTCCAGCCTCTAACTTCTAAACCGCCTCTAAATCTTCATTTGTGACAGAAGGCAAAAACTGATAAACTTGAGAAGTATGTTGTGGTTTGGAATAGACAGGAAGTGGTGGACGCTGCTGGTAGTCGGCGTGGGGACGTTTATGTCCGCGGTGGACGGCAGCGTTGTAAACACGGCGCTGCCTGTAATTCAGTCACAAACCGGAGCCGTTTTTTCCACCCTGGAGTGGGTGGTTCTCATCTATCTCCTCACAGTGATTTCCCTGCTGCTCGTCGTCGGCAGGCTAGGGGACTTATACGGCCGCAAAAGGTTCTATCTGGCCGGATTTTTAATATTCACGGTTGGATCAGCGCTGTGCGGAGCATCCCCCGGAATCGAAGCTCTCATTATCTTCCGAGGGGTGCAGGCCATCGGCGCATCCATGATCTTCGCGCTGGCCCCTGCGGTATTGACCGGAGCTTTCCCAGGCGCCCAGAGAGGTCGTGCGCTCGGAATGCAGGCGACGCTGACCTATTTAGGACTGTCCGCCGGCCCTGCCTTAGGAGGATTATTGACGCATCACTTCGGCTGGAGATCGATTTTCTTTATTAATATCCCCATCGGAATGATCGTAATACCGCTGGGTTATCTCGTATTAAAGCGCGATCTGCGCAACTCAGATGCAGCGTTCGACCCTGCTGGAGCGGTCGCGCTTGCACTTGCGCTGTCATCTTTGCTTTTCGCTTTGAGCAAGGCTCTGGATATGGGTTGGGCACACGCAGCAATAATCGGCGCGTTTACGGTCTCTGCGGTTGCTTTTGCTGCTTTTATAATCATCGAAACACGAGTGGCGCACCCAATGCTCGATCTGAAGCTGTTTGAAAACCGCACATTCAGCGCATCCACAGCGGCCGCGTTTCTGAATTATGTCGCCAACTCATCGGTGACTTTTCTGATGCCGTTTTATCTCATAGGCTCAGTTCGATTTCGAGTCGACGTAGCCGGGTTGCTGCTGACCGCCACTTCGATAGCGATGGCGATGGTAGCGGCTCCTGCGGGCTGGCTTTCCGACCGCATCGGCGTGAGAATTCCGGCAACCGTGGGGATGTGCATAGTGGTTATCGGGATGTTAATGCTGCGAACCCTCGGGCCTGATGCCACAAAGTTTGCAATTATGGCGCACCTTGCCTTCATCGGCATCGGGATCGGATTTTTCACATCTCCCAACAACTCTGCGATAATGGGTTCGGCTCCGGAAAGCGCACAGGGCATCGCCGGCGCATTGCTGGCGGCCGCACGCAATACGGGTTTCGCAGTCGGAACCGCCGTCGCAGGTTTGCTCTATACCCATAGCATCCACGCCAATCAGCACGCCCCAGAGACAATCGCCATCGCCGATGCAATGCACTTCGCCACTACTACTGTCGCGTGTATTGCCGCAATGGGAATCATCGCCAGCGCGGTCAGAGGAAATACGAAGAGACCTGCAAAAGACCGAACATAAAACAGGCGGAAAGCTCCATATGCTGTTCGCATAATTCACTTGCCGCCTGTCGTTAGAGCTATATGGGCTACTTGCCCAGGTTAATCTGTATCCCCGCGCTTGTGCTCCTGGAATCCTTCGAATAGCCGATACTTACGCTGCTTTTTGGCTCCGTGCTCGAAAGAGCCTTAATCAGCGTCATCCTTGCCGCATTGAACGCATTTGGATCAAGGTTATACACGGTGAAAGACTGCACAATGGAGTCGCAAATCTGCGCGGCGAGCTTAGGGTTTTGCTTCTCCAGCAGCTTCAGCATCTCGTAATCCTCAATGCCGTCGCGCATCGCTTCCCATCTGATCGAGCTAAGCGGCCCGCGCGGACTTGGGTAAACGAGATGATCGTCCCCCGGCGGCAGGAACGTGTCCCCGCCCCAGTTCGGCTCCAGATCCTTGAATGGATCGCCATGCCAATAGGTAAGACCCCAGTGCAGATACCCGGTAGCATCATACTTGAAGTTGACCCAGTGCAGCAGCCTTGTGCTCAGCGTGTGATAGTCCACAAAGCGGTTCATATATTTGCCCTTGGGCGACAGGCAAGTATAGATCCACACTTCTTCGCCCATCTGCATGCGACCTTGGTAGAAGTCCAGCTTCCTGTCCAGACCCGAGGTCTGCGGAACCCAGATATCGATGGCTCCCGCAATCGTCTCACACATGCTCGCGTCGATTATCGGTATCTTGGGAGCATATTGCTTCAGTATTTTCGACACTGCGTTATAGGTCTCGGCGTTGGTGTCGGTCGGCTCGTCTGTGATATGCTGCACATACCGATTCAGCCAACCCTTCTCCTCGAGATGCTTTTGCAGCGCAGGCATATACTGCGACAGGAACTTCTTATGCTCATCACCTACTGCGGATGTATCCTCCCATTTTCTCCAGGAACCGTCCGGCATTGTGGTATTAATAAACCACGCATCCAGCTCTTTGGAAGACCAGTCCCCTCCCTTGCGACCACACATGTGACCCCCTGCGATGATTCCATTCACCCCGCTTCTGTCGAATAGCTCCACCCATCGGTCGAATCTGGAAAAGTCGAAAGTCAGGTTCCCTTTGCCATCGTCGATTCCTCTCACAAGCTGCGGCATGGGAGTCAGCACGGTATCCTGCCTGTAATCCCCCATCGCCCTTGCCCACACTTCCAGCCACTTCCAGAATGCATCGCTCCATAGCTCCACTTTATGAGTATTGGCGATATGAATGGAGGAGAACCAGTTGACGACGTGCAATGTTCTCGCATCCGGCAATTCGAACCCGTGCACGGTCACCTGCACCGGCACGGACATCATCTGATCATCGCAGTTTATCACCACAGATGCCGCATACTGCCCGGGAGTCGCACCTTTGGGCACATATACGCTAACCCACACGGGCTGATTTTTGCCTTTTTCCAGAGACACTGCTTTATTTTCAAGCAGCGGGTCGGGCAACTCCGCCGGCGGCTTGGCAACTAGAAATTCATCAGGAGTTTCCTTTGTCCCGTGCTTGATCGGAACATAGCCGACGACGTTCAACTTTCCCTGCGGCTTCGGACCTGCCGGGCCGGTGAATGCGGATATGCTTGCGGTCATTTTCTTGACATCACAGCCGGATGTCACTACGATCTGCCCGCTTTCATACTCATTTGACACCGCATCTATCCGCACTGACTTTACGGCGGTTGGCGCCATATCGGGCGTCACTTTAACGAGCGGATCAGCTACCCACGCAGAAAACTTGTCATCTGCCATAACTCCTCCCCCAATCGCGACCATTACTATCGCCGACAGCATTAACACAGCCAATCTCATCTATTTCGCCCTCCAGCATCTATTTCCAGTGCATTCAACATCCTACAGCGAGCCTTATTGAACACTACGGGATCCAGAGTATATACAGTAAACGATTGCACAACGGAATTGCAAATCTCAGATGCCAACTTCGGGTTTCGCTTCTGTAGCAGTTTCAGCATCTCATAATCCTCAATACCATCCCGCATAGCTTCCCATCTGATCGAACTCAGCGGCCCCATCGGGCCAGGATAGACGAGGTGATCGTCACCCGGCGGCAAATAGGCGTTCTCGCGCCACGCAGGCTCCATATTCGTAAAGGGGTCCCCGCGCCAGGTAGTCAATCCCCAGTGCAGGTATCCCGAAATATCATATCTATAGTTCAGCCAGTGCAAAAGGCTGGCGCTAAGTGTATGATAGTCGATAAACCGGTTCATATATTTGCCTTTGGGAGCCTGACACGTGTAAAACCACACCTCTTCCCCCAGTTGCTTGCGTCCCTCATAAAACTCCATTTTCGCATCAAGAGCAGACGTCACCGGAACCCATACATCAATGGCCCCCACGATGCTCTCACACATGCAGGCATCGATTATTCGCAACTTAGGAGCATATTTCCTGA
Source organism: Armatimonadota bacterium (assembly GCA_012522575.1). Taxonomy (GTDB): domain Bacteria; phylum Armatimonadota; class UBA5829; order UBA5829; family UBA5829; genus DTKD01. The sequence goes on along the minus strand of JAAYKE010000148.1, from coordinate 1,216 downwards.
TCATCCTGGCGACTTCGACATAGGCCTTCGCGTTTGTCTGTGTTGGTTCGTCGGCGATGTGGTGCACATATCGTCCCAGCCAGCCCTTTTCCTCCAGATGCTTTTGCAGCGCGGGCAGATATTGCGACATAACTTTTATATGCTCTTCACCGTGCGCAGCGTGATCGACCCATTTTCTCCACGAACCGTCCGGCATTCTGGTGTTGACATACAGCGCGTGCAGTTCCGTTGCATCCCAGCCCATGCGCGTGCACATATGCGCGCCTTCGATGATGCCGCCTGCACCGCTTCTGTCGAAAATCTCCACCCACCGGTCAAAGTCCGTAAAATCGAAAGTCAAGTTGCCTTTGCCGTCGTCGTGGCCTTTAACAAGCTGAGGAGCCGGGGTTATTATAGTGTCCTGCCTGTGGTCCGCCATCGCCCTGGCCCACACTTCCAGCCATTTCCAATACGCCTCGCTCCACAGTTCCACTTTGTGCGCATCAGCGATGTGTTTCGCGGTGAACCTGTTAGTTACGTGCAGGGTTCTTTTATCCGGCAATTCGAAGCCGTGCACTGTTACGTTGACAGGCACGGACACCATCTCGTTATCGCAATTAATCACCACAGACGCTGTATATTTGCCCGGAGCCGTACCTTTAGGCACATATACAGTCACCCAAACCGGCTGATTATTACCTTTTTCGACGCTGACGGGTTTATTATCAAACAGCACATCCGGCAACTCCACCGGCGGTCTGGCTACAATATATTCATCAGGAGTTCCTCCGGTGCCGTGTTTGATGGGGACATATCCCACAATATTCAACTTGCCCTGAGGTTTAGGGCCGGCAGGGCCATCGAACGAAGAAATGCGGGCGGCCATTTTCTTAATATCATTGCCCGAACTTACAACTATCTGTCCGCTCTCGTACTCGTTTGCAACTGCTTCGATCTGCACCGCGCTCGCCGAGGTCGCAGGCATATTTCGTGTCACTTTAACAAGCGGATCCACTGCCCACGCGGAAAAACCAGCATCTGCCGTCGCTGCCACCCCCAGCGAAGTTAAAATCAGCACGAAAGTCAAACGGACGAAAATCATGTCAGATACGTCCCCCTGTACCTAAAATAATTATTGCAATATGTTTAGATTATTAACATATTGGCAATAATGGCAATGTATATTAGTCTACCATGGTATAAGATAAAATCACAATGAAAGGAGGTGACTTATGAC
>JAAYKE010000016.1 GCA_012522575.1 Armatimonadota bacterium | reverse complement strand
TAGGCCGTTTAGAGGTTAGAAGTTGGAAGTTAGAGGTTAGAAGGTTTATTGAGAGGGTTCGAGTAGCCTCCAAATTTTGTCATTCCGAGGCAAATGCCGAGGAATCTGCTTTTTCCCTTCTCTTTTCTGGGTTTCGCTTCTTTCGAGCTTTCGCGATTTACGTAAAAGCAGATTTCTCACTTCGTTCGAAATGACATAGTTTGTATGGACGGAGATTGCATCTGCAGGAAACACGCTAACAAACATCAAAACTCGACGGCTTTCAAAGCCTGCAAATACAGCCAATGCCCAAAGTCATTCGGGTGATTGATATTGTTGCCGAGCAGGCTAGGCGCATCCTTGCGAGCAAGGGCTTTCATCCATACCGAATACACATCCGCATAAGCGGTTTTCGTCTCTTTGGCCGCTCGCTCAGTGGCCTGGGCGTATTTTTCCATCTGATGCGACCCAAAGGCCCAATCCGGGTTAGGGGGAAAAGTGGAGAGCAGCAATACATCGGCGTCGGTGCGCTGGCGTATCATGTCTATCATTTTGCGCAAGTTGGCTTCAAAAGCATCCAAAGCCACTCCAAAGCCTGCCACATTGTGATCGTTCATACCAAAGGCCAACAAGACCATATCCGGGTTTCGAGACAATACCTTTTCCTCGATACGGTCAAGTCCGTTTTGGGTGGTATCTCCGCCTGTAGCTCCCATCTCAACGGTGATTGCAGCCTTTGGGAATCTTTTTTCAAGCTCAGCGGCATACAAGTTCTGAAATCTCAGGCCTTCAGAGGAGGTCTCGCAGCCGGTCGATATGCTGTCGCCGAACGCGATTATCTTAAAAGGGCCCCCTGCCTGGAGCTTTTTGCGGGTTTTGGTCAGAGTCGCAGCCTGATTAGACCCGTCAGTGAGCGGCTTTGCGGCGTTTGTGCGATAGTCGACCCATACAAAAAACGGATGATTGGTAAATCCGGGAAATTTGCTATGATCGAAGTTCTTCTGATTATAAAGCATATTTTGACTGAAATCCGGCATACGTGATGCAGGGGAGCGGGCAATGGTTCCCTGCGCGTAGTTGATGACATAGTCACGGCCGTTTTCGTAGACCACCGTATCATCATTAAGCACATAGGAGCTTCGTATGATAACGCTTCCGGGAACGATATCGGCATACATCAGATTGCCGGGCTTTCTTGCGGCAAGCACGAGGCTTTCGCCTGTTATCGTCGTTGAGTTAGACACCTGCTCCTGCCCTGCAGCAGGGCTAATAACCAAAGCGATCATCGCATATCCAAGCATTACACTGATTACTCCTGATCTCATATAACCTTCTTCTCATATAATTATTCTATTATATTAGACTACATCGAAAACTATGCCTATCCCTTCCCGTCTGTAGCGTGCTGCGTAAAGCCAGACAACGAAGGATATATGAGAGCAAAAGGCGAACCGAAGAACGGTGATTATCAATTTATGGGAGTGTTATCGTGCGCTGTGTTGTATTATCAATCGCAATGCTCGTTCTTTTTCAGCTTTCTTGCAAAGGGGAAGAACCTATGACCATACCTGCTGATTTTCCGACTTTCAGCGTGCCGGGACAGGAAACACAAATGCTCGGCCTGAGGGAGATGTTTTGGCTTCATAATTCCAGAAACGGCCCCGGAGCCACTTTGTGGGATCAGTGGATGGTATCCCCCGGCATGTGGCCTGCGTTAGACTCAACCGGCTATTCCGAAAACAGTCACGCCTCCTGGAAAAGAGTGTTAAGCAACCGCAATATCGACAAAGACGGCTACGTCTCCGTTCATCAGCACGCATCGATTGCTCACCCTGCCGGCTGGCCGTTTCCATTTTGGAATCAGTGCAAAGGCAGCGTGGGCTGGCATTTTTCGTTTAAGGATACGGTAGGGCCGCCGTGGAGGCTGGATCACCTCAGCAAGCCCGACGACTGGCGATTATCCGGCGCTGAGGATCTTGGTATCGATGAGTACGGATGGAACGTTAAGCTCACAAACCCAAACGCAACTGTTACCGCTCCCGCAAAAACAATAAATATGCTTAACGCTCCGTTTCTTCAGTTGAGATGGAGGGCTGAAGGCCTCGGGGACGCCCAACCATACATTGAGTGGACTACCAGCGATCAGCCGAGGTTCAGCGAGCAAAGGCGGTTTTACTTTGACCCTGTCCAAGGGGAAACAATCGTCCACGATCCGATCCCTGTTTACAAGCATCCCGAATGGAAAGGCGATCTCACCCGATTCCGCATAGGATTCCGCAATGCAACGCCGGATGCGAAGGTCACCATACAGGCGCTCTTCGTGCAGTATGACACGCGACACGATATCAACGGCCAGTGTTTTATTCGCGGCTGCACCAATTGCTTCGAGTGGACTCGCGATATCAACTTTTTGCGACGCAATATAAACCGCATGCGGACTGCGATGCACTTTACTATGAGCGAGTTCGATACCCTGAATCGCAAATATATCTACAATACCTGGGTTGGGCACGACGGTCGAAGCGGGTTGAAATATGATGAAGAGGGCAACAAGCACATCCTTTGGGGACATGGCGTAGGTGACAATTATTGGGATCTTGTCCCGTTTGGGGCAAAGGATTTCTATGCGACGCTGCTTTACTATGAATCACTTCAATGTCTGGCGCGAATGGAGAGAGCCGTGCGGGATAATCCGCAGTGGAACGTGCCTGTAAGTGAGTCCGCATTCGACCCGGATATGTTGCTCAAGCACGCCGCAGAAGTCAAAGCCGTAGCCAACAAACTCTTCTGGAACCCAAAGACCGGCCGATTTATTCCCAGCATCGATATGGACGGCAAAATCCACGATTACGGAATGACATTCATTAACACCGAGGCGATCTACTATGATCTGGCTACGCCGGAGCACGCAAAAGCGATATTAAGCTGGCTGGATGGAGATAGAATAGTAAAAGGGGACACGTCCACCGGAGCCGATATTTATCACTGGCGATTTGCGCCCCGCTCCACCACCAAGCGCAACATAGAGCATTATTTATGGTCATGGACAGCGCCGGAGTCCATACCCTGGGGCGGACAGGTGCAGGATGGCGGCGCGGTATTGGGATTTTCATATCATGACCTGATGGCTAGATTAACCATCCACGGCCCTGATAATGCTGCACAAAGACTTACGGAAATTATGAAATGGTTTGCCGAGGTGCAGGCCGCCGGCGGATATCGCGCATATTATGACGGCTCAAGGGAAGGTTCTCTGCAGGGCGGAGGAACGGCAGGAGGACTTGGGCTGGACAGGGAGTTTATAGAAAGCGTTCTGGTTCCGCAGGTGATGATAGACGGGTTTATGGGATTCAAACCTTACTCCGACGGCTTCAGCATCAATCCAAGGCTTCCTCGCGACTGGCCGGAGTTGAAAATCGACCGCATTCGATTCCACGAATCCGTGCTAGCCATTCGCGTGACAAACAAAGAGGTCGAGATCACAAACGATGTTCGCTCGGATATCCCGACGATTATCAGGCTGCCTAAAGGCAATTGGAACGCACTCGCTTCAGGCTCAGGGGTCGAGAAGTTGGCCGATGGGTCATTTAAGGCGGATTGGCGATCCTGCAAATCAGTTAAGCTCGTTCGCGATTAACGGAGACCGACTCGATTGGTGTAAAAAAGAACCGGGCATCTAATTTGAACGGAGAGATAAGATGCCCGGCTCAAATATGGTGCCGAAGGAGGGAGTTGAACCCTCATGTCC
>JAAYKE010000178.1 GCA_012522575.1 Armatimonadota bacterium | reverse complement strand
TTGTTCCTCTATCATTTTGCTCATTTGATAAGTAAACAGATTTAATGTTGGGAGATCCTCATAAGGGTTGCTTCCAATTGTATAATTCCAATTTACTTTGGCCTCCTGTTCATCATTATAGGACCAATTAAAAATCTGCTTCTCATTAAACTTATTACTCGCCAGTGCTCTGAAAGGAGTCCCCGACAAATGCAAGGTAAAATCTCGATTGATTTCATCAAATGCAATATCTGTTTTTATCGTGTCAACACCCTCATGTGCCTCATCTACAATCAATATATCCCAATACAATTGACCTACCCACTCAAGTTTTTCATAGGTGCCTCCCGCAAATTTTGCTCCTTTTAAATCCTGAAGTGAAATGAATGCAATCTGTGAGGGGACACCATGCTCCGTAAAAGTAGCATAATTGATTAAATCCTGGCGTGACAACGCCTTATTTTTTAACGAATCGACTTCGGAAACAAATTTCCTTCCTACTTCTTGCCAAGCGATAAATTTCTGAAAATCATCAAACCATGAGTTGGCAATGGCCGGCCTATTAGTTACAATGAGTACATTTTTTGCATTGATTCTTCTTACAAAATCATATGAAGTTAATGTTTTTCCGAACCGAGGTTTTGCATTCCAAAGAAATTCTCTAGGCTCTTTTTCGCTATTGTAATAATCCAATGTCGATTCAACTGCTTTTAGCTGTTCATCTCGAAGCACATAATCTGAACGCGACTCATCAATTTGAATCTCATCATAATCACGATTAATATACTTATCTGTCAATATCTCCGCCTTTTCAAGGACACCATTAAAATAAAACCACTCATCTGCATAATTATTAAAGCTTTCTTTCCGAATCCCATTTTGTTGAAAAAAACGGTGTAAAGACTTATCACGAAACCATGTACCGTCTGATTTTTTTGCAATTCTTTCAAATAATATTTTAGGTTTTAATCCTGCCGTTCCTACTTGTTCAAAGACACGTTTTTTCGTTTCTCTTGTTGTTTAACCAACTTTGACATAACCATCATGTGAAGGAACTTCAGGTAATGTATAAGCATAAATTTTCAGGTCCAATTCTTTATACGGCTTAATCATTGTCCTACCCATTGATTTCCTCCATTTCTTCTTTGTATACATCGGTAATTTTTACAGATATATATCTCATTTGCTTACCCTCCGGCTTCACAATTTCTCCGGAATCAAACAAATTAAATAAATCAAGCTGTTCCAGTTTTAACAGATAGGTTGAGGGTCCTTTATTTTCCCCCTTTGCTACCTCAAAAATATCATATAAAGTATGCTCAGTCCGTTGAACGTTAAGAACCTTGGCCTTCGTATGAGAATTTATTACCTGCCATTTACTGAAAACAAGGGATTTCCCATTATAAGATAATTTGGTCAAAAAATTCCCTTGCACTATATTCTTAGATATAATCAATTTTGCACTAGCCAACACCTCGGACTTCATACCCTTTTTGTGCTTTCTCGCTTGATTTTGATATGCTTCATAATAAGCTTGGTACATATTCATAACACATTTTAGCGCATTATCTTCAAGCAACTCAATTCCATACAATGTTGTTAATGCTAGCAACGAATAATTTTCATAACTTGACAGATTATCACTATATTTTTTTATTACCATATCAATTTTTCTATTTAAAACCTCAACTAAGAATGCCCCTTCCCCTGCCGCAGGTTCTAGAAAGGTAGAAGTTAGATTTTGGCACGCTTCACTGATGGCAGGTAAATCCAGCATTTTTTTTATAATTCTTTCCGGTGTAAATACCTCCCCATGAT
>JAAYKE010000147.1 GCA_012522575.1 Armatimonadota bacterium | reverse complement strand
CGGCAAAACCAACTGCCAGAAGAGCCGGCACAGGCCGTGCCATTAGCGCTACAAGGATAGCATAAACTAAAATAAAAAGGGACATTTTCCCTTTGCAAAAAGGGGACATAGTCCCTCTGCTATAACATTCCGTATTCTCAGTCAAACTGACCATTGAGAAACCAATTCCGCTATGCCAGAAATATACAAGGCTCAGTTTGATTCTCTACCGGCTGGGGTAATTATCCTTGTGTAAAAGACTTGGCAGTGTCATTCCATAGACAAAGGGAGGTGTTCGTATGTCCACCCGGCGAAGAGGATTTGCTTCTATGGACCCGGATAAGCAAAGAGAGATTGCCCGCAAAGGAGGGCGTGCCGCACATAAGAAGGGCACGGCTCACGAATGGAGCAGTGAGGAGGCCCGTATTGCCGGTCGCAAGGGCGGCGAGGCTAGTCACGGCGGAGGACGCAGAAAAAAACCTCAGCCCTGACCTGCAGGTTTCCTGAAATAGCGCGTCATAGATAAAATCCAAAACAAAGTGATATGCTACTTTCGCATATCTCTCAGACGGCGGTTGATTTATACATCGACCGCCGTCTGGCTATTTTATGCCCTCGATGCTTAAGCCGAGCGCGTTCAGTTCTGCGGTATATGTGACAAATATATCTATATATTTTCATGTGACTGATGCAAGTTTTTTGGAGGCGGGTGTATAATACGTCTGTGTGAGCGGATTTGATTATCTAGCGAGATAAGAGGTGTTTGCTCAGGTGATGTTAACCCAAATCGATTCCCCGAACCATAGTATAGGAGGCGATATGACACGCAATGCAATGGATATGCTGAGGATTAGCTTATGCGCTATCGTCCTGTGCGCGTGCTTTACCTGCACCGGCTGCGCTGATGAGACTGATAATATGCTCAGCAAAAAAGGAGCCAGGCGCGGTCATCTGGCCGGAGCCAAGCTGGCACGAGCCAACCTGATACGCGCAAATCTTGCGAAGGAAGACCTCTCCGGATCCGACCTTACCAGGGCCATATTAAGCGGTGCGAACCTGACAGGAGCATGCTTGAAAAACGTAAAGTCTGATGATGCCAATTTCGGACCGGTCAAGGTTTCCAAAGACCAATGGCGCGGCTGGCAAGGCGCCGATCTGCAGGGGGCTGACCTGACCAAAGCTAAACTGATGAATGTGTATATGCTTGGAGCGAACCTCAGAGGCGCGAAGTTAGATGGGGCTGATCTAAGAAATGCGAGCCTGCAGGGTGAAGATTTCAGATTGGACGGTGGCTTCTTTATGTCGGGAGCGGACTGCCAGGGCGCTAGCTTTCGCAATGCCGACCTTAGAGGCGCTCTGCTCGGGGACAATCTGACAGATGTTGATCTCACTAACGCCGATCTGCGCGGCGCGAAGTTGGCCGGTGTTGTCAAAGGTGCCATCTTTCGCAATGCCGACTTGCGAGGGGCAGACCTATCTGGTGTTGGTTTTTTAGGCGACGCCAAACTTGATGATGTTGTCGTGGATGCGACAACAAAGTGGCCCGAAGATTTCGAGCCTAAGCTAAAGCCGGATTTACAATCTCATCCGAAATAGAATCCCGGGTTGTTGCCGCAGAGCTTTATATGCTTATGTGCTGTGGTCTGAGATAAACTCTTGCGAAGATGTCTGCGTCGATTGCGTCAGGAGCCATTCGAGCTACGGGAGTGGACAACGATGAATATAGGGCCGCATATTTTCGGCATATCTGCTGGTGAAGTCTTGCTTCCGGCATGGCTTCTGTTGAGCCTGCTCTTACAGGTTTTCCTTAAGCGGAGCAGATTCATCCTGCTTGCCCGCAGTGCAGTCATTGGGATATCTGCGTACACCCTCTTCTGGCTCGGCTTGTTCATGATTTCCCGGTGTAAAGGAGTGCAGGCGACGACCACCAGCGCCGCTCTATTGCTCGTTGGCCATGCCGGCCTGTTCGGATGGGCTGTATCTCCAAACGGGTCACGGTTTCTATATGCGCCGTTGGGAATACTGACTAGATACTGGCCATCTTCTATGCCTATGTCCGGCGCGGTCTCAGAGAAGCAAGTGTTCTGGGATAGATCGTCGTGGATCATAGCCGCAGTTGTTGTCGCTTTGGATGTAGCTATTATGCTCAACATTCGAATAATTCTTGTGGGGAGGCTTTGATGGAGCATGCGATCCAAGTATCTGCATATCGGGATTTTACGTTGTATCGGGAAACCCTTTCCCTAAACAACAAAACAAATTAGGGAGGTACTTTTATGCTTAGAACATTGAATGCGATGGCTGTTGGGTTGGTTGTCGCCATCACTATGATTTTCTTATTGCCGAGACCAATGGTCTATTGGAAGGACTACCTCGGAGTTGCGGTTGGCGCTGCCATCGCTGGTTTGATGCTTCGGTCTCGGCAATGGCTGTTCGGCGCGCTTGTTGGCGTTATGTATGGTGGATTCATGGCAGCTTGCATTTCGTGGGTTTTTGCCTCGTTCAAACGTAGCTGCGGGATACAGCTAAACTACCATGATTATCTTGTAGTTGCAGCACATACTCTTGGCTGTGCAATCGTAGGCGCCGCGGCGGCGGAAGCTGCCCCAAAGGTGCGCTCAATGCTTCGTCGGTGACACAGTCATTCTGTATTTCGGGATTTGAAGGTGGATTTGTCGCCATATTGGTTGCGAACCTGTTTGCGGCTTGTCTGTTCGTTTCTTGGAAGTGGTTTTGTATGATCTAAGCATACCTGCAAACCCTGAAACACACACCTGGCAAAAGGCCAAAAATAATCTCCGCATCAATTTGACACTACTCTTCAGGCACGGTAGTTTGACATCGTTTTAACTTTTATCTACAATATGCCGGGTCGCATGGAGGACCCCAATTGTGATATTGACAGTTACTCCCAACGCATCCATAGATAAAACATACGTTGTTGATGGGTTTGGCATCGATCGAATACATCGCCCTTCGACGATCACCAGCAGCCCGGGCGGCAAGGGGATCAATGTCCTTCGGGTGTTTCAGGAATTGGGCGGCAGCGGCTGTGCGACGGGTTTCATTGGCGGCAGAGTTGGCGATACCATTACCGAGGGACTGGACGCTTTGGGAATCGAACATCGTATGGTGCGTGTAAACAAGGAGTCCAGGCTGTGCATAAAAGTACTGGACCCTTCGAGCGGCACCCAGACTGAGCTAAACGAAACCGGGCCGGATATCGACGCACACGAAGTTGAATTGCTCAGCAAGCGGATCGAAAGTATGCTGAATGGAGTAGACTGGCTGGTCTTGTCCGGCAATGTGCCGCCGGGTGTGCCGGTATCGTTTTATGGGGATATGATCAGGCTGGCTAAGTCCAGAGGCGTAAAAACCGTGCTCGATGCCAGCGACGAACAGCTTATAGAGGGCGTTGCAGCAGGGCCGTTTATGGTCAAGCCGAATGTTCACGAGCTATCGCATCTTGCCGATCAGGAATTGGTTACGATAGAGGAAATCTGCAGCGCGGCAAAAAGCCTCAAACAGTATGGAATTAATATCGTCTCAGTTACCGTAGGTAGAAGTGGAGCTATGGTGACCGACGGAACGCACGCATGGCAGGCTACGCCTCCGCAAATTGACTTCGCCAGCGCAGTCGGGTCGGGCGATTCTTTTGTTGCAGGGTTCCTGTATGAATTGTCTTCGGGAGGGACCCTGGCCGATGCGTTGGCTCTTGGGACAGCGGCGGGCGCAGCAAATGCTACAACTTATGATGCCGGCTCATGCTCAAAAAGTAGTATAATGGATATTAGACGAGGAGTAGTCCTCAGCGATTTGTTCTGATTCCTGGAGCAAGAATATGCTTTCCCTGCCAAATGGACCTGAATTAGTATTTATAGTGGCTCTTGCGCTAATCATATTTGGGCCTAAAAGACTGCCGGAAATAGGAAAATCATTAGGGCAGGGGCTTCGCGAACTGCGCAAAGCCTCCAAAGAGATTACTGACGTATTCGATTTTCAGGAAAATTTCAACTTGGACGACGATGACGACGATAGCAATGTCAGCTCCAGCTCCGGCACGGATTTGAGCGATTTTACGCCTGATGACGAGCCGCAAGCTGATGTGCAATCAGATACACCAAAGGAGAATGATCAAGATGTTCCCGATAGCGTGGGTACCTAATGGACCGGAGTTGATTGTTGTACTCGTGATTATTATGCTTCTGTTTGGAGTGAAGAAACTTCCGGAGATAGGCAAATCTATGGCAGAGGGCATTCACGAGTTCAAAAAAGCCGGACGCGAGCTTAAAAAAGCCGAAGAAGATGAAGAATCCAAAGCAGAAACCGAAACCGTCTCCAAGAATGATTGAAGCGGCGTAAGCGATAATGCTGTTATGTATTGACCCAAATGAGCCGATCTGATAATATTACATGGTTTGGCCACGGTCAGGAGTGAACATTTAGATATGAGCACGTTTTTAATTGTACTTCAAATCGTCAGCGCCCTTGCACTGATTGGCATTGTAATGTCACAGGCCACCAAGAGCGAAGGGTTGTCGGGCACTATCGGAGGCAAGGCTGAGTCCGCGTTTCAGGGCAAACCCGGATTCGAGGAGAAGCTGAGCGAGATCACGAAGTGGGCGGCTGTGTTCTTTATAGTAACGAGCGCCCTTGTTGCCTACTTGGTGAAATGACAAGCTGATAAATCTGATTTAACGAAACAACCTGCGTTTCTGAGGATTCGCGGGTGTTTTGTTGTACGAGGGCTCAGGCAGCTTTTTTCTCTGCCTGCGCTTCATAGTGAGGGCAGTCTGTGCAATCGGTTAGCTCGCAGTCGAAGCAGTGACCAAGGGGAGCCTCCTTCGCTGTAGCAAACAAATACACATACAGCGTTACAGACCCCAAAATCCACAATATTGCCAGACCAATCCACATATCATAGCCCTCCAACCAACATTATCGGTAGATAAAGCCGCCTTCATCAGAAGATGAATTGCAACCAAACGAAGGTTTCCTCAAAAAAATATTTTCTGTTATCTGCATTTGACACTTGTTTAAGATGGGCTTGCAGCCTATAATTGAATATAGCAGTTTTGCACACAACCACGCCTATGAAGGAGGCTTGATATGGAGCAACGCCAGTTTTTGTTAGCTCAGAGCGATATTCCGACCGAATGGTACAATATCGCAGCGGATCTTGGGGAACCGCCGCCCCCGCCATTACATCCTGTTACGCAGCAGCCTTGCAAACCGGAAGATTTGGCGCCCATTTTTCCGATGGGCGTGCTCGAACAGGAAATGAGCACCGAAAGATGGATCAAAATCCCCGAACCGGTTTTGGAGAAACTGGCGCTGTGGCGACCTAGTCCTTTGTACCGGGCCACCGGTTTGGAAAAGGCTCTCGGCACACCCGCCAAAATCTTCTACAAATATGAAGGAACCAGCCCGGCGGGAAGCCATAAGCTCAACACAGCGATTGCGCAGGCTTATTACAACAAGCTGCAGGGAACCACTCGCATTGCCACCGAAACCGGGGCAGGGCAGTGGGGAGCCGCGCTGTCAATCGCCTGTAGCTTCTTTGGGATCGGTTGCACGGTTTATATGGTTAAGTGCAGCTATCACCAGAAGCCCTACAGAAGATCAATGATGCACACGTTCGGCGCCGAAGTGCATCCCAGCCCAAGTGATGCGACCGAGTTTGGCAGGAAAGTGCTTGCCAGTGATCCGGAGTGTCCGGGCAGCCTCGGTATGGCGATTAGCGAAGCTATCGAAGATACGCTTGCTCACGATGACGTAAAGTACTCCCTGGGCAGCGTTCTCAATCACGTCATTCTGCATCAGACGGTAATTGGCCTTGAAGCCAAGAAGCAGTTGGAAATGGCCGGAGTCTATCCGGACGTTGTCATTGGCTGCGTTGGCGGCGGAAGCAACTTTGGCGGGATCATAATGCCGTTTATGGCAGATAAGATTGCCGGCAAGAACGTTCGCGCGGTAGCCGTTGAGCCAAAAGCGTGTCCCACTTTGACATCGGGCGCGTACAAATACGACTACGGCGATACGGCGCAGATGACGCCGCTTCTCAAGATGCACTCGCTGGGACCTGACTTTATCCCTCCGGCGATTCATGCCGGCGGTCTGCGCTACCACGGAATGGCTCCGCTTGTGAGCTTGATTGTTGAAAAGGGTTGGTGCGAGGCGGTGGCTCTCGATCAGATGGACATCTTTGAAGCCGCTCTGACCTTTGCTCGCTCGGAAGGCATCGTCGTCGCCCCGGAATCCGCGCACGCGATTCTGCAGGCAATTAACGAAGCCAAGCAAGCCAAAGAAGAAGGCAAGGAAAGAGTTATTCTCTTTAACCTCAGCGGCCACGGATTCCTCGATCTGGGCGCTTACGATTCCTACTTTGCCGACAAACTCTGCAGCACTGCCTAGCAGGTAAGACAGCACTTGACGTCGAACTTCATATTGGATACAACACGGGGCCGTTTCTTTTGTGGGGACGGCCCTTGTTAGAGGTGCGATATAGTGAAGTTCGCCATCTGCAACGAAATGTTCGAAGGATGGTCCTTTCAAGACGTCTGCGCTGCGGCCCGGGACGCCGGGTATAGCGGCGTAGAAGTTGCCCCTTTCACCCTTGGCAAGCCTGTTGCGGAAATATCGCCACAAGAACGCGAATCTATCCGTAAAACCGCTGATCTGGCCGAAATTGACATCGTTGGACTCCACTGGTGTCTTGCGCAGACGACGGGTCTTCACCTCACATCTCCCGATGCCCAAGTCAGGGATCGAACCGCCCTATATCTCAACGACCTTACCAATTTGTGTGCGGATATCGGCGGCAATATCATAGTGTTCGGTTCTCCCAGGCAGCGAAACGTGCCAGAAGGCGTCTCATATAGGCAGGCAAAACAATATGCGATCGAGGTCTTTCGCAAGGCCGCAACGCTCTTGGAGAAAAGAAATGTCACTCTCTGCCTGGAGCCTCTGTCCCCTGCTGAAACTGATTTTATAAATACTGCCGATGAAGCCGAAGAGATTATATCGGATATCGGATCACCCAATATCGGCTTGATTTTAGACGTAAAAGCGATGTCCTCGGAATCCGAGCCTATCGATCAGATTATTCGCCGGCACCGCAGCCGACTGAGACATTTCCATGCCAACGATGCCAATTTGAGAGGGCCCGGATTTGGGAATACTGATTTCACGCCTATTGCCGCGGCTCTTGCGAGCATAAAATATGACGGCTGGATTTCAGTCGAGGTATTTGATTTTAGTCCCGATCCGTTGACTATTGCTGTTAAATCCATACAATATCTCAAAAGCGCATTTGATGCGGAGAGGAGCAAGCTGTGAACATTAGAGTTACCGCCGGACCACACGCATATATCAACTGCCCGATGAAGGTCCGAATCGACGTCCCTGATTTGGGCTATGGTGAGGCTACTTTGGTGGATGCTGATGAGAATCGCATTCCCTGTCAGATATTTAATGATTGCGGAGTCGATTGCATTGGTTGGATCGAGCCATCGTTATCCCCGCAAGAAGTACGGACATATCGTCTTGAGACTTCTCCGTTGGAAATCGACAGCGGAGTAGAGATAGAAGAAATAGGGGAGGGACGATTGGAGGTGCGTATCGGCGGGGAGTTGTTTACCCGATACCACTTTGGAGACCAATGGGCCAGGCCGTTTTTGTATCCTTTTACCGGCCCGGATAGTACCCCTGTCACACGAGCGTTTCCCATCGCAGATGACGTCGAAGGAGAGGACAGAGACCATCCCCACCATAAGTCGGTCTGGGTTGCGCACGGCAAAATTAACGATACCGACAACTGGAGCGAATCGACAGGCCACGCATATATACGCCACAGGAAATTCGAGGAAGTCACCGGCGGGGCGGTATTCGGGAGAATCCGAGCCGTCAACAACTGGGTAAATGCCGACGGAGCCAAGCAGATGGAGGAACTGCGGGAGTATACATTTTTCAACCTCCAATCCGAGCGACTGGCGGATGTGCGAATAAAGTTTGAAGCGACCGATGGGGACATCTGCATTGGCGATACCAAGGAGGGTGGGGTGCTGTCGATTCGGGTAGCCAGCACAATGAACGGCAACAAAGGCGGAAAGATAACTAACGTCTATGGTGGCATAACTGAGAGTGAAACGTGGGGCAAACCCGCGCATTGGGTGGACTATTCCGGCCCGGTCGGGGATAGGACGATGGGGATAGCTGTGATGGATCATCCATCGAGTTTCAGACATCCGACACGATGGCACGTCAGGGATTACGGCTTGTTCACGGCCAATCCGTTTGCGCTAAGCGATTATGAGCCTGAGCTTGGCCTCAAAGGGGATCACACAATTTGCAACGGGGATAGCATCGCGTTTGCGTATAGGATTTATGTTCACGCAGGGGACGTTGAGCAGGGGAACGTGAGGGATCGTTACATCGGTTTTGCAGCGCCGCCAAAAGCAGAGGTAGTCTGATCAGGAATGGCCGCATCGCACGATGGCGTCGGTCATTTTCGCGACACGAGCCAGCTCTTTTACATCATGGACCCGAACGATATCCGCTCCATTGGCGATTGAGATGGCGACCGTAGCCGCCGTGCCTTCCAGGCGATCTTCGGGCGGCAGGTTCCCTAAAACCTTTCCTATGGTGGCTTTTCTCGATGCTCCGATAAGAATGGGACGCCCGATCGACTTAAGCTCTGCGAGCCGTCGCAATATCTCGAGGTTATGATCTGCCGTCTTGCCAAAGCCGATTCCCGGGTCTACTATGAGCAGTTTTTCATCTACTCCCGCCTCAATCAGGGCAGATATCCGGTCACGTAGTCGGCTTGTGATTTGTCCCATAAGATCGGTATACTGAGGGTTAATTTGCATATCCCTGGGAGTGCCTGATATATGCATCAGCACCGCAGGACAGCCTCTTTCCGCCAGCAAACCGGCCATGCGGCAATCGAACGCCGCCGCGCTGATATCGTTGACGATTGCTGCTCCGGCGTCTAGTGCGGCCTGGGCTACATCGGCTCGATAGGTGTCGATCGATACAGGTATGTCCAATAATTTGACGATTTCCTGCACAACCGGAATCACCCGATCTATCTCTTCTGAGGGCAATATCTCCTCTGCGCCCGGTCGGGTAGATTGACCGCCGACGTCAATTATATCAGCTCCATCTTCAGCCATTTTACATGCCCAATCAACTGCTGCCGATTGGGTTTCATATCGCCCTCCATCAGAAAACGAGTCCGGAGTCAGGTTCAGAATCCCCATAATCTGCGTTTTGCGGCCGATATTATGCCAAAATGCGGCCAGCGCCGGTGATGCAGTTTTGTTGCACTCCGGAGCCAATGGCGTGCCGTCGAAGTGGCGGATGGCGGTTCTAATCTCTGCTGCCAATTCATAGCAACGCGAATCCTCTTTACTCAGCTCAAGCAGAGCGTGGTGAAAATGATTGCGGGTTCCTGTCAGGATTACGTCATATTGATCAGGCGTCGCTGACGTGATATTGCTGCAGATCGCCGCTGCCCCTCCACTTGAAAGAAATACTTTATTGAGCAGGTTTGCGAGGAGAACGCAAATATCTTCGACCTTGACCATATAGCTCCTGGATTCAGGCAGAAAACGTCGGATGTCCGCTTTTTCTGCGTGCGCCATTGTCAACTCGGCGATGATCTCTTTGTCAGTCCTCAGGCACAGCGCCCTGACATTATGCATCATATTTGTTCCTCGATATCGCTATGGATCGATATTGCAGACAATAAATTGCATAGACGATTCCGTTTGGCACAGGTGTTGCATCCATATCTTATGGAGGCAATATCTATGCTTGGCGTTCCATCTATTCGTGTATTAATCCGAATTCGTGTAAACAACGACCGTTCCATTCGACCCCAATCACTGCGATGGGTTGGCTACGAAAGGCGGTTGGCGGGTCTTTGGGAGACAAAATATTTTATATAACCAAAGAACTATTGACAGCGCAACCGCACGTTCTGTCTGCCGGCATCTGCATTAGTGCAACTGATAAAATCTCCTGAAGTTTTTCGGCTGACTTGACCATAGAAGCTCGGACGTCATCGTGTCTGAGATGTTCGGCAGCCAGCCCTGTCGCCAAATTGGTGACTACCGCAATTGCACCGTAACATAAACCCGCCTCTTTTGCCAATATGGCTTCCGGCACATTAGTCATACCGACCACGTGAGCGCCGGTTGCCGCATACATCCTGACCTCGGCAGGAGTCTCATATCGAGGGCCTTCTACCCCTACATATATGCCATTTGATTCATAGCGGGCCTGTGCCTGCTTGCAACCTGAGCGCAATGCGTCGGATACACGCGGACAATACGGCTGACTGAAATCGGTATGCACCACCGGGCCTTGGTCGAAAAATGTATCTGCCCTACGCCTGGTCATGTCAATGAAATCGGCCAATACCGCAAAGGAACCCGGAGGCAGGTCAGGTGTCAAAGAGCCTGTAGCGCATACACCAATCACCGCATCCACCTGCAGGGTTCGCAGAGCCGCAATTTGAGCGCGATAGTTAATGGCTCCCGGCGGAGTTGAATGACTCGGCCCGTGCCTTGGCAAAAAAAACAGAGGCTGCCCGCCTATTTTGCCCTCGATTACCTCGGCAGATCCAAATCGACTTGATACCACATTCACTTTTCTTGCGGCAAACCAGGCCAACTCGTCGAGACCGGTGCCGCCGATCAAAGCCATACGCATCTGATCACCTCTTGTTTGACATTCCCCTGTTAGCCTGATAAACTCCTTCATGCAATCGTGGCAGCCAAGTATAATATACACCATAAAAGACTGCTAAAATGGCCTGCGCAGGTGCATAAGCAGGCGCTTAGAGTCATGAGGTTTAAGAAGTTATTGTACGCAGGTATTGTATTCGAGTAAGTGACGATATTAGAACGTGTTCTAGGAGATAGCTAATGGAGATGGATCTTGTAATTGGAGTGCGGCATAACGGCGCAATTCCCATAATCGACCTTTCGGGGGAGGTGGACGCCTATACGTCGGCACGGTTCCGGGAGGCGATGATAGAGTTGATTGAAGGCGGCTCGGCAAGCCTGATCATAAGTTTGCTCAAGGTGGACTACATCGACAGTTCCGGGCTTGGCGCATTGGTCGGCGGATTAAAACGTTCTACCGAGAACGGAGGGCGCATAGTCCTGCTATGCAATAACCCGCAGATTCGCAAAGTATTTGAGATCACCGGCCTGGAGAAAGTCTTCCCCATATATGAAGACGAAGCCGACGCGCTGAGCATTCTTAGCTGATCAGCCGATACTGGTTATAGTTCAGTCAACGTATTTTTGTATATGGCAAGGAGGTATGCCCCACTGGGTGGGGTTTTGTGTGTATGAGTGACACCAACAAAAAGACCGGCGCCGGCTCGGATATGACATTTGTCCCGGAGGACTTCGCTTTGCGGGATGAGGTGAGGTGGCTCAAAAGCGAAGACCTCAATTTGTTCAGCTTCATCCGACAGTCCATGAACAAAATCGAACCAGGCTACGTCTCGACTTATCCACCCAGCGAATGCGGCATTGCAACTTTTTGCAAAGACGTAGCTACTTCAGTTGCAAAATATACCCCGTTCTCCAAACCTACCATTATTGCGGTTAAACGAGAGCACGAAATCGAGCCTTACGAACGTGTCGTTCGATATCAGATACTAAAAGAAGATCGACAGTCATATATTGATGCCGCTAAATATGTAAACGATTCCTCTATTGATATTGTGAGCCTGCAGCACGAATATGGCATCTTCGGCGGCCCGGATGGAGAGTATGTGCTGGATTTTCTGGAGGCGCTCAAAAAACCGACAGTCGCTACCCTGCATACCGTGCTCCATAGTCCCAGCCCTAATCAAAAGCGCATAACACAGGAAATGGGCAAGCTCTGTGAAGTTATGGTGGTTATGGTCAAGACGGGCAGGCAGATTCTGTTGGATGGCTATGACGTCGATCCCGCCAAAATAACGGTCATTCCGCACGGTGTGCCAAACGTTCACCGGGTATCGGCAGCCACAGTTAAACGAGCGTTGGGGATGGCGGACAGGCAGATAATTTCCACATTCGGGCTTATCAATCGCGGAAAAGGTATTGAGTACGTAATCAAGGCAATGCCTAAAATCGTCGAAAAATACCCCAATGCGGTTTATTTTGTCCTGGGAGAGACGCATCCGGGAGTAAGAAAACACGAGGGCGAATCATATCGAAATATGCTCTCTGAGGTCATAAGTGAGCTTGGCCTGGAGGATCACGTCAGGTTTAACAACCGATTCCTCACACTCAGCGAACTTGTCAGGTATCTTTGCGCGACCGATGTCTACGTCAAGCCGTATCTGAGCAAGGATCAGATATCGAGTGGCACGCTTGCCTATGCTCTGGGCTGCGGCAAAGCGACTTTGAGCACCCCATATCTGTATGCTGAGGAAGTGCTGGCCGATGGCCGTGGCCTGTTCATTGATTTCCAATCACCGGAAAGCATAGCCGACACGGTAATAAGAGTGTTGGACGACAAAGACCTGAAGGAAAGTATGGAGACGGCGGCATATAACTATGCAAGAAGGGCTGCGTGGTTTAACGTGGCAATCAGCTATCTTGACTTGTTTGACAGGGTGCTGCGCCGGTCCGGCATTGTCAAAGAGGAGCCTGCCGGCTAGCTTTTGTCGATCTAAAGGAGAATGTCATTTACCCACCAATAGTATTTGAACACCTGGAGACGCTCACCGATTCTACCGGGGTAATTCAGCACGCCATTTTTTCGATTCCAAACCGACGAACCGGCTATACGACCGATGATAATGCGAGGGCGCTTATTGCTTCGATAATGGAATATGAGCGCACCGGATCGCGGCAGACGCTGCAGTTGGTGAGCAGATATTTGAGCTTTCTGCATTATGCCCAGACGCCGACCGGCAGATTTCATAACTTTATGAGCTATGATCAGGTTTGGCTCGACGATATGGGCAGCGACGACTGTTTTGGTCGGGTTCTCTGGGCGTGTGGTTATGCTCTGCAGGCAGACCTGCATCCTAACGTCAAAAAAGTTGCCAAACAGCTTTTTGAGGCCGGGCTGAAGTGGATTCCATTCACTCAGAGCCTGCGCGCCAGGGCGTATATGGTGCTTGGCTGCTACTATTATCTTCAATTCGACCCCGGCAACGTCGAAATAGAGCGATCTATGCTCAGCCAGGCTGATGCGCTGTGCAAAGAATACAGGTTTCATGCAGATAAAGAGTGGGCCTGGTTTGAGCCTGCGCTGACCTATTCCAATGGAATGCTGCCAAGAGCCTTGTTTATGGCGTATATAGCTTCCAACAACCGGGAATATCTGGATGTTGCCGTAGAGAGTCTGGAGTTTCTTACATCGGTCTGCATTGTCGATGACATGCTCCATCCAATCGGATGCAATGGCTGGTATATAAAAGGCTATGAGCGGGCCTGGTATGACCAGCAGCCTGTTGACCCGCTCGGTCATCAACTGTCGTATTTGGCGGCTTTTGAAGCTACAAAGGATCAAAAATACCTGAAGTTGGCCAAAACGAGCTTTGATTGGTTCTTTGGCCGCAATTCTGTCGGAGAAGCGCTGCACGACCCGGTAACAGGCGGATGCTTTGATGCTCTCACTATTGATGGGCCAAACTTTAATCAAGGCTCTGAATCTACCATAACGTGCTTGCTGGCGCAGCTTAATATGCTGCCTTATCTGGACAGCATTTAGGATACGGAGAAATATATTCGACAGGGTGGGGGAGATTACACTTTAGTTTTGCTGATGAAATTCCGATGAATGTGGTGTGTGGCGCCAATTGACCGTGCACCCACCCCCGTGATATACTAATTATGAAGATTTAGCCAGGGAGGTTCGGCGTGCCGAAGAAAATACTTGCCGTTGATGACGAAAAACATATTGTCCGTTTGGTTCAGGTGAACCTGGAGCGTGCGGGGTATCAGGTGGTAACCGCGAACGACGGTAAAGAGGCGCTGCAGAAGGTTGCAGAAGAGAATCCGGACCTTGTCGTTCTTGACGTGATGATGCCGTATATGGACGGGTTCGAGGTTCTGCAAAACCTGCGTCGCAATCCGAGTACCAGGGATATTCCGGTGGTCATGTTGACCGCAAAGGCTCAGGACGCAGACGTCTTTAAGGGATGGCAGTCGGGAGTAGACTGCTATCTTACAAAACCGTTCAATCCAATGGAACTGCTGTCGTTCGTGAAAAGAATATTCGATTCGATGGGCGGCGGTCCCGGCGGAGACAAGAGATACGAAATCAATATTTAACGCTGGGAACCAAGGAGATCATCAGCTTTGAGCGACAGAAAAACACTTGCGATAATCCTCGGAGTTACCGTTGGAGTTGCGGCGGTTGCTACTGCAGTCGGTGTTTACATTAACAAAAAATCCGAGCCGATTGTGGAAGATGTAAACGATATCTTCGATAAAGCGCGCAATACAGTGCGCAGGCTTAATGAAGCTGTTGATGGGCTGCGTAAATCCGCTGTTTGATCGGTAAAACGCTGTTCACCTTACTGTTTTTGCAGGGCGTCTCGGCAGATAGGTCGGGGCGCCATTTGTTTTATTGCGCAGCGCACGATAATAATAGTTATGTACACCACAAGCTGCAACCAATCCAACGCGAACCTTCCCCTGTGCTCTCATGCCCTCTTATAGCCGCTTGATTATAGATGAACGTTGATATCCGTATTGTCCGCGTTGCATCGCCCATCAGCAGTTATCCCGTGCAGCCTGGCGGCATAGCCGGAGCGCTCGATCAATAGATTGCCGCAGTCAGGACAATAAGTGTTCTCTCCAGTCTCGCTGTGCACATTGCCGAGATATACGAATTGAAGCCCGCACTCAGAACCTATTTTGACCGCTTCGTTTAATGTGTGCAGCGGCGTCGGCGG
Organism: Armatimonadota bacterium; assembly: GCA_012522575.1. Taxonomy (GTDB): domain Bacteria; phylum Armatimonadota; class UBA5829; order UBA5829; family UBA5829; genus DTKD01. Next base: position 7,454 of record JAAYKE010000147.1, on the reverse strand, counting down.
GATATGCGATAGTTTGCCGTAGGGGAAAAATCTTGTCACGTGCCAGGGAGTGGCCGGGCCGAGGTTGTTTGCAATCCATGTAGCTGTTTTGCGCAGGTTGTCCTCGGAATCGTTCCAGTCGGGGATAATGTTGGTGACACACTCCACGTGCATATTCCACTTATGCCTTGCCGATTCGGCGACGTCGAGAATGCCCTTAACAGATGGAACTTTTATAAGCTTTTGATAGAACGAGTCGTTCATACTTTTTATATCAACTCGATAGACGTCCAGATACGGGCCGATGATGTCCAGATGTTCCTGCGTGGCGTAGCCGTTGGTAACATAAACAGTATATAAGCCTAGTGTCTTACACAATATCGCGCAATCCAGAGTGTAATTGAGCCATATGCCGGGTTCATTATATGTCCAGGCTATTCCCTGACAATTGTGGGTTTGCGCTAATTGAACAAGCGCTTCGGGTGTAATATGAGATTTGCATCCGCCGGCGTTTTGCAGGGCGTCGGAGTAGGCGATCTGCCCGTTCTGACAGAAATCACATCGGAAATTGCAGCCAAGGGACCCTACTGAGAAGCATCTGCTCCCCGGTTTGAAATGGAAAACAGGCTTTTTTTCTATAGGATCCGCGTTGGCAGAGGATATCAACCCATAAATGGTGTCATAAAGGACCCCATCGAAGTTGATTTTCGTTTTGCAATACCCTACCCCACCCGCGTCAATATTGCACCTGCGTTGACATATATTGCACTGAATACGTCCGCCGCCAAGCTCATAGGCGAGCAGAGCTTCCTTCAACGCTCCCTGTTCATCGAGCTTTTTTATTATTTGCGCTGTCACTTGAACCATTGCATACCTCGACTTACCCGCAAAATCGAAAGGGACACTCCCTGAATAGTCTCAAGTATTCTGCCGATAATGTGGAGTGTGAAACCCGTAGACAATAACCATTCAGCAAATATAGTGCAATCGCTAGCTATTATACCAATTCTTTGGACATTAATATCTCTGGTTCTCGGAGCAGATAAAATGTGGGCTGTCAGCGGAGCCACAGTCGCTGCCGTTTGGCTTGTCTTCTCTATGGCTATGCGTAGTTGTAAAAGCGCTTTCGAAGAGAGCGTATTCAACAGGTTAGACAAAATCACCAAAGCCTCCCAACTGCTCTCCGACCTCGGCCCTATTTCGGATATTGCCGACAAAAAGAAGACTCTGCTTCAGTCGTGCTGCATCGCGCTTGATACCGAGATGGCAACATTATATGTCATCGACCCGTGCACAGGCCGTATTCAGGCCGCGAGCACACAAAGCGTCACCAAGCCCGTTGAGGAAGCATTTTACAATTTATATGCACAGAGATTGACCGATCGCGGAGCGACGGGAGCCTGGGTTGTGATGGATGCAGCCGCAAGCGGTTCACAGGACCCGGAATGTGCCGCCATCCTCTCCCAACACGGCATATCAGCCATTGCAGCCGGGCCTATTCGTTCGGGAAGCAGCATTGCAGGCGCAATTGTGGCATTTTTCGAACATCAAAACGTGCGCCCAAAAGAACTGATGTGCGCCATTGAAGTTTTATCCGCACAATCGTCCACAGCTCTTTCGTATACATCGTCGCTGGAAGAATCCAACTTTATGCTCGATGATCTTGCCGTGGACAATAAAGAATTGGCAATGCTTGCAACTGCCGATGGGCTGACGGGACTTTGCAATCATCGCAAATTTCAACAGGAACTCAGCGAGCTGTGCCGAAAAAGCCTCGGCAAATCTGGTCGGCAGTTTTGTCTGGTGATGGCCGATGTGGATCATTTCAAAAATTATAATGACGCCTATGGCCACAGGCAGGGAGATGAGGTGCTGCAAAAGGTCAGTCAGGCGATATCAGATGGCTTGCGACAGGGCGATATCGCCGCGAGATATGGCGGAGAAGAGTTCGCTATAATTATCCTAAGAACCGATAAAGACGCGGCTTACAGCATATCCGACAGAATCCGTCAAGATATTTCGGAGTTGCACCTGGAGCAAGGACATACCACCATCAGCATGGGTATCGCCGAGTTTCCCTCCGATGCAACCGCACCCGGCGAGCTAATAGAATGTGCTGACAAAGCCCTCTATCAGGCGAAAAAGGCGGGGCGAAACCAGGCCAGAATCTGGAGTCCACCGGCTTACCCGCAGGATATCGATTCAGAATCCGACATCTCACAAGCGGCGTAGCCCTCAGAGTCGGTCGGCTATTGCCTTGACTGCTTTTATAATTGCCTGAGTCCCTTCGTCCCCCCACCCTTTCGCTTCGGCGACTCTCATAACCTGATGTGCAGCCGACGTTCCGAACAGTGGCAGCAGGTGTTGGGCTGCTGCTTCAAGCGCCAATCGAACGTCCTTTTGTTGCAGCGTCACTCGAAAACCGGGAGCCCAGTCTCTGGCTATCATTTTGGGAGCCAGATTGTCCAGTATCCACGAACCTGCCGCTCCTCCGCGCACAGCTTCAAGCAGCTTACTGGTGTCAAGCCCGGCAGCCTCCCCCATTGCCAAACCCTCACTGACGGCAAGTATATTGAGAGCGCAGATCACCTGATTGCACAATTTCGCCGACTGCCCGCTTCCATTTAGGCCCATATAAGTAATTTTGTCTCCCACAACGGCAAGGACAGATTGCACCGATTCGAGCGTATCCGCATCTCCTCCAACCATTATCGAAAGAGTCGCGTTGATGGCTCCGGTTTCCCCTCCGGTGACTGGCGCATCCAGAAATTTCACCCCTTTTTCGTCACAGGCTACGGCGATTTCTGAGGCAACCGATGGCGATATAGTGCTCATATCGATGATAACAGCACCCTTATGGCAGCCTGCCAGAGCGCCATCTGCGCCAAGCACAACATCCTGAACATCGGCTGAGTCAGAAACCATCGTGATGACAACATCCGCGCCTGTTGCCGCCTCCCGACAAGAATCAGCCACCTGAGCGCCTGCCGCCATAAGCGGTTCCATTTTTGATTTTGTTCGGTTGTAAACTCTAAGGGGATAGCCGGCATTGAGTATATTGAGCGCCATTGGCCGTCCCATAGTGCCGAGACCGATGAAGCCTATTTGTTTCATAAATCTCCCCCAATAAAAAAAGAGGCTCTCGATTTGAGAACCTCTTTATGGTTACTTTGGCCTATTCCTCGCTTATAGCCGCCTTGTGCAGCACGGCTTCCGCCATAAATATGGGAGCTTTGGCCCTTAGAGCGATCGCTATGCCATCGCTCGGTCGAGCATCCACTTCTACCACTTTGCCGTTTGTTTCAATAGCGACTTTGGCATAGTAGGTGCTATTCCAGAGGTCATCAATCAAAACGCGGTCGATTCTGCCTCCCATTCGATCAATAGTATTTACAAATAAATCATGTGTAAGGGGTCTGTCGGCAGAAGCACCGTCCAGCGCAAGAAATATGGACTGAGCTTCAAATCTGCCTATAAATATAAGCACAGAACGCTGCTGCGCATCTCTGAGCAGCACAAACATCGCCGGATTGACGCCACCGGTTTCGTGATGTTCGAATACACCCGCCACCGTGACCTCTTTTTCTTCGAGCGGAACGTCGTCACGCGGCGGACGCTCGCCTTCCTCGAATGGTTCGGAGAACAAATTTTCGAAGCGTTCTTCTTCGTCAAAGCTGAAATCGTCGGGCACTGTGGAAATCCTTTCCGACTCGCTATTTGGAATCGCTTCTCATTGACTTATCTACTATTTCCAGGAAATCCTTGTTCGATTTGATCGTCCTCAGCCTTTCGATAAGGAACTGTGTCGGATCTTCGATTTCCTGCGAGACCAAAACTCGGCGCAATTGCCATATCCTTTTTAGCTGCTCATCGTTAAACAGCAGTTCGTCGTGTCTTGTGCCGGATCTGCGCACGTCAATCGCGGGAAATATTCTTCTTTCGGCAATGTTGCGATCCAGCACCAACTCCATGTTACCCGTTGCCTTGAACTCTTCAAATATAGCGTCGTCCATTCGGCTGCCTGTTTCCACCAGAGCGGTTCCTATTACCGTCAGGCTGCCGCCTTCTTCGATGTTACGTGCGGCTCCGATAAAACGCTTGGGACGATACAGCGCGCTCGGATCAAGGCCGCCGGAGAGTGTTCTTCCGCTCGGATTAACCGTCAGGTTGGATGCGCGGGACAATCTGGTTATACTATCCAGCAACACCACTACGTCCTTACCCGATTCTACCAGCCGTTTACTCATCTCCAAAACCATATCCGCAACCCGCATATGATTTTCCGGCAGTTCATCGAACGTGGAGCTGACCACCATTCCATCCACCGAGCGCCTGATGTCCGTGACTTCTTCGGGCCGCTCGTCGATAAGCAGGACGATCAGAACGGCTTCTGGGTAGTTGCTCGTAATGCTGTTGGCGATGGTTTTGAGCAGAGTAGTTTTCCCCGCCTTAGGGGGAGCTACGATGAGTCCCCTCTGTCCTTTTCCAATGGGAGCAATCAGGTCGATAAACCGGGCTGATATATTATTCTGATCGGTCTCCAGAATGAATTGCTCGTTTGGGTAAATGGGGGTCAGGTCGTCGAAGTTTTTGCGTGACCTGGCCACTTCAGGGTTGACATCATTGACTGCCTGCACTCGCAAAAGGCTGTAATACTTTTCGGAATCCTTGGGCGGACGCACTTGTCCTGATACCCTGTCCCCTGTTTTTAGCCCAAATCTTTTTATTTGCGACTGCGACACGTAGACATCGCTGTTGGCCGGTGCAAAGTTGGAGTGTCGCAGAAAACCCCAGCCATCCGGCAAGATTTCCAGCACTCCTTGATCAAATATGAGGCCGCTACTCTCTGCCACACCGGTCAGAATCTGTACAACCAACTCTTGTCTTTTGTTGTAGCCTTCTTCGATGCCCAGCGATTTGGCAATACCCTCTAACTCCTCGATGCTCTTCTTTTCAAGCTCCGAAAGCTCTAATGGCTCCAATCTACTCACCTCAATGGGACTGACGTGTTCGGAAATATGAACATTGTCTGAGCTTAACGCAGGCATGATGCAATCATATCCCAGCAGGGACGTGAATCCGAGGTCTGTTGGATGATGGTTGCCTGCGGAAGTCTAAGGCACTAATCAAAATGAGGACACGTCTTCGACAGCATTAATTGTACTGCTAATACCATCTTTTGTCCAGACTTTACATAAAATTATTTTTATCAATTCCAAATTGGCCCTGATAAGGCCGGTTCAATCTTCGCGTTTTGCCTTTTTGGACGACTGTTGCGGCGGGTTCGGCAGCACGCCGACATACGGCAGGTTGCGATATTGCCCATCGTAGTCCAGCCCATAGCCTATCACGAATAAATCTTCGACCTCAAAGCCTCGATAGTCTATCGTTACCTCGACCTGTCTGCGGCTGGGCTTATCGAGAAGTGTGCAAACCTTTACGCTTGCCGCACCCCTGGACTTTATATTTTCTACAATATAGCTCATTCGCAAAGTCCATCCGGTATCGACGATGTCCTCCACTATTATCACGTGTCGGCCGCTTACACCGTGCTCCAGGTCTTTGAGCAGACGGACAACTCCGGAGGATTGGGTATCGGATCCATAGCTTGAGATCGCCACAAAATCGTAATCTACAGGCAAATCGACCTCGCGTATCAGGTCCGCCAAAAAAACAGCCGCTCCCTTTAATATCCCCACAAACAACAACGACTCCCCTGCGTAATCACCTGAAATCTGTCGGCCAAGTTCCTTGACTCTCTGCCGGATTTGATCCTCGCTGAGCAGCACTGTTATGGTCGGATCGGCTTGCAATATGTTACTCCCATTCTATGGTAGCCGGAGGTTTAGGGCTGATGTCGTAGACGACTCGGTTGATGTCCGGAACTTCGCTGATTATGCGATTGCTTATTTTCTCAAGGGTTTCATACGGCAATCTGGCCCAGTCCGCGGTCATCGCATCTTTGCTTGTGACCGCTCGAATAATAATGGTATCCGCATAAGTTCGCTGATCGTCGAGCATTCCTACGCTGCGTATCGGAGCAAGTATGGCAAGCGCCTGCCAAACCTCACGATACAGGCCGGCCAGTCTGATTTCCTCTATGAGAATCGCATCCGCCTGACGCAACGTATCAAGGCGCGACTTGGTTACCTCACCTAATACTCGAATGCCCAGACCCGGCCCGGGGAACGGCTGACGCCAGACCATGTTCTCCGGCAAACTGAGATACTCGGCTACCTTCCGCACCTCATCTTTGAAAAGTTGTCTGACCGGCTCGATAATCTCCAGGTTCATATCATCGGGCAGCCCGCCCACATTATGATGAGATTTGATAACCGCAGCGCTTTTTGTGCCGCTCTCGATGACGTCGGGATACACTGTGCCCTGAGCAAGATATTTTGCTCCCTCGATCTGCGATGCGTGCTCTTCGAATACTCGAACGAACTCTTCGCCGATTATCTTTCGCTTGCGCTCCGGATCGGTAACACCGGCCAGTCGCTTGAGAAATCTTTCTTCGGCGTCAACATAAACCAGTTTGATCTTAAAATGATCCTCGAATGTGCGCCGCACCTGTTCGGCTTCATCAAGTCGCATCAATCCGTGATTCACGAATATACAGGTGAGTTGGTCCCCTATCGCCTTGTGCACCAGAGCCGCGACGCAGCTCGAATCCACTCCTCCGCTCACCCCGCAGATCACTTTGCTATCCCCGACCTCGTCACGAATATCGCGAATCGCGTTTTTCACAAAGTCGCTCATATCCCAGGTTCCTGTAAGGTCGGCTTGTGAAAACAAAAAATTGCGAAGCATCGACATGCCTTCCGGAGTTTCTGCCGATTCGGGATTGAACTGGAATGCAAACAACTTTTTATCGACATTGGACATCGCCGCAACCGGCATATGTGTTGTTGTGGCGGTCACATTAAAGCCCGGCGGCGCTTGCTCAATCAGATCGCCGCTTGCCATAAAACAAAGTTGCCTGTTAGTCAGCCCGGTAAATAAATCCGAATTATCAATAATCTGCAGTTCGCTTTGACCGTAATCGTGATATAAATGAGGCACGAGCTTGCCATCGAGTTGTGAAGCCATCAACTGTGCGCCATAGCATATACCCAAAACCGGGATGCCGGCGTCGAAAATGCCGGGATCACATTTCGGCGCATCCGGTTCATAGACGCTCAAAGGCCCTCCGGACAAAATGATTGCCTTAGGACAACGGGCTTTTATCTCGTCCAACGGGGTGTCAAATGAGGCGATTTCGCTGTAGACGTGGCATTCGCGTATTCGTCTTGCCAGGGTTTGGGTGTAAGCGCCGCCGAAATCAAGAATAAGTACGAATTCCACAGCGCTGGCGGGCTGGTTTTGAGTCACTGGAGCCTCCACGGAGATGCGGTCAAATGCGCAATTATACTATCAAAAGGCGTCTGTTAAGTCAATAGAATTGCGACTGGTCGGCGCCCTGTGTTGTAACAAGT
>JAAYKE010000146.1 GCA_012522575.1 Armatimonadota bacterium | reverse complement strand
CGTGTGGGGAGGCAGCAGCATCGAGCAACTCAAAAAGCAGGGTCGGCCCAGGTGGATGTCCCGCAATTCCAGGCTGGTTTCGGGTTTTGAAGCGGGGTCTCGGATATTGGAGTTGCTTGCGCTGTATTTCGCCGGGGACAGGTCTTCGGGCTGGCGTCCGCAGTATTGCTCTATCGAAACTAAGCGCGGCGCCCATCTGATGAGCATAGCCGATATCCTGCGACCGGAGGACTTATCGGAATATTCCGGCCGCGACTGGTGGCAGGAAGTAACCGGCGATCAGGTGGTCCATCTCGGAGAATATATTCATCGCGGAGCTGCCGAAAACACCTACGGGCCGGAGGAGTTGATCGAGGAACTCGACGATCTGTCGCAGTTGGCGATATCCGCCGGAGAGAAAGGCATGCGCAGCGCATCCGGCGAGAAGGAATTGCCCGGCTTCGCCAGGGATGGGTTTTGTATGGGCAGGTTGGGAGAATTCTATGTTGAACGGCTTCGGGCGGCTCTATCCTATGCGCGCGGAGAAAACGCCGAAGCCGCGGAGCATACCGCGAGGGCTTTGGGATTATACAGGGAGATTGCCGAACTCGATTCGTCCCATCGCGATACGTTCACGCTGCGCTGGCATAAAAGCTCTGTGCAGGGTGGATGGAATCCCATAATCCGGGCCTTGGAACGCGAGCACGAGGACATCATATCGGCGCTGTTCAAACCGGGCAGCGATTATCCGATTCAGTAGAGCGGCGAAATGAGATGCCGGATTTTTGCCCCTTATCTGACCAGTATATCCGGCCGTGCGATAACGGTATCGTCCGCGTGCGCCTCGATTTTCGGCCAGTCCGGCGTTTCGGAGAGGATTATCGGCCCGGACGATGTCGCGATTATGGTATCCTCGGTTTTGGTTCCTGTGATCGACGGATTCCACGCGAACGCCTGATTTGCTACGACCTCAGCCTCGGTCGACTCACTCACCCTGAACTCTCTCGCGCGGTATCCTGTCGGGCCGCCCTGATGATGCTGTCTCCATTCCTCGCCGAACCCCGCGCTCTCGTAAGCGTTGACCGCGCTTCTGAATATATCTCCCATACGCGCAGACGGCTTTGTATTGGAAATAAGAACGGCATCCACGCCCGCAACCGCATTATGCCTGCGGCGCAGATCACTATCGATCGGCCCGAAGTGTACAATTCTTGTAGCGGAGACGATGAGTCCCCATTTTCGCGCACCGGTGACCACCATCGCATATCGCTGCAGTTTCTTATCAGTAGGCAGCGGATGACGATACCGGGATATGCGCTCGTCGACCGCAACAAGAGCCAGGTTGGTCACAATTCCACGACTATTGAGATGCCGGTTTAATCTCCCTGCGATCTCATGCTCGGTCATTCCCGGTTGTATTTCCCGGCACGTCAGCGACAAACACTCTCCCGCATTTGCGCCAAGCCATCTATATCGCTCAATTTCCGAGTCCGTCAGGCTCTGCCGGCACGAATCAAGCTCCGAGGAGATATTCACAGCACCCTTCATCGGCACATCCGAGCCAAGCCTGCCTCCATCGGCGATTTCTTTTATAATCTCATCCCTTCTATTTTCCTGCCAGGGATGCGTTATGAACTCAAACTCCTGTCCGACGACCTCCTCATCGGCAATACGTCTCTCTTCGATATTATCGCAGACGATATATTTCCCGCGCTGTGTGACAACCGCGGTAGCGACGCCCATATCGCTGGCAACTCCGACATAGTTAGCTCCCCCGCAAGTCAGCCATGCGAAGTTGCCGGTGTTGGTTATGGCAATCGCATCCAGGCTATGGTTGCGCATTAGCTCCCCTATGCGACCCTGTTTTTCTATAATTTCTTCCTGCTGAGTCATAGTTAGCTCCTGTTGGCGGTTTATACCGCCTGCCTGCATTATAGACTGTTAGAGATAACCCGGCAAAATACCCAGTAGAAATTATTCCGTTTCGTATGTTATCTTGTATATAGAGGTGTTGCCTGCCCGGAGGTATCTGTTGTCAAAGTCGTATATTCTTCCTGCAAATGCGTTGTTGGTTGTGGTTGGTCTTGCTGATCTTCTAAGCACGCTGTATTGGCTCAAAACCGGGCAGGCCATCGAAGTCAACCCTGTCATGGCCGCAGTTTTGCAGTGCGGCACAGGCATTTTCATCGCAGTCAAGCTCGCCACGCTTGGGTCATTCGTAGGTGTGATGGAATGGTATAGACGCCATCGCAACCCGGCATTTGCGCGGCTCGTCGGCAGCGCGACCCTCATCGGATACCTCAGCATCTACGCCGTTTCGTTCTGCTGTGTGAACTACGGGACTATTCTCTAGCCCTCGCTGCATCTGCTGCTTACTAATAAGCCAAAATCTGCCGATACTAATGATGGTCTGCACACAGGCGCAGGCTGGGTGTCAATAGTATGTTTGGCGGATACAAGTCACAATCATATACCGACAGGGTTGGTCTCGACATCGGCACGCATTCGGTCACGGGCGTCGAGATAATTCAGCGCGGCTCCGAGATCATCATCCATTCTGCTGGCTCCGTGGTCATCCCAAGCGATCGCCAGAATAATGCCGGTGTGGTGCAGGCGATTAAGGGTCTCTGGAGTATGGCCGGGTTCAGGTCCCGGAGTGTAATTGTCGCGCTGCCCTCATCTGCCGTCTACACCAAATGGCTCAACCTCGAATCAGCCGATGACGAAGAACTGGACACGACAGCCAGGGCTACGGCCGCTCGCGGAGCCCCATTCCCCGCAACTGAGGCTATCGTCGACTACCGCGTTCTATCATCCCGCGGCGGAGAGGGTCGCAGCGTTCACCTGGTAATGCTGGTGGCTGCTGCCTCATCGTCCGTTGAAAATATGCTCAATACGGTTGAGGCGGCGGGTCTTGATGCGCTTGCCGTCGATATCGAGTCCTCTGCAGCGACGCGAAGTCTGGTTATGCAGGATCACGTAAGAAGCGGCCTGTGGAGCGGCCAGCCCAGGGCGCAGTGTCAGATAGGCGCAAACAGCACCCTCATCACGGTGACACGCGGAGAGACTCTGGAATTCGCCAGGGCAGTCCCCGTTGGAGGCAACGATTTTACCACGTGCATAGCTGACGCGCTTCACATAAGCCGAGCCGAAGCGGAACGCATCAAGCTTGCGCCGGGGTGTCGATTGATGCCCGATGGATCGCTGGTAGCTTCGCACAATGGAGAGCAGGTTCGCGTTCCGTGCGACACAGCCGCGGGCAGACTGGCAAGGGAAATGCATCGGTCGCTGAAATTCTTCCGCAGCCAATATGCAGAGGGCAGCTACCTTGGAATGACCGGCGCGGCCACGTTGAGCGGTGGCGGATCATTGCTGAGGGGAATGGACGCCTGTCTTGCGGAGCAGGGACTTGAGATAGCGGGAGTTGTAAATCCGTTCGCGGGCTACTCGGTAGCGGCCGAGGGCAAGGGAATATCCGATGTGGTCGATACCGCATCGCAGTACACAACCGCCGTAGGGCTAGCTCTGGCCGATCATTGGAGCGAACCCGCAGAACAACAAGCCGCGGCCTGAGATCAATTGGATACTGATTTGAAACCTTTCAATTTAGCCGAAAATAGAATTATGGAGCGAAATTATTGCCAGGCGCAGATAAAAAAACGCCTGTGCAATATCACCGCTATGGTCGTGCTGACCGCGGTGATCGCCGGCGGGTGCATAGTCTGCAAATCCGTATTTGCAGGCAAAATGCAGGAGACCAAATCCAAACTGGTGGTTGCGCAGGAACGTGTGCTGCAGGCAAAACAGGAAATGCAGTTGGTCAATACCCATCTGACCGAAAGAAAGTGGCAGGGCCAGCTTGCCGCCGAAAGCAAACGATGGCTGAACGTGCTGGAATCCGCGATCGGGTCGATGCCGGCGGATGTGTGGCTGGATTCGATCAAGAATTCCGAAAAGGAATCCTCCCTTGTTGTTATCGGCCAGGCAAGTTCATTCGATTCGATCACGGTTTTGGTTTCCGCGCTCAAAAGCCGACCTGAGTTCGGCGAGGTAAGGCTCGAATCCGTCAAGACGGAGCGAAGAAACGGGATATCGTGGGTGAGTTTTACCCTGATGCTGGCTCTCGACCAGCCCGGCGACATTGACGCCGAATCCGACACAACGACTCCACAGCCACAGCAAAGCGACAAAGTGCCGGAAGTTGCGGAGGTCGGATGATGATCAATACCTCAAAGCTGTGTTCTCCGGCCAATGTTGAGCGCGCAAAATACGTGCAGATTGTAGTATTGGCGCTGGCTGTCGGCCTGTCCGGCTATCTTCTGATATCCACATTTTCCGGCGTTCGCCAGGTCTGGAAAACTCAAAAACTGCTATCAGCAGCACGGATGGATTCCGGAACGCTGTCCCGCAAAGCCGCTGATATGAAAAATGTAGAAAAGACGAGGCCGCAGCGATACGATGGCGGAGTCGATGTTTTTGCCCTTCAGTTATCCAGATGGGCTGCCGAACAAAAAATCAGGGTCGAAGCGGTCACCCCGCAGGGCGCACCCGCAGCCAGTGACATTACGGTCGACAATATCAGTTTGGGCGCGTGGAATGCCGTGAAGGTGCGGGTAGAAGGGCAGGGCGATTACTTTAACGTGCTGAGGCTGCTTAACCGTTTTAGAGATCCCGATATGCCGATCAAGCTCGATGCGTTCTCATTCCAGTCGGCATCCAGCCAGGGCAATGATGACATACGCTTCGATTTGCAATTGACAGTATATGAGAGAAGGGTCAAATCCGGCTGATGGCTATGAACAAGGCCGATAAAAACTCAACGCCGATGGTGGTCGCTCTGCTGGTGATACTGGTTGGAGCGATAGCGATAACTTTTGCTCGAATTAATCCGCGATCGGGTCGTCAAGCAGCGTCTGAAGCGGCACAAGCAGTTGCGGCGCAGGCAGGTTCCGGCTGTGTCTCCGTTGCGCCTGTCGGATCGCTTTCACGAAATCCCTTTCGCAAACCCGATGCAATCGCAGCATCAAAAGCAGAACAATCCGGCGGCATCAGCTCTATTGTGCAGGAAAACTTTGTGCGTCCCGTCGATGCCATTCATCTGGAGGCAATGCCTGTAAATGGACTGCCGACGACGCCCGATGCCGCGGTCGGCGAAGATGAGATAGCCGACAACGACGCCGACGGACAGGACAAACAAGCTCCCAAACCGGAGTTTGACCTGCTTGCCACCGTAGGAGGATCTCAGGGGATGTGCGCGGTTATCCGCGGCGCAGGATCCAATACCATCGTGGTTGGAGTCGGGGACGTCATAGAAGGCGGATTTACGGTCCAAAAGATAGAAAAGGGCAGGGCTGTTCTCAAGAATGGGGTGGATATAGTTGTTGTCACAAGACCAGGTTAAATATAAATACAATAAGATGAGCAAGCATCTAACGGCGGCTTTGCTGCTGGTTTTGTTGTTTGCGGTCTGCTCATCCGGCACAGCCGACCAGGCGGCGCAGCCCGGGCTGTATGATGTCGATGCCAGCGGCGGGGATATCAGATATGTTCTGGAGGCTCTGGCGAGGCAATCCGGAGCCAATATAGTCGTCCGCTCCTCCGTCACCGGTCAGGTAACAGCCCATCTGAAACAGATGCCGCTGGATGAACTGCTCGATAACCTCTCCTCCGCGCACGGCTTTACGTGGACGAAAAAGGACTCGACATATCTCATCTCGACAGCGCCGGATGAAGCTAAAACGGAAGTCACGCCTCCTCCACCGGTTCCAAAATATGAATCTCTGATCTGGCGGTGTCGCCACATCAAGGTAAAGGATATGGTATCTCTGCTCACTGAGATGCTTCCGGACTGCAAAGTTGCCCCAGGGCCGTCGTTGATTTCTCCGACTCTGCAGGCTCCATTGAGCAGCGCAAGCGAGGTCACAGGGGCCGGATCTTCGTCAACTGCCACGTCATCATCTTCTCACGTTTCATCTGACGATGCCGCGCAGACCGTGGTGTTATATGGACGCGCCGAGGACATCGCCAACGCAAAGGCCCTGCTCGAAAAGCTCGACACACCCCGTCCGCAGATTGCCATAGAGGTTGCAATAACTGAGATCAGAACGGACCAGGCCAAGGATATGGGCATCAGTTGGTCGTGGAGCGAAATATCGTTAACCGAAAGCGACACAAGCGGCATCAGGTTTGGCAAGTTCTCAAAAGGGCCAATGAGTTTCACTGGAGTGCTGTCGGCGCTGAAAACCAGCGAAAACACTCGCCTTTTAGCCCAGCCTAACATATCGGTCATAGATGGCGGCTACGCGGACATACTTTTAGGGGAAAGAATATTGTTTCCGAAACTGGTCAGCTACACCCAGCTTGGCACTCCGATTTATGACAAGGAAGAGGAGCGGGTAGGCATCTATCTTCAAATCGCGCCCAGAATCAGCGAAGATGACGAGATCACCCTGTCCTTGTATCCTCAGGTGAGCCTGGTCACAGGGTATCTCACAACCCAGGCGGGAGATTATCCTCAAATCAGCACGCGCGAGGCCCGCACCACGGTTTCAGTCAAAAGCGGAGCCACCCTTGCAATTGGCGGCCTGATAAAAGACGAGGAGATCAAAAACGCAGAAAAGATACCGCTGCTCGGAGACCTGCCGATCATCGGCGGATTTTTCAGGCACAACAAAAATACGAAAGTGCGCACCGAAATTGTGATTTTTCTAACTCCACGGATAGTCTCGTCTAGCGCGGACGGGAAATAGCGAGGCTCAATTGTCTGCAGATGCTACACTGACATCAGTATTCCTCGAAGAAGGCATTCTAACCGCAAGCGAGCTTGACGACGCCCTTGCACTGCGCACCGATGTAGGGGAAGACATCGGCGCGTTTCTTGTGCGAAAGGGCATGATAACCGAACGGGATCGTGTTCGATGCGTCGGCGTGAGGCACGGAATACCTTTCGCTGAGCTGTCCGGAGTCGAGTTCGACCACGATACCGCTCGCCTGATTCCACATGCCCTTGCTCTGCGTCATAAAGCGATTCCCATAGGACGCTCCGGAGACCTGCTCAAGGTCGCTATGGCCAACCCGCTCGACGTTCAGGCTATAGATGAAATCGCAAGGGAAACCGACCTCGAACCGCTGCCGATGATAGCCCTCGAAGAGGAGATACTTGAGGCCATTTTCAACTGTTTCGGAGCTGCCGGAGATATCAGCGATATTATTGTCGAGGCTATCAAGGACGCCGATGCCGAGGTCAAGATACGCGAAGACGAGCCGGAAGAGGCCGAGGCTAATGTAGCCGACCTGAAAGACCTGGCAGGAGGCGCGCCCGTCGTTCGGCTGGTAAACGCCTTGATCGCTCGCGCAATAGCGGAACGAGCCAGCGATATTCACATAGAGCCTGAGGCGGGCAGGGTGCGGGTGCGCCTTCGAGTCGACGGCATTTTGCACGAAGTGATGTCCGTGCCCAAAGACCTTCAGGCTCCCGTAATATCCCGCATCAAGGTAATGGGAGGCATGGACGTAGCCGAACGCCGCACTCCTCAGGATGGCCGAATTACTCTTATAGCGCGGCCACAGGAATATGACTTCAGAATATCGACCTATCCCGCAATCCACGGGGAAAATATAGTAGTCAGAGTCCTCGAAAAGAGCGCAGCGAAGGTTACGCTGGATCGACTCGGCCTGCAACCGGAGGTCGCCGAGTCATTCGCTCAAATGACAGGGTCTCCATACGGAATGATTCTCACCTGCGGTCCCACCGGCGCTGGAAAGACCACCTCGCTTTATGCCGCGCTCAATATGATCAACACGGTCGAGCGCAACATCGTCACTATAGAGGACCCTGTCGAATATCAGCTTGCAGGTGTCATTCAAGGCAACGTCAACCGCAAAGCGGGTTTGACCTTCGCGTCAGGACTTAGAACCATCGTACGGCAGGACCCGGATGTAATTCTGGTCGGCGAGATACGAGACTCAGAGACCGCAGAGGTGGCGGTCGAGGCGGCTTTGACCGGCCACCTTGTGCTCAGCACCCTGCACGCGAACGACTCATCGAGTGCGGCAGCAAGGCTTATCGATATGAACGTGGAGCCTTTTTTGGTCGCATCTTCGATTATCGGCGTGCTTTCGCAGAGGCTCGTTCGAACGGTATGTCCAAGGTGTGCATCCCCGTTTATTCCAGAGGAACACATCCTCCAGAAGATCAGCCTCAACATCACCGCCGCCGACCTCGAAGGTTCGGTTAAGGGAGCGGGTTGCGAACAATGAGGCAGAACGGGTTACAAGGGACGAACCGGCATATATGAATTGCTCAAAATGAACGATGATGTGCGATCGGCGATCATCTCCCGCAGCTCGGCAGCAACGATTCGCCAGATTGCAGTCGAGCAGGGCATGTGCACTCTGCGAGAGGACGCAGTCAAAAAAGTTAGAGACGGTCTCACAACGCTGGAAGAGGTAATTAGAGTTACCACGGAATAACAATGCCACTCTATAACTACAAAGCATTAACCCGGGCAGGGGCGGAAAAGAGCGATCGAATCGACGCCACATCCGAGGATCAGGCAAAAGCTATGCTTCGTCTGCGCGGTGAACACGTCATACACATACGCGAGCTTGCATCCGGTCAGGCCGCCGCTCCATCCGGCATTCGCGGTAAAAAACCGAATACCGACGAAGTCGCGGGCGCGATCAGACAGCTCAGCATATTGATCCGGTTCGGAGTGCCCCTCGTTGAGAGCCTTACCGGGCTTTCCGAGCAGGCCAAGTCCCCTGTGTTCGCCCAGGCTCTCCAACGGATCACGATAGACGTCAGCCACGGAGCCGCGCTAAGCGAATCGTTCGAAAAACATCCCCGGATATTTCCAAGCATGGCCGTAGAAATGGCTCGGGTGGCCGAAACGGGGGGAAGCCTCGCCGAATCTTTGGGCAAGCTCGCCGACCACATGGAAAAGGGAGCCGAAATCGCACGCAAAGTCAAAGGCGCGCTGGCTTACCCGATCGTGGTGCTCTGCATATCGTTTCTTACGGTGCTGGTTATGGTGACATTCATTCTGCCCCGCTTTACCAAGCTCTTCGACAAGATGGGAGCCAAGGTTCCGTGGACGACCCAGTTGCTCATCACCATAAGCAATGTAACCACCACCTACTGGTATTTGTTTATAGGCGGCGCGATTGCGCTGTTCTTTCTTACCCGCAAATATCTCAGCACGCCTGCCGGGCGGCGCAATTACG
>JAAYKE010000189.1 GCA_012522575.1 Armatimonadota bacterium | reverse complement strand
TGGCTGGCCTTCGGGATACCCGCTGCTCTTTTGTTGCTGGGTTTTTTCACGCGGGGTGTTTTTCCCATCGCCAACCGCAACGTTTTGACCATTGACCTGTTCCACCAATACGCTCCCTTTTTAGCCGAATTGCAGCATAAGCTCAAAGCCGGTGAAAGCCTGCTATATTCCTGGTCAGGCGGCCTGGGTGTTAATTTCTATGCCCTTTTCGCCTACTACCTGGCCAGCCCGCTGAACCTGCTGATTCTGTTGTTTCCCCCTGCCTACCTGACAGAGGCTGTCTTGTTGCTGGTCGTGGTGAAGATCGGCTTGGCTGGGGCCTGCTTTTACCGTTTCCTGGCTGGTGTCCACCGCAAGGACAGCCTGCTTATGGTGGTTCTTTCATCCTTTTACGCCTTGTCCGCCTTTTCGATGGCCTATTACTGGAACATCATGTGGCTGGACACCTTGTTTTTGTTGCCCTTGCTGTTGCTGGGCCTGGTCCGCATGGTCCGGGACGGTCGCTGGCTGCTTTACACCTTGTCGTTGGCTTTGCTGATCTACAGCAATTACTACATGGCCTTTTTTGCCTGCCTGTTCACAGGCCTGTATTTTCTGGTCTGCCTTTTTCAATACCAGACGCTTGCCCGGCCGGGTCCTTTTTTTGCAGCCATCGGGCGGACGGTGCTGTTTACTGCTCTTGGGGCCGGCCTGTCTGCCGTCTTGTCGCTACCGACCTTCTTTTCCCTGCAGGCCACGTCGGCTGCCGGTGATGCGTTTCCAGTTGACTGGCAGCATTTGTATGACCTGCTGGACTACATGGGCCAGCATTACCTGCTGCAGCCCCCGGCCATCCGCAGCGGCATGCCCAACCTGTATGCAGGCATCTTGCTGTTGTTCCTGCTGCCGCTGTATGTCTTATCCCGGCGTCTCTCTGTCAAGGAGAAACTGCTGAACCTGAGCCTATTTGTTTTCCTGGTCATCAGCTTTAACGTCAACGTCTTTAACTTTATCTGGCATGGCCTGCACTTTCCCAACCAGCTACCCTACCGCAACGCGTTCGTCTATGTTTTTCTGGTTTTGACCATGGCCTATCCCGCCTTGGAAGAGGTGCCGTCTTTTTCCGGCCGGCAGATCGGGGGACTGGCCCTGGCGGCAGCCGGGTCGGTTCTGCTGGCCCAGAAAGTGCTGGCATCACCCCCTTCCTGGCTGACCGTGCTGGTGACCTTGCTTTTCATTGTCCTGTACGCCGTGCTCCTGACCCTGCCGCACAGCCGCTCGATCAGCCGTTTTGACTGGTCCCGCGCCCTGCTGATTCTGGTTGTTGTGGAGCTGGCGGTTCATGTGTTCGTTTCTTTGCACATGATTGACCTGGCCGAATCGTTGTCCAACCGAGACGGCTACCTGGATGGTCGACAGGTGGCAGAGATCCGCCAGGAACTCAAACGAATTGATCGGGAGGAGGGGGATGGCTTTTATCGCCTGGAGGTGCAACCGCCCCGAACGACCAACGACCCCTTCCTTTATTCCTACCGCGGGATTTCCATTTTTGCCTCCACCATGCAAACCAAGCCGGTCACGTTCTTTGAAAACCTGGGCTATCACAGCAACGGCATCAACAGCTACAAATATGAGGGTTCAACGCTGGTTCTGGATTCACTTTTTGGGTTGAAGTACCTGATCCGCCGTTCTGGCGAGCAGGTTTATGACCTGCTTCAGCTTCAAGCACAGACAGACCAGATCACGACTTACCGCAACCCCTACGCCCTTTCCTTCGGCCTCTTGGGGTCGGAGGCGTTGCTGGACTGGCAAAGCGGACCGGGCAGTCCCTTTGATGCCCAAAACAGGCTTTTTGAAGCCCTGTCCGGTGAAAAAGACGTCTTCCGCCCGCTGACAACCGATGAAGGGGAACTCAACAACCTGTCTTTTACCAGCAAAGGATCACATCAGTTTGCCT
>JAAYKE010000145.1 GCA_012522575.1 Armatimonadota bacterium | reverse complement strand
CCTTTAGGCAGTATAACCGCGCATACCAACCCGGCTCTGGCCGAATATGCAGCAGCGGACGCCGCCGTATTGCCCGTCGAAGCGCAGATTGTAGCCTTGCTGCCCGCCTCCACAGCTTTGCTGATCGCCATCGTCATACCGCGATCCTTAAAGCTGCCCGTAGGATTCATCCCTTCACACTTCACGTATAAAGTGATCTTGTCGCTGATCCTGGCGGCCAGACGATCCACCCGAACCAGCGGCGTATATCCCTCCAGAAGGGAGACAACAGGAGAACTCTCAGTCAGAGGCAGAAACTCACGATATCTTTCGATAAGCGGCATCCGCAGAAAATTTGATGATCTATTTTGCAGCGTGGCCATCACTATTCCTCCACTCGAATCCAACTGCTCACTTCTTTGACAACCGGCAGGCTGCGAATAGACTCCAACGCTCGCCTGGTGTTCGGTTCATCGGCTTCATGAGTCAGCCAAACAACCTCCGCCGTAGAATCCGGCAGAATTCTCTGAATTACTGATTCTATACTAACATTATTGTCGCCGAACGCCGCCGCCATAGATGCCAGCACCTTCGGTTTATCCTCGGTAAGCACGCGAATATAATTTTTGCACTGCACGCTGTCCATCGACAGCATCTCCCGTTTATCATAACAAGTGCACGATATTCGCGAATTGGCTCCATAATTTATGTTGCGCGCGATATCAACCACATCGCCAACGATAGCGCTTCCCGCCGCCATCGAGCCTGCGCCGCGCCCGTAAAACATTACCTCTCCCACTGCGCTGCCGTTCACAAATATGCCGTTAAAGACGTCATCGACATTGGCCAGCGGATGGCGTTTTGGAATAAAAGCAGGATGAACTCGCACAAGCATAGCCTCATCAATGCGCTGTGCGATGGCAAGCAACTTGATCACATAGCCCAACTCAGCGGCGTTTTTCATATCTTCGGAAGTAATTCCGGTGATGCCTTCGGAGTAGACTTTTCTGTAATCGACACGACTTGTGAATGCAATCGAGGCGAGAATCGATATTTTATACGCTGCGTCATGGCCTTCGACGTCTGCGGTCGGGTCTGCTTCGGCATATCCCTTCGCCTGAGCATCCGGCAGCACGTCGCCATAACTCAGTCCCTCGGCGGCCATACGGGTCAGGATATAATTTGTGGTGCCGTTGACGATGCCCTTGACCTGCAATATTTTATTGCCTGCCAGGCAGCTTTTGAGCGGTCTGATGATGGGGATTCCTCCGCCTACGCTGGCCTCGAAACTAAGATCTCTTTTTAGATCAGCCGCCAGGGGCAGCAGCGAGGAGCCTTCCTTTGCCAGCAATTCTTTGTTCGCCGTAACGACGTGCTTGCCCGCTTCCAGCGATCTGCGAATGAATGAGCCTGCAGGGTTTACTCCTCCAATAGTCTCCACGACGATATCAATTTCAGGATCATTTATGATCTCGTCAACATTGGTGGTCAATACGCCGGGTCCGACTTTTACAGGCCGGGGAGTGGTGATATCAAGATCAGCGATCTTCTTGACTCGCAGAGTCGATCCGACTTTTTTTTGTATGGAGGTCGCGTTTTCCGCGAGAATTTCAACGGCTCCGGCTCCAACTACACCGAATCCGATAACGCCGATGTTAATTGTTTCTTTCAATGTCTACTCCTCGACGCGAATGCGCAAAAGAACGTCGCCTTCGCGAACCAGCTTGCCGTTTTCGGCAGGAATATCCACCACCTCACCCGCAACCTCGCTCGGAACTTCGTTGAACACCTTCATCGCTTCAAGAAGTCCTACCCTGGAGCCTATATCAATCGTATCGCCGATTTCCACAAAGGGAGGTTCGTCCGGCGCGGGAGAGCGATAGAATACTCCCACAAGCGGAGCCACAATATCAACTATATTGCCTGTTATTTCCGAACCTTGTCCGACAACCTCAGCTTCATCAGTTTCCAGTTCGACGTAGTCCTGTGCAGACTCCTGCGCAATGGGGATAACACTGCCCTGCAGCGTTACAGGGGTGGTCTGGCGCTGGCTCTTTCCTTTTACGGTAATAGCGACATCCGCGTGTTCGACGGTCAATTCTTCGAGGTGGTGTTTGTCAACCAAATCGACGAGTTTTTTGATTTCTTCAACGTCAATATCGAGCTTCCCCATAAGATTCCTCCCGTCAGCGGACTGCCAAAAAAGAGGAGAACAGAGATGTCCTGCTCCCCTGAAAATGCAAAGTTCAACCCGGAGGGGTCCAGGCCACTCGTAGTATAACACTCGATTTCCGGCAGTGTCAACGCGAAACCGGCCGTCCTTTCCTCATCTTTGTTGAGCGAAACGGGTTGGTTGTTGACCTGCGCTTACTATCATTTCAGGTCTCTGAGTCTGAGTAGGATTTTATAGACTTCTTTCCTTGCTGTAAAGCTTCCACAAAGTTCACCGTGGGCAGCAAAACAGGGCCGCCTTGGTTCAATCCCGTTATCTGAGCCACCACGCCTCTGGCGAATCCGTGCAGGATAACCAGACAATTCATAGGTACGACAGCTCTGACGAAGTCCTCCGGTGTGTCTTCAGGAAGCTGAAATATGCCCGCGGTTTTGATTGATATTTCGCTGTATCGACAGTGGGCGTCAGCGGACGGCGTAAGCTCCATAGTCAAGCAGATCATAAACGACAATGCATCCGACCGTTTTCGGATATCAACACCCACCGATATATCATATTGCTCAGCACAGTCCGCTTCAGAAATCGGCGCCAAGGAAATATGAATGTTTTCCAGCCAGATGCGATCAGTTTTAAGCGGCGACCACATTTTCCTGCTCCATTGGTTCTTCGAGTGGTTGATCCTCGTATTCTGCCTCAAAGGAATCAAGTGGCTCACTATAGACATTAATAGAAACGACGTCGCGTGACGAGTAACTCTCGTATTCCCCCCATTCCGACCATGAAGGCATTTTAGGATGGGATTCGAACTCGATTCTATAGCCTAGTTCCCAGAAGACGTCGACCACTGTTTTAAGTGTCAGGTTCTGATCTCCACGGAGCACTTTTGTGACCCAGGCACGGGATTTGTCCAACTTTCGGGCCAGATCAGCACGGCTGATGCCCTTGGCTTCCATAATCTCACAGATCTGTTCAGTCAGATCGATGACAACTGACTCAAGCTGATAATCAGCAGTATTTTCTGCCTCTTTAAATGCATGCAGCAGATCGTTAATACTCACGACGCTCCTCCACTCTCCCAGCCTTCTTTTCCGACAGGTATAACTCACACCTTTGCTGAGCCCGGGCAATTGCCTGGCGATTTCTGTCCTTGCTTTTGCTGGATTTTTTGATGTCTCCTTCTACCAATATCAGTTTACGCTCGTCGAAAAAGCAGAATATACGAACGTCATAAGCCTTGAACTCGGATAGCGGTTTATGCCCCTCAACATCTTTGAACTGTTCCTGGTTGATTATTTTGCCCTCAGACGCCATTTTATCGAAGAGCTTAATTACCCGCTTGAACTCTTTTGTCCTGCTCTTAGCCAGTTTCTGCAAGAAATCATCGACTGGATACAGCCCGCCACTGCCCCACAAATACAAACGCAAACTGGCGGCGCCTTCCGTCGGAAAAGGCAATCGATATAAGGATATGCTCATGTGTTTACTTATAAGTCAACATGTGCATGTTAACTTATGCCGTTTCAAGTGTCAATCCTTAATTAAATAATTTACTGGCTATATTGTACAATCCGCCTCCGAGTTCCTTCGCTCCATAATTACACCAACAGACCCGCCCAAATATCAGGCAGGTCTGATGATAGCTTCGCACTGTGTTGAGG
>JAAYKE010000183.1 GCA_012522575.1 Armatimonadota bacterium | reverse complement strand
CCACCCCTGTCCCAGGCCGCCTATGAGACCCTGGCCGTTGTGGCCTACAACCAGCCGGTCACCCGGGCCCAGGTGGAAGCCGTCCGCGGCGTCAACAGCGACAGCATCATCCTGCGCCTGGTGGAACGCAACCTGATCCAGGAAGCCGGCCAGCTGGATTCACCGGGCCGGCCCATCCTCTATGAAACAAGCGAGCGTTTCCTGCTGGATTTTGGCATCCGCTCCGTCCGGGACCTGCCACCCATGGAACTGCTCATGTACCAGACGCTGCAGGACTTTGAAGCCACCTTGACCCGCACCAACCCGCCGGGCACAGACCGTCAGATCTCCCTGGACCAGTGGCTGGACCGGGTGTCGCCGGACCCGGATGCGGACCCCGTCCAGGCCACCGGGCGCCCGCAGGAGGCCCCGCCGCTGTCTGACCAGTCGGTGCTGGCTGTTTCCGGCGCCCTCTTCGGCCAGCAGGCGGATGCGCAAGCAGAGCCGGAGGCGGCCGAAACAGACCCTTAAGCGGTTGGCAAAACGCGCTGTAGACCGTATAATAAATGCGGCTTCGCCCCTGCAGACGCAAGCGGCGAGCGAAAGGAAGTCAGGATATGGACAGCCAAAAACAAAACGATCAAATCAACCTGCGCGAGCTGATTGAAACCCTGTTGCGCGGCAAATGGATCATCATCGGCATCACCGTGCTGGCCATTGTGCTCAGTGTCGTTGCCAGCTTCGCCATCCAGCCCAAGCTGTATCAGGCCAAGACGGTCTTGATGGCCAGCCCCATCGACCTGGCCGGGGCCAAGAAAGCGGACGGCGACCTGGTGGAATACCTGACCAAATTTCCAACCTTGACCATTGACACCTACCTGCAACAGATCGTTGCCCCGGAGGTCTTGCAGGCGACGGCCGAAAAACTGGACCTGCGGGGTTCATCAGGCAAACCGATCAACCCGGAAGGCCTGCGCGGGTCCATCACCGTCAACCACGTCAAGGACACCAACCTGCTGGAGGTTTCAGTCAGGCGGGAGTCACCCCAGGAGGCTGCCCAGATCGCCGACACCCTGGCTTCAAGCTTCATCGATTTTATCACGGAAAACACCCAGCGCATGGGCCAGCAGGCTGTTGAGCTGATCGAGGACCGCCTGGTCACCGAAGAAGCCAACCTCAGAGACAAGTCAGATGCCCTGGCCAATTACTGGAAAGAAAACGACAACATTGATGTCCTCAAGGGGACTGTGACGGCCCTCAAAGAGGAACTGGTCAGCACCCGCAAGAACCTGCTGCTGTTGACCCGGTCCATCGAAAGCAACACGAACACCCTGGTGGCCCTGGCCAGCCTGGTGGAACCGGCGGACCGCATCGACCTGGAGGCCTTCTGGCTGACCCTGGGCCAGGATCCGAAAACCGTGCCCACAGGCCCCCAGCTGAACCTGACCCTGGACCAGGACGCCTTGTCCCAGGCCCTGCTGCAGGTGGACCTGGCCCGCATCCAGACCGAGCTGATCCAGCAAAGCAGCGAACAGGCCGCACTGGACCAGCAGCTGGCCCGGCTTGAGGACGAACTGACCCAGGCCCAGATCCAGCTGACCGAAGATGAATACCGCTTCAACGCCCTCAACCGGGATATGGAAATGGCCAAGCAGGCCTATGACGCCTACCAGCAAAAATACAAAGACGCCATGTTGACGGCTGCCTCTGAACTGGGTAAAAGCAGCGTCATCATCACCTCGGCAGCCATCGTGCCAAGCGCTGCGGTTTCGCCCAACAAGCCCCTCAACCTGGCCATCGGCACGGTGCTCGGCTTCATGCTG
>JAAYKE010000144.1 GCA_012522575.1 Armatimonadota bacterium | reverse complement strand
TCCGAATAGACTTCAGGCGTGCCGTCCACGATATCGTTTTCCCACTTATACACAGTAAGAGTCAGGCGCAATTGTGAGTCGTATGTATAGTCCGTCTGTCTATTGAGGGCATCCTTCGACCATCTCAGCCGCCCGTCAGCGTAGTAGCTTGAGGCGCTGGACTTATCCTCGTAGGTCGTTCCGTTCCACCAGGAATAGGTCTCCTTAGTCGGCGAAGGTCGATAGTAGGTAGTCAAGTCAATAATATCGGAGTAATCGTATGTCGTCACCATGTCAACGGAGCCATCGATATCCGGCACCGTCACCTGATAGACCAAACCCTCCTGCTGGATGGGAGCGGAGTAGTATGACGTCTGCATTATAGTTGTCCAGTTCGCTCCATCGTCGCTTATCTGCATTTCGGTGACCAGAGACGGATGGTTGATATCGCGCACGTATTGCGTATACGTCCCGCGCGCGTCCCTCACCTTGACCACATACGGACCCGCATTGCTGTTGTTATACCAATATTGCACATGGTCGCCCGTCGGCAGCGTAATGGTGTCTGCCAAAGCGTTCGCCATGTTGTATGTGTAGCTTGTCGCGTTGCCTTTGTCGTCGATTGTCTTCCAAACCCTGCCCTTGAGATTATCATCGTAAGTCGGCGCATTGGTAAATCGGGTATCCGAGGCGTTGAGGTAGACCCTATACTCTGTGGTCGCATAGTCCGCCCACGAACTGCCGTTGTAGATCTGCTTGACTATCCTAAAAATATACGTATTCTTTCCGTTATCATCTCGATAATAGTAGTACTTTGTCACTTGGTCGCTGGCGTCAGTATCAGTGCCGGTCGACGAATAGATCGCCCGGCGGCGCTGTGTGACTACACCATAGGTGTTCGTCCCACCAGATGTCGCGATGCTCTCGGTCGAGTAGCTGTATGTCATGTCGTACTTGAGCTTGGAATTCTCGACCCGCTGCACCGGCTGGGTTAGTCCAGCCTGGTCGGTTGGGTAGTAAGTGACGTTCGTCGTCGAGGTCACTTCGGAGTAGTCCGGCACAGAGGTGACAACCGATGTGATCCTGGACAGATTATCATACGAATAGTTCGTGCTCTGCTGCTCGACCCATTGATTGTTCGGTCCCAGATACATGATCTTGACGGTCTTATATTGACCAAACCCATTGGTTTCGTACGGCTGGTAGCTAATCTCCGCACGCTTGGTGCCGTCGGGATCCGTCACACCGGTCGGTCCTGGCACGCTCGTATCAACGTCGTAGGTCCAAGTGTTGCCGTAGCTGTCGGATGCCTGTGTCACGTGACCTTGACTATCATACGCCAGCGTGCTGACCCTGAGGCCATCAGAACCCGACATTCTGGTCAAAAGCCCATTCGAATCATCGAACGCGTAGATTCTGCCGTCGGCTGTGATAAGCGAATTGGTTGCACTGTTCCATGTCCAGTTTGGCGCTACAACACCATCAATCAGCACAGAACCTGAGTCAGTGGTGATCCTCGAAGTACCCCATTTTATCAGAGGATTTGCAGGGGTGCCGAGATTGCGGACATTGCCCGCGCCAGGCATATTGTGCGCGTCGCTGCGTGCGGGTGCGGCTGGTCCCATATTGAAATCCACAATCGGCATTACACTGGTCGTGCCGTTAGTCATGTTCACATCGACACCTGGAACGGCATCCGAGCCACCACACGTTGCACACCCGCAATACGCTGAAACCGCGAGTAAGATGACCATTGCCACTGGTAAAATGACTGCAAGAAAAGCCCTTCGAACAAGACTTATTACCATAACCATCCTCCTACTCATCACCTGTGAAAGAAGCAGACTTACCGGACGACACCAAAGCCGCCGCTCCATCCTCCAAGTCCGACACCTCATTCGGATCCACCTGTGCATTAAGTGTCAGGCGGGCTAGGATCAGGCGCGCAAGGATCTGGGCCATCGCCGCTACCATTGCCTCCGCCACCTCCGCCATCGCCCGGGTCGCCGCATTCAGGGCGCCAGTTACCCGTGGCGATCGTGGTCCATGAACTAACCGTTTCGGTGATTTCTATTTTCGTGCAAGGGTCATCCGTCACTACGACCTTACAGTCGCGCAAGATCGCGTGATGCACTAACGTCCCAGGGCAAGGATTGATTGGTAAGCTGATCTTATATTCACGTTCGCACTCTGTTTCGCAACAGCACACCGCAGACTGCTGCAGCATTACCAGACCTATCCCGATCAGGCATAGCACAAGAATTGTCTTTCGGATCATCTCATACTGTGGCACATCGCACCTCCGTCATTCTCCTAGAGCTTGGAAATTCGGTCTTTAGCCAGCTTCTCCCACTTAGTGTCTTTGAACTCTACTGCAAGACCTTCGAGAGCCATCCTGGCAGATATCTTGTCATTGAGCTTTGCATAACAGTCCCCAACCATATATTTCGCAGCGGCTGTATATTTGTCGATTTTGCTCTCCGCATACACCCTGTCGAAGTCGGCCCGAGCCAACGCGTAGTCCTTGGCCCAATAGCTGCAGTATGCCAGATTAAAAAGAGTTTCCGCTTTCTCTTCTGCAGTCTCGCAGTCGGGCAGAAGCGCCGTGAGAGTTTCTATCGCCTTAGCGGTCTGCCCGGTCTGTGATTGGCATACCGCATACCACTGCTTCACTCCACGCGCAATTGGATCATGTGGATATTGACTCAGGAACTTCTCGAAGTACTCCTGTGCTTTTGCCGGATCGTTTGCGGCGTAGTGATACGTCCGACCCGTCGTCATCAGATACTCGGAATTGCGATGAGGTCTCTCTTCATAGAAATCCTTCTGAATCTTCAGCGCCTCTTCCCCGCGGTCCAGGGTGTAGAGGCAGTCAGCAAGGTAGAAATGAGCATCCCACGTTCTCCACTTGGCATCCGGGAAATGCTCGATGATATTCTTAAATGCAGCAATGGCTTGATCCGTCTTGCCGGAGTCCTTGTAGCATTTGCCAAGCTCAAGGCCCCAGACTGCACCCTCCTTGGGATAGTCATTGAGGAGAGCCTGAAGATGAACTATAGCGTTGTTCCATTGCTCACTGGATCGGTACATTTGTGAAAGTTGCTGCCTGGCTAGTTTGACATCGCTATCTGTATCGGGCTTTACGCTTGTCGCGACTGCCGATTCAAACTCGACAATCGCCTCGGCACTCTTGTTTTGGCCCTGCAAGGCACGGCCTCGGAGATAGTGCCAGGTCGCAGCAAGGTCTTTGTATGTCGCCTCCAGCCCGACGATAGTGTCAACCGCTTTCTGCCACTCACGAGTTTCGATGCTGCACTCAGCGAGGTAGCGCTTCGAGTCCTTGAGAACAGCGTGACTGGGGTTATCTGTACAGAAGTCGATCGCTTTGCCGAATGCAATTGCACCGTTTTTGAAGTCATTGGAGCGCAAGAAACGCTTTCCCTGTGCATAGTACCACCAGGGAGCAAACGTTGGATTCTCAAGTGAGGTTGCGTCAATCTCGTTGGCTACCTCATCCCACTTCTTAAGCCGGATGTGGCAAGTAATCAGACCGCGATGCAGACGTGGCATCAGGTCAGATAACGCATCTGTCTGAACCGAAGTTTGCGACTTGTTCAATGCGCATTCATAAGCCTGCATTGCTTTAGCAAACTCCTGCTTAATACGATAACAGTCACCCAGTAGTCCCAGCACATACGAAGAGACTGGGGAATCGACCGACGTAACGCAGTCAAGAATGGCCAATGCGCCATCGTAGTTGCCGTCGTCAAACAGCAGTTTCGCCTCCGACAAAGCAACAGCAGCAAGATCGTCCTTACAGGCAACAGGTGCTGCGAGTAACAATACCAACACGATAGTGGGCAGAACGAGACTAGCCCAGGTGCATTTGTTCATAGCATGATCCTCCCGCAATACACAGTAATACGGATGTATGGATTGCTGTCCTGAATGGCCGAGGGCTTTACCAGTCGCATATTACGTTCTGTGTCACAGTATTGCAATGGTGAAGCGACGATATATCAGGTATATATCATTCATATTTCGCGCATGCGGGGATACTGATGTTTATGAGCTATTATAGTTCAAGATATTGTTGTTTCGGGTAACCCTGAAGCTGTCTCAAAAATAATAGGCCAGCAGGCATGAATTCGTGGGCTTGGTGTCGAACTCTTTTATGGAGGTGACTACAATGCCGCGATGACAGAGGAACGCCGCCGTATCCTCCAAGAGTGATGATGGCTGATGATGAGCGTGATGTGCTGGTGTGCCCGGCGGGGCGCGATCTGAGTTTTCGTGGCGAGTATCAATGCGGCAGCGGCAGATACAGACTCTACAGCGCCCACGGATGTGGGAGCTGTTCGTTTAGAGATCAGTGTGTGAAGTCTGGTCGGGGAAGCCGCCGGATTTCCGTAAGCTGCAATGAGCGGGTCCGTCATCGGATGCGGGAAAAGATGGCCAGAGAGGGCTGTAAGTTGCTCTACTCGCTGCGTAGCCAGATAATCGAGCTGGTTTTCGGGCAGACAAAGCACGATAGAGGCTTTAGAAAGTTCATGCTGCGGGGCATCAACGGCGCTACTGCGGAGATGTCACTGGTATTGTTGGTCCATAACTTGAGGAAATGCCTCAATAAGGCTCTCTTTTCGGCCTTTTTGACCCGGATCGACGCCGCTTTCGAGTCGCTAAGCTGGCATGCCTCCATAACGTGTCCGTGGAGCAACGGGCGGCGGATAATCCAGAGTGGCTCGTAGATGGTTTTGGGACAGCTTCCCCTTTTCCCGAAATAATCTAGTCGCAAAATCCACGGCGGGAGCAGGTCCGGTGACGTGATCCTGCGGCTTCGCGGTTGTTACCATTTGCATTTGGCGAAGGGATTGCGCGGGCCGGTGTCTTATGTATATGCGGAGGGCAAGTGATGATTAGAATAATGACCTATAACATTCGCGGCTCAATCGGCATGGACAACGAGATGTCCGTAGAGCGCATCGCCGATGTGATTCGAGATTCCAACGCGCGCGTAGTGTGCCTGCAGGAAGTTCACGCGCTTCGCAAGGTGTCGAAATTCACCGACCAGCCAATCGAACTGGCAAAGCTGTTGAATATGCGCGTGGCATTCCAGATCAACTACCGCGAAGGCGCGGGAGGATTGGGAAACGCGATTTTGACTACTCTTGAGCTGGATCATACCCGCTCGCATATCCTCACCAGCACAGGGGAACAAAGGGGGTTGCTCGAAGTCGGCGTTCGCGCGCCGGAAGGACCGCTGACCGTGTTTTGCACGCATCTGGGACTAAACGAAAATGAGCGGCTTACTCAGGTCAAAGAGATGGCGGCGCTGATCGATACGGTGAAAACGCCGAAAGTATTGTGCGGAGACCTCAATTCGCAGCCAAAACAAGCTCCGATTGTCGAATTGCTCAACTCTACCGGCCTCTATGACGCCGACCACGATGGCCCGAAAACTTTTGATTCGGCAAAGCCAAGCATACGCATTGACTACGTTATGCCCGACCCGTCGATTAAGCTGATGGGAACCAAAGTGATTACTACGCAGGCGTCAGACCATCTTCCTCTGATTGCTGATTTGAGCCTGCTATAAAGACTAAGCCCGTCACATCCGCGACGGGCTTAATAGTTTTTGGATTTGATACGCTCTTACGCAGCCCTTCTGCGGCCTCGGAAGGACTGGCGTTCCTGTATGGTCTCCTCGCTCATTTGCAGCGCTTCACGCTTTGGAGCCAGGTTTGTGCATTGCCGACATACCCATTCCGCCATAGAGGCCAAATGCTCCGGCACATGTGTTATCTCGTTTCCGCATCTCCTGCAACGCATTTTCTTGCTCTCTTTCTACTGCCAAGCCCATCCCACGAAGGGCTGCCCGCTGCAGTGTTGCAATATGGAACGTGACCTGCGTTTTGCAAGTGTCTTCTTAGTTGTAAATACCCTAAATTGCCTTCTGCTTAATATACGATATGGAAATTCTCTGCGTTCCGTGTAATATTTTCAGGATGTATGTTATCGGAGGATGCGGATGAGCTAGCGGAGTTCGTCGCGGAAGTCACGAGTCATAAGATCGAGGACGGTTCTCCGAGGGGATTTGCCCTCAAACAATACCGAATATATCTGCTCGGTGATCGGCATGGAAATATCTAACTTGCGGCTCAGCAGGAAAGCGGCCGCGCACGTCGGCATCCCCTCTGCAACCTGACCAAGTGAGCGAAGGCTCTCCTCAATGCCCATCCCCTGCCCCAGCATTCTGCCCAAACGGAGATTGCGAGACAAAGGGCTGGCGCACGTCGCCATCAGGTCGCCGAACCCGGAAAGCCCTATGAATGTCTTTTCATCCGCGCCCATAGCGACGCCCAGGCGTGTCATCTCCACAAGTCCGCGGGTCACCAGGGTCGCCTTTGTGTTGTCTCCATAGCCCAGCCCGTCAGATATCCCGGCTCCGATAGCGAACACGTTTTTTAGCGCGCCGCCAAGC
Source organism: Armatimonadota bacterium (assembly GCA_012522575.1). GTDB lineage: Bacteria > Armatimonadota > UBA5829 > UBA5829 > UBA5829 > DTKD01. Next base: position 21,305 of record JAAYKE010000144.1, on the reverse strand, counting down.
TCCACTCCGGCGATATCGCTATTGCGGTAGACCCTGAGGCCGGGAGATGAGAATAGCTCCTGTGTTCGTATCGCGTTTTCAATTGTGGCGGATGCAACGACCGTTGCGGTAGGCACTCCATTGGCAAGCTCAACGGCAAGATTTGGCCCGGAAAGCGCGACGCAGCCTCGCCCTGCGCTATCGCCAAGAGTCTGTGCAATAACCTCAGAGCCGCGCAAGCCGGTACCGCTTTCCAGCCCTTTTCCTGCATGAACAAGCAGGGAATCCGAAGGCAGCTTTGTTTTGATTAACTCCAACACTTCTCGGACGCCGACGCTGGGTATGGCGATCACTACGGCCTCGGCATCAGCAAGAGCGAGGGAAATATCCGAGGTCGCGGTCACTGAATCGGGCAGCTTGATGCCGGGCAGGTATTGGGTGTTTTCGCGGTCTATTTCTATCGCCCGCGCAAGATCGCCCCTTCGCGCCCATAGCCTGACCTGAAAGCCTTTTTCGCCGAGCAGCGACGCAAGCGCAGTTCCCCAACTGCCGGCTCCGATCATCGCGATTTTCATAGTGTTTGCGCCCGATTATTCATTGATATACACCCGCGGCACGCGACCGGAGATGACGCAGAAGGTCTCGTCGCTTATCGTGCCTGCCCGCGCGGCGATATTATCCGCCCGCAGATAGTCATATCCGCCGCCCATAAGGATAACCTCATCGCCAAGCTGCACGCCATCTGCCTCGGTCACGTCGATTGTGATCTGATCCATGCATACCCTACCGACCACCGGAACCCTCACTCCCCTGACCGCAGCCTCCCCGCAATTGGAAAGCGCGCGCTGGTAGCCGTCGGCATAGCCTATCGGAAGCGTGGCAATTTTGGCAGGCCGTTTTATGCTGTGAGTGCGGCCATAGCCGATGGTGGCCCCGATATTTGCATCTTTGAGAAAGACTATTCTCGTTTTGAGGGTCATCGCCTGGCGTATGGAAAGCCCGTTCGGCATTTCAGACAGCGGACAGCCGCCATAGATCATAATGCCCGGCCGCACCGCGTTAAAACAGGACTCCGGAAAGGCCATCACTGCAGCGCTGATGGCGGCATGTGCCATCGGCACGTTGATCGAGTGGCTCTTAAACTCACTTAGCACTTTCGTGAACGCGGCTATCTGGAGTATGGTAAACGATCGGTCCGGTTCATCTGCGCTTGGAAAGTGGGTGTAGACGCCTTCGACCCTCAAGCCCGGCAGCATTCGGACTATTTTCGTAAAACGCAGCGCATCATCCGGCATAACGCCGATTCTGCCCATCCCGGTATCGACTTTTATGTGAACTTCGGCGACTTTATTTTGTTCAACGGCGGCCGCGGACAACGCGCGAGCATAGGCAAGATCACATACTGCTCCTGCAAGGTCGAATCGGACTATCTCATCGACCGCATCCGGCGTCGAGCAGCCCAAAACCAGAATCGGTTCGCCAAAACCGGCCTCGCGGAGTTGAATGCCCTCCCGACGGTCGCCACGCACAGCGCGGAAGCTCCGGCCTGCAGACACGCCCTGCTCACCTCGATTGCGCCATGACCATAAGCATTGGCCTTGACCGCGGGCATTACCCGGACGCTCGGTCCGACGCGACTGCGTATGGAGCAGATGTTATCTCTGATGGCAGAAAGATCGACCTCCGCCCAGGTTGGCCGCAGGTTTGTCATCTACGCCGTCCCTCCGCAACCACAGGGTTTCGCAGCGTTCCGACGCCTTCTACGATCACCTCCATTATGTCCCCGACCACCACCGGCTTCATACCCTCCGGCGTTCCTGTCGATATGATATCGCCGGGATAGAGCGTGTGATAGCGGGATATCCAGCTTATAAGATAGGGAACGTCATAGGTCATGCTGGCCGTGTTGTCCTTTTGGCGGGTCTTTCCGTTGACCCGCAATTCGACATCGACATGAAGCGGATCCGGCATTTCGTCCGGCAGAGTGATATTAGGCCCGATCGGACAAAAAGTATCGATGCCTTTGCTGCGCAGCCAGGGATTTGAATCCGCAAGGTCGGTTTTTTGAACATCGCGTGCGGTGACATCGTTGAGGCAGGTATATCCTGCGACATAAAGCAGCGCATCGTCCATTGGAATGTTGGAGCCTTTGCGTCCGATCACAACGGCAAGCTCCGCCTCCGGATCGACGCGTGTCAGCCAGTTTTTGTAGACTACCGGCTCATTCGGGCCAATGACGGACGTGACGGCCTTGCCGAATACGATCGGCTCTTCAGGAGGCTTCAGGCCGCTTTCTCGCGCGTGGGCAGGGTAATTGCGCCCGAGTGCGTAGATGGCTCCCGGCCTGGTAATGGGAGCGGTAAGTTCATAATCGGTATCCAGCAGCGCATCGGTCAGATCGTGATCTTCGAGCATGTCCTCGACTTCCGAAAGCAACTCCGCTCTGGCCATATCGAACCATATCAAATCGAACAGGCTCACAATCGGCGGAATGCCCTCATCGTACAGCGTCGACCATATATCCAGCGCCTTTTCCAGGTCTATTACGCCGCCGAGGTCCTCCCGCAATATACCGAAAGAGTTGTAGTCATCATCAGTGCGATAGCTTATCAGTTTCATAATGTCCTCTTTTTTGGCATCGGGTTGCAACAGCCGCAGTTAATGTCACAGGCCAAATATGCGCCTGGCGTTTGCGCCCAAAACCAGGGTCAGTTGATCGTCAGTAAGACTTGAGAAAGCAAGGCGTCCGATTTGCATGCGCGAATCCAGAAACGGCAGATCGGTTCCGAAAAGGGTTCTGTCCGCGCCCACTCCCTCGACCAGTTTTTCGACCAGATCGAGATTAGCCGTTGATGCCGCAAGGTCAAAATAGGCGTTGGAGACCTCTTTGGCGACCTCAAAGCACGCTCGCGCTCCATCATAACCAAACCCGGAATGGCCGATCAGGACTTTTGTGTTTGGATAGGCCTTCGCACATCTTCCCGCCGCGGCTACGCTGCACAGCGACCCGCCTGATTCGGCATGAGTGAGCACAACCAGACCGTGCCGGTCGGCAAACTCCCACGCCACACGGTAGCGGTCTCCGTCAATGGGATACCGGTGGCAGGTTGGATGATATTTGATGGCCGTCATACCCGCATCGAAGCATCGGTTCAGTTCATCGCGTAGCTCAGATTCCGGATAATTTGGGTTAATGGTGCAATAACCCAGAATCCTGCCGGGGAATGCCCGCATAGCCTCGATCACCTCAGTATTGCCGTCGCGATATTCCGCGCTTATCCCGGCGTGCGCTGTGGATATGCAGCTTTTGACGCCGACCTTGTCCATCACTCGAACCATATCGGCGGCGGTTCGCCACGGAATATTAAAATTGTGCCAATAGCCCAGATGAGTGTGGCCGTCTATTATCTCAAACGCCGTCACCGCCCGACCTTCGAGCGCCTCTTGCCTCATCTTTTGTCTGTTTTTGCAACTCATATTGTCCCAACTTTCGATTTTGTCACCACGGCAGCGCCATCTGCGCGGCTTCGCTTGAGTATAGCCTCCATACCACAGCCTCAATAGCAGCTCGAGTCATCTGCAAACGACGAGTGGACTCGGCCTCGGGAGACTTGCGGCTGGCGCGTAAAAGTATCATCATCTGCCGTCCCAGATAGACCAGCAAATCGTGAACTACGTCGGATTTTTCCGGAAACCCGGTGAGGCAGGTCACGACATAATTAGTCAGCTCGGGGAATTCCCCCACACGTAGTGATTCTCTTTCGAATATCTCAATACCTCGTGCCAAGTCAACTTCTCGTACGGAAACAGGGGTGGTGAAGCTAACTCGACGGATCGGCAGCGCCCGCAGGTCCTCGATTTCAAGCTGAGGCTGCAGTAGTTTGTAACCCGTCACCGTGCGATGAATATATTCGTTGATCACCCCAGAGTTCAGCAGGCACAGCAAATAGAGCATATCCATCCCCGGCGGCTCAAGCTCTACTGCATAAACCGACTGCGGAAATACATACCCTTTGTGTCTTCCTGAGACGCGATCGAGGGCCGCTATGACGTGAACGGAGCTTTTCTGGATTAGAATCTTTGAGCTATGATAGCGCCCTACGGGTTTGCGAACCCACGATTTTCTGACTGTGCAGCCCTCCCAGTTAATCTCGTATGGTCGGATGCTCTGCCCTCCCAGCAGGATCGGCTGATCCCCGCTTTCCGACATAATTGCGCTTTTGCCGACCTCCTCCCCTCTGAAAATCGTCTTTACATTGAGTTCGCGCAGCGGTGCGAATGGTTCGATATACTGTGACAAATCGACCTCTTCGCCGTGGATGCGTTTGATAATACTGCCGAAGCTGCCTTGTTCAAGCAGGTATAGGAATTCGCATCTTTCCTGTGCAGTTATCGTTGCCGTGCGAACCGGGACGGCCAATTCCGCCGCCGTACGCTGCGGGCGGGCGATAAAGCTGTTCCTGTCGGCGGTCTTGTCTATCCGCGCAGCAAGAAAGGTTGGTTCGGCGTTGGCCGAGTTGCGGCATATCGGCACCGCGTTTGCCACCATAGCATCAGGAAACGCTCCTGAAATATGCAATAGAGAGACCATAGACCATTCTTCAACCAGCCTGCGGCGAACATCCGCAGCGTTCTCTCTCACCAGCAGCGGGTCAGGCAGCGCCATCGAGAAATAACCGCCTGGCCGCACCAGTTTTTTGTCCATTATCTGTGAGATAAACATAAGGTAGGAGTCGGACTGACCGGAAGTGCGGGCCGGGCCGAGGCCGTTTTTTGATGCAATATATGGAGGGTTTCCTATTACCGCATCGAAACCTCCTGCGGCAAAAACTTCTCGGAATGCGACATGCCAGTCAAATTCTGCGCCATCGACACTTTGAGCCAGAGTATCGGCGCATATTAAGTTGGCTTTCAGATTGTCAACTATTCCCTCGGCAAAGTCTGCGCTCAACCAGACGCCATACCGGGCAATCTCTACCGCATAAGGGTCCACATCTACGCCGAATATGCATTCTGAGGCAATTTGTGCGCGCGATTTTTCGTCTGCGCCCAGATAATTGATCGCTCCTGTCAGAAAATCTCCTCCGCCCATCGCGGGGTCCAGCACACGAGGAGCCTGCACATTTTCCGCAAACAAACCCGACCTGCCCTTTATGAAGTGCTCAAAAACGCCTTCGACGATGTAATTTATCAGGCTCAGCGGCGTAAAAAAGACCCCGCTCTTTTTTCGATGCGATCGGTTTGCCTGCAGTTTGGATGTGGCTTTGTCCGGTTTGAATGTGAGCAGGTCCTGGTAGATGCCGCCCAACCAGGAAAGCGGCATAGTCTCAAAAAATATGTATTCGACGGGGATATTGTTGGAATTGAGGATCAGATGTGCGATGACGCCCGGCGTGTCGGCATCGAGGCTAAAATTGCCGCATGGGCGAAATATATCAAGGTTGGTGATGCGATACGCCTGCTCACAGATTTCATCGTAAAATTCAGGGTCTGCAAATATGGATTCAGCGGCTCTTTTGAGCGGATCGGAGGCTGATCTGTCGGGCGGAATCCTCTGAGCAGCCAGCATTACCGCAATCAGGCGAATAATGTAACGCAGCGATTGTGCACAGGCGTCGTGCGGCTGAAGTTGATCGCCGATTCGCACGTAAAGCTCATTGAGTGACGCCCGACACCCCGCAAAGAGCGCTTCAAGTGATCCCGCAGTGCGAGACCGCATCCGTCTACGCACCTGTCTCACCCGACCACGCGACCAGCCGTTGCAAATTGCCGCCTGCGATAGCCTGCTTGTCGGAATCGCTGATATCGGCATAAGTGATGCTCGATACCGCCGCTCCCGGCTCGAAGTTCGGCAGGTCGGTGCCGAATATCAACCTTCGGCTGCCGAATCGCGAGCAGATTGCTTCGATTCCTCCGCTGGGAACATAGTTCGATGTTTCAATGCAGAGGTGCTCATATCGTTCCATCAAAGGATAGAGAATCCTGTCGGAACGGTATGACGGGCGAAGCACTATGAGCCGAAGCTGCCGGAACTCGGCAAGGGCAGCGGCGATGTGGTCATAAGTGGTCTGCACAGCCTCCACCAGCACAGGCACGCGGTTGGCCTCCAATACCTCAAATAAGGAGCCGATACACCAGGGTTGGAGGCAATAGGAATGCAGATTCGGAAACAGCCGCACCGCTCCGACTCCATTTGCGCGCATATCGCAAACAAACTGTTGCGGGTCGCCGATCTCCCCGGTCGCCGTGGGCAGAGCCACCCAGCACGCAACAAACGGAAAACCCTCTATCTCTTTGAGCGTTTTCGGATTGCCCTCACACGGATGATGTTCTTTGGATATCGCCGAATAGACCAGCGCGCGGTTGATGCCCATTGGCTGCAGCCGATCCATTATCTCACTGCCCGTCGTCGGAGCGCCCTCCACCGGCACGCCGGGACGGCCTATCTGGCAATTGCAGTCGAAGAAGTCGAGTTTCATAGCCTGATTTCTTTCCGGATGATATACCCTCAGGGAGCGACACCGCCGCTCCCTGAATGTGTCTGATGGTATCAGCCTTTGAGTTCGTCGATATTTTCCATCACTTTTTCGAATGCATCGGCGATTTCGTCGATGCGCCCGCGATCGGCCAGCATCATATTCTGCGAGAGCCAAATGGATTCGTGGTCGCTCAATCTCTCACAATTGGCCAGATTCATATTCTGGTAATCCTGCGTCCTGCCATAGAACCTGCAACCCATCGGGCACTCGTCCGGGGACAGCTCGAACGTGCCGGCTCTATACAGAGGCAGATACCCAAGAGATGACGGCACGCCTTCGGCATTGAGGGCTTGCAGTATCTTGTCTCTGTGCACCCCATTCGTATCGCCGAGGGTATATCGAAGCGGGAAGATGTGATAAGCATGCGAAGTCACTCGCTCGTCGCGCTTCTGAGGAACTATGCCATCGATCTTGCCGATTCGCGCCGCCAGATATTGCCCGTTCTCATTGCGCAGTTTTGTCTCGGCATCGAGTTTTTTGAATTGATTGAGCAGAATCGCGGCCTGGAATTCGGTCATTCGATAGTTGCAGCCGAGCACGAGATGTTCGTACCAGGCTCCGCCCTTTTTACGTCCGACATTATGAATCGACCACGCGATATCAGCGATATCCTGGTCGGAGGTTATCACGATGCCGCCTTCGCCGGAGGTCAGGTTCTTGCTGGCCTGGAAGCTAAAGGAGCCTATGTCGCCGATGGAGCCTACTCCCCGGCCTTTCCAGCTTGCTCCGTGCGCCTGCGCCGCATCCTCGATCACTTTGAGGTTATGCCTGCCGGCGATGTCCATAATCGCATCCATATCAGCGGGCATTCCGCCTATATGAACCGCCATAATAGCCTTTGTTTTGTCGGTTATCGCGGCTTCGATTTGTTTTGGATCGATATTAAATGTTTCGAGATCGACATCAACAAATACGGGAATGGCGTTTGCCTGCACAATCGCGCTGGCAGACGCTATAAATGTATAGGGAGTGACGATTACCTCGTCCCCGGCTTTGATTCCGACCGCCTGCAGGGCGACCAGCAGGGAGATAGTGCCGTTGGGGACGCATACTCCGTATTTGGCTCCCTGATACTCCGCAAATGTGCGTTCAAACTCCGGGACCTTAGCGCCTCCGACGCTCCACCAATGGCCACTGCGAACAACATCCACTACAGCCTGCACATCAGATTCGTCCCATATCGGCCAGCCAGGATACCCTCCGGTGACGGCTTTGCTGCCTCCGTTGATAGCCAGTTTACTCATTGATCTCCTCCACCATCGATTGTCAATCAGAACATAAGGCAGGTCGAATCCCTGCCCGGATATTCCTTGTACTATAATACAATGTCTTCCTTCTATGCAATTAACAGAACCCTCAGCAATCTGGTAATGTCTACAGCAATCACTGTGGCTGAGTCAGGGCATAACGTATATGACAACGATTGACGCGCCCGGAGAGGCAAACATTAAGGATGTGCCGGGCTGCCGAAACGAAGTTGCCATAGATCAGAGGCTGTAGTTTGGCGAGAGAGCCTCACGGTGACACCGATAGGCCTTGTGCGACGCGGACTCTGATCTGAGGCAATCTCCTCTTACGGCGGCTCGGCGCCCAATCTGAAACGGGCGTTGTGGAGCAGCCATGCCATCAGGATGCTGCTCTATCACGGAGGAGGCCGCTAGTCATGGTTATAGCCGAGGCAAAACAATTTCTCGGAAGACACTGCGCAGTTACGTTCCGCGATAAGCGCGGCGACGAGATCACTAAGAATCTGCACCTGCAAGATGTTCAATTCGTACCGCTTTATGGCGCGTATTTGATAGGCGATATCGAAGATGTCTGCCTTGATCGAGTAACCAGCATAAGCTCACTAGAATAGTTCGATCCACCCTCCCGTCCCTGCAAGCAGCGGGCCTGGAATTCTCGATTGCGCGAGAGCCGGCCCGCTGTTTGTGCAATACTGGTGAAAGTACGAGTTTTTTGTTTACATGCAGGAAAACCGGGGCGATACACTAAATTCATTAGTAGGAGACAGGGTAACAACTCACTCTTCGTGAGTGGTTGCAGCGGCTGGCCTCTGTCCCAGTCGCACAAGCTATGTCATTTCGAACGAAGTGAGAAATCTGCTTTTCCGTAAATCGCGAAAACTCGAAAGAAGCGAAACCCGGAAAAGAGAAGGGAAAAAGCAGATTCCTCGACATTTGCCTCGGAATGACAATTTACTTGACGCATTCAAGTGTAGTGGATGGCCTCTGTCCTAGCCTAGTCCGAGACGGAGATCGGACACTACGGACAGGATTACTCATCATTCGTGGGCTGTTACGAGACAGGCAGTAGTTTGGTGTCTTCGGTTTTTGTCTGTACGACATATTTCGTATTTTCTTGGGACAACTGAAAGGGGCAGACTATTGGATAAGGTCAGATTCGGCATCATCGGCTGCGGCGTTATTGCGCCGTTGCACGCACGAGGCATAATCGAAACGCCGGAAGCACAGCTTGTGGCGGTGTGCGATGTAATCGAGGAGCGAGCACAGAAGTTGTCCGCCGATTATGGCAACCCGGCAGTGTATACGGATCACATCAAGATGCTCGAAGAGAGCGGAGTCGATGCTGTATGCGTGTGCGTGCCCAGCGGATTGCACGGCCCTATTACTATTGATGCGGCCAAATATGGCAAGCACGTTATGTGCGAGAAGCCTGTAGAAATCACCTTGCCCAAAATCGACGCGATGATCGATGCATGCATGCAGGCCAACGTGAAACTTGGCGTCATCTTCCAGCGGCGCACATCCCCTATGTGGAGCAAGATCAAAAAAGCCGTGGATGATGGGCTGCTCGGCAAGATGGTGCTTGGGGACGCGTATTTGAAATATTACCGCTCACAGGAGTATTATGATAGTGGTGACTGGCGCGGCACGTGGGAACTCGACGGTGGCGGGGCGCTGATGAACCAGGGAGTGCATTGCATCGATTTGCAGCGCTGGATTATGGGCCCTGTCGACACGGTATATGCGCAGGCGGATCACCTGTTGAGAGATATTGAGGTCGAAGACACTTGTTGTGCGGTATTGAAGTTCGCCAGCGGGGCGTTTGGAGTGCTGCAGGGAACGACATCTGTCGTAGGCATGAATCATAAACTCGAATTCCACGGCGATAAGGGGACGATATGCGTGGATGGCGAAACGATTACGATGTGGAAAGCTCCCGGCCAGACAGAAGAGCCGGATGATATGGAAGACACCATAGGCTCGGCGGCCGCAGACCCGAAGGCTATCTCCGGCCACGGACACACAATACAGATCCGAGACCTCTGCCTGGCAATTATAGAAAACAGAGAGCCGATGATTGGCGGCGAAGAAGCCCGCAAGGCAGTCGAGGTCATTGTGGCTATTTATGAATCCGCACGCACCGGGCTGCCGGTCAAGTTAGGTTGATGAATTGAGTATCACGCACAATTCTAATAAGGACAAAGAAGCAAGCAAACTGTCGAGCTTGATGAAGCAGGCCGACTACCTGGCGCAGCAGGGGCTGTATGATGAGGCGATCGCTGAGGTCAAGAAAGCGATTGCTATATTTCCGCACGAGCCTGAGTGCAGCGTGCAGTTGGCGGACCTTTATCGCGCTCAAAAGAAGATCGGCCCTGCGATAGAGGCAATGAAAACTGCGGTGCATCTGGACCCTAACAATTTAATTAACCATGAGCAGCTTCTTGAGGCATTATTGGATGTTGAGCGTTATGACGAAATCATCAAGCGCGCTCGCAGGATGCTGAGAACTTTCCCGCGCAGCCTCTATGCGCGGGATGTTCTGGCTATTTCGTATTTGCAGAAGGGGCAGATAGATGAATCCCTGCGCCTGGTAAATGAACTTATCAATTTTTCTCCGCGAGACCCGTCATATCAATTCAGAAAGGCGGTTCTTCTGCAGCAGAAGGGGCTGGTGAAGGCTGCTATGACGGCTTTCAACCTGACGCTGGAGTTGGACCCTCGCGGGGATCTGGCAAGCGCGGCGAATGAGGCGCTGGCTTCACTGGACAGCTACCAGCTTGGGCGCATATTGGCAATTGCTTCTGAGGATGTGGTGTTCCGCACGAAATTGATGCGTGACCCTGAAGCTGCGCTAAAAGATCGCGGATATGCGCTGAGTCCGAATGGGATCGCGGTGCTGCGAAATATGGATGTCGATCAGTTGCCGGGGGATAAAAGCTACAAAACCTACCACTGACAACGTCATGCTCTGAGCAGGATTTTCACCAGGATAGTAATGCCGAGAACACCGGCCAGAAATATGCCGACCAGCACGGCTGAGAATATCACTATTCCCCTTCGGACACGATCATCGGTGTCGGCTGCAGCCCTGATCGAGTCCACTATTTTACCCGCGCTGAGATAGTCCTCCACAAGCTGCTGACGATTGACGTAGATCGGATCGAGCTTTACGGCTAATTGCATGTGTTCTGCGGCTTTATCGTACTGTTCGTTTGACCGATGAATAGCCGCGGCCAGAAGATGACACTCGCTTCGATTGGGCCATCGTTGGAGCGCAGGTTGCAGGCTGGCTAGGGCCTTGTCAAGCAACTCGGCCTCCACATAAGTCATAACCAGACGCATGCGCAGGCGATATGAATCCGGGTTCAGGCGCAGGGCTGCGGAATAGTGTTGAATGGCGGCTTCGTGCTGGCCTATCATTGAATACGAGCGGCCTGCGGAATAGCGCAAATAAGGGCTGTCGGGATGTGCGGATATCAGTGCGGCATAAAAAGACTGCAGTTTCTGAGCGTTTCCCCTGATGCTTCGTATGATTTCAAGGTCCCGTCTCCAGGCGTCGCCAGAGAGATTCCAGTCTGAGTTGCCATCGTCGATAATCGCCGATGAATTAACGGAAACATTTTCTCTGTCCCTGCCCGACGACCCTTTGCCCGACCAGACGAGCCTGCCGATTCCCCTCTGGCGATTGTATGGAACCGATCTCATCCATCGGGATACGGCGTCGTTAGTCAGGCACAGATTGCGCGCCTGAGATGCTATGATATATGCCTTGTTCACATCGGCCTGGTCGGATTCGCAGCCGGTGCACAGTCGCAGGGACTGATCGATCAATCGAAGCGCCTGCGCCGACACGTCGCCATAAAACTCCGCAGTTTTGGGAAGCGTTATATCCAGCTCGGAGGCTATCCACTGCACCGCGGTGTCGATGGTGGCAGGGATTTTGGTGATTCTTGTATGAAAGGTTTTTTGTCTGTGAAAAGTGGGATCGGCAGCGGAGTAGATATGCAACCGGAACCACAGGCTCGTATCATCGTTGGGGTGGACAACGCCTCTCACAAGATAATTGACACCGGTTTTGCGGGCAAGGCTGCTGTTGGCCGGCAAGTCGGCAAGCCCGGCGGGAATTTTCAGTCTGTCGAGCTGCACGCAATCCATCATAGCTCCGGTATCCACGACTCCGGCGTCAGATGTGCGGCTCATCGTCCATCCTGCAAGCTCTGAGATGACGTGAGTAAACGCATCGGGCTTTCCGGAGAGAGGCAGAAATCCGATGATCTCTCTCTGCGCCGATTGCACCGCCCCGGGTAGCAGGGCTAGACATAAGGCAATGACCAATATCCGTGCGCGCATATCGTTGGTTGTCCGTCACCAGAAAAATGTCTTTCAATTCAAAGACGCAGCTCATCGATGCTCAGTTCCCATTCATCGCAAAAGAACTCGTTGCACGGACAATTTGCCCATCGACTTCCCTCTGTTGCTGTAGTGTCGTATAATAGCTGAGCAATGGAAGTAATACGCAAATATAAAATGCCGAGAGAGCTGCCGATTCTGCTGTTTCTGATTGCAATGTGCGCTGTGCTGGCGACGACGAAGAGCACTTTTTTAAGCTCCGACAACCTTCGCGCGATGGGAACCGATGCGGCGGGGATAGGCATATTGGCAGTGGGTATGACCGCGGTTATTATCACCGGCGGCATCGATCTCTCGGTAGCCGCGATGCTGGCGCTCTCTGCCCTGGTGGGGGGCGGGCTGATATCCGGCGGGCAAACGGCGGCAGGATGCGGGGCTACCCTTGCAACGGGAGTCGCCTGCGGAGCGTTCAATGGCGGGCTGATAACGCTCGGTCGAATGCCTCCGATCATTGCCACCCTGGGCGCTCTTTATATAATCCAATCCACCGCGACCCTCTACAGCGGCGGGCAGGTTGTGTATATAGACAATCGCCTTTCGCTGCTCGGAGGCGGATTCGTTCCGCTTGTGGTGACGCTGATGGTTTTTGTCGCCGGCCATGTGGTGATGAGATTTACCCGGCTGGGTCGACATGTTTATGCGATTGGCGGCAATGAGGAATCCGCGAGGCTGGCGGGAATCAGTCCTGCTAGAATCAAAATGGCGGTTTATATGGGAGCCGGGCTGCTGGCAGGGCTGGCGGCGCTGGTGACTATGGGGATCAATAATACTTTCCAGGCCAACGATGTTTCTGACTATATGCTCGGCGCAATTGCAGCGGTTGTTATCGGCGGAACCAGCATTATGGGCGGAGAAGGCTCAGTGCCGGGGACGATGATAGGGGTTGGAATAAGCACGGTACTTCGCAACGGGGCTATTCTGGTGGGTCTGGACGCGCGATGGACACAGGCGGTCATAGGAGCGGCGATCGTTATTGCGGCGATTGCGGACAGGTTGCGGCGCAGATGAGGCTGTTGTATACGGTAAAAGAATCCCCGGTAATCGTGCTGTGCGTGGGATTGTTCGTGTGCTTTGCGCTGTGGGTTCCCAATTTTGTGGATGGGTTCGGAATCCTGGACGACGTAAAGCAATATGCCTCCTATGCTATTCTGGCAGTGGGATTAACCCTAATCATAGGCAGCGCGGGAATCGACATCTCGGTTGGCTCGGTATTGGGTTTTTCGACGGTGCTGTTTGGGTGCGCGATGGCCAGAGGAGCGGGCTTGTTGCAGGCTAGTCTGCTTGCGCTGTTCGCAGGAACCGTTTGGGGAGCTATCAACGGGTTTTTTGTTGCGAAAATCAAACTCCAGCCCATCGTTGTCACCTTAAGCTCGATGGCGGCCGCACGCGGGCTTGCCTATGTTATCGCCGGTCAGGGGATATCATCTATTCCGCTTCCGGCATCGGCGTCCGGGCTTGTGAATATGACTTACGGCTCCTATGCTCCCTTGTTGCTCGCATTGATAGTGGCAGTCGGCGGGTGGCTGCTGCTGGCCAAGACGCCGCTGGGCAGATATATACTTGCGGTGGGCAGCAATGAGGAAGCGGCTCGGTTCTCAGGGATCGATGTGGCGGCTACCAAGTATTCGATCTACGTAATCACCGGATTTCTGGCAGGGCTGGCAGGGATAGTGACTGCCGGGATGATGAACACAGCCATAACGGACGCCGGTTTGGGATATGAGTTCGAGGCCATAACCGCCGTGTTGATCGGAGGAACGAGCATATCGGGGGGAGAAGCTACGGTATTGGGCAGCATTCTCGGAGTCGTGGCGGTGTCGCTGCTGAACCGCGGGCTGGGATTGCTGGGGATCAACGATCTTGAGCTATGGCGAATGCTGTGTCTGGGAGTGATCCTGATCGTATCCGTATTATTGGATCAATTGCGAAAGCGAGCAGCGCGCATATCTGCCAGGGCGCAGGCTGCATAAGTTACTGGAGGCTGAATATGATAAAAAAGTTGACGACAATGTGTGCTGTGTTGCTGGCTCTGATAGTCGCGCTGGGCGGCTGTGGCAAGCCTGAGGAAAAGTCGTCCAAGCCCGGCAAGGACAAACGCACGATCGTATTCGTATTTAAGCTGGTAGGCATCCCCTACAGCAACGCCTGTCGCAAAGGAGCGGAGCAGGCCGCCAAAGACCTCGGAGTCAATGTCGAATTCACCGGGCCCGCGAAGGGTGGAGACGTCTCCGGCCAGATTCGCATTATAGAAAATCAGATATCGCGCGGCGTGGATGCTATCGTGATCTCCCCTAATGATCCCAACTCGGTTAAACCGGTGATCGAGAAGGCGATGGCGAAGGGGATCAAAGTCTTTACCTGGGACTCCGACGCCCCGGATACCCAGCGCATTTTCTATGTCGCAGCGGCGGATGACGTTGGAATCGGCAGCGACATAATGGATCAACTCGCAAAGGATATGGGCGGCAAGGGCAAGGTTGGAATTATGTCCGGCAGCCAGGGCGCGCTGAATCTTAACCAGCACGTAGACGGCGTGCTTGAGGCTCTCAAGAAATATCCTGACATCAAGCTTGCCAAACCGCTGCTCTACAATAACGATCAACCGCAGCTTGCCCAGTCGGGTATGGCGGGCCTGCTGCAGGCTCATCCTGACCTCGGCGGCATCGCATGTGTAAGCTCCCCGGGCCCTCCGGGCGCTGCGCGCGCCGTAATCGCCGCAGGCAAGACCGGCAAGGTTAAGATATGGGGATTGAGTCTGCCCAGCGAAAACAGGCAGTATCTAAAAGATGGAGTTGTCAACGGCCTGATCCTTTGGGACCCTGGCAAACTGACCTATCTGACCGCGAAACTGGTAAACGACTATCTCGACGATATTCAACCCGTAGACGGCAGTGTGATCGAGGATATAGGCAAGTTGTCGGTCTCCGATGACGGCGTCGTTATTATGCCCGGCGTCGTTATCACCAAAGAAAACGTGGACGAGTTCGACTTCTGATACATATATGGGGCCGGCTGAATCGTCCGGCCCCTGAAATATAATGTATCCTCAATACCTGTTCCTCATCTCATAAACATACCTCCAAGCGCAAAACCGGCAGTTGTACGAGTTATCCGCCGCGTTTTATATCCCGACAATTTGTAATGTAGCAAATTGTACCCGGTTCAGCCACCGGGAGCGCTTCAGCCGGCGCACGACCTGAAATAAAGAGAGGAACGCCTTGAAAAAGAAAGTGCTTGTGGTAGATCCCAGCCTCTACTCCAGAATGATTTTACGTGACCTGCTTGCGTGCAACGGATACTCCGTATGTGAGGCGTCTTCCGGCGCGCAGGCGATTGAGACCTTCAAGAAGGTGCTCCCTGATGTGCTTATGGTGGATGCAAACGTGAAGGATATGGATGGCGCACAGGCCATCGAAAACATTCGTCGCGACCATCCCGGCGTTGTGGCTATTATATGCGCCTCAGCGGGACAAAGAAGCGTGGTATCCCAGGCTTTCAGCGCGGGAGCTACCGCGTTCTGCGCCAAACCCTATCGAGAGAAAAGCATTAAAGCTACCCTTCGCAGCCTCAATCGCCAACCGGTATTCTGCTAGCCAAAACATATTGATTCGCACTACCCTACCCTACTTGGAACTGCTGCGGGATACCCTCCACCGCAGCAGTTCTTCTTTTGCAAAGGTCAGTCGATATCGGTTATCACGAGCTTGTTTTTGTCATCGATGCTGATATCGTAGGACTTGCCGCGCCATTGCACGCCCGTCACTTTCAGGCTCTTCCATTGGCCGGGCAGGCACGGCGCATAGTTCAACTCGGAGGCATCCGGATTGGCCGGGAAATAGTCTATATTTATCCCTGCCATGCCGAGGAGTATGGACTGAATCGGCCCCGCGCAGCCGGTCAAAAAGCAGTAGTTAGTGCGTATATCGCTGGAGGTTTCGTTGAAATAATTCAATCCGCCTCTGAGGTATGGCTCATAGCAGCGTTTGAATGCATCGTATGCCTTGTCGCAATCGCCGAGCCTGGCATAGATAACCGAATGCGCGGAATGGGTCATCGCCGGGCCTTTGGGGCCGACTTTCGGGCCGTAATAATCGAGTGTATTGCGATATATCTGCTTCATATCCCTGCCCGGCAGCGTAAATTGCAGAGGGTATGCGAGCAGTTCGGTATCGGCTTGCTTGGCCATGTGCCCTTTGTCGTTGTCGTGCGCTATGAAACGCTGGCCCTTTTCATCGAATGGGATGTATAAAGAGGCAGCTACAGTAGCCCACTTCGGATTTTTCGGTTGTTGTGACTGTGCGGCCGCAAGTTCGGCTATTTGCAGGTTCATTTTTGCAATAGCGTTGGTGTAGGCGTTGTTATCGACGAACTCGGCGTTTTCATCGGGCGGCACTATCTGCCTGATCTCATATCTGCCGTCATTTAATACTACTCTGCTGACCCAGTAATCGGCGGTCCCCTTGATTACAGGGTAGCCGCGGGTCCTCAGCCATTCGCGATCGCCGGTGGCGAGATAATACTGCCATTGGGCAAGGGCGATGTCGCCGTTGATATGCCTCTCGTTGCTGTAGAGCAGACCGGCAGGAGTATCCTCTCTGCCGGTTTCCCCGCTTTCCCACGCATATTCCGCTCCGGCATATCCATTAGCCTTTGCATTGGCCAAAGCTCCCGAAAGAGTGTTGTAACGATAGTCGACAATCGAACGCGCAAGCTCAGGGTATTGGAGAAGCAGCGCGGGAAACATCCAAATATCCGCGTCCCAGAATATGTGTCCGGAAAATGAGTCCGCGGACAGGCCCATCGGAGGAATGCTCCACTGACTGCCCTCGCGTACGCTCTGCAGTAGATAGAATTTGCAGGAGTTGACCGCCTGCTGGTCTTTTGGCGAGCCTTCGATTTGAATGTGGCGTTTCCAAAGCTCGTCCCAGGCCGCTTTGTGCTCGGAAATGAAAATAGCAATAGCGTTTTCCGAGCTTGTACGATTCCAACCCATCACCAGTTTCGCTTCATCGCGTGCAGCTTTGCCGACCTGGTCTGGGTCGCTGCCAGCAAAAAGCGAGGTGAATCTGTGCAATTCAACAGGGCTGTTGCGCTCTACCCGGCACGTTTCGCTATAAATCGGCGCCAGGGTAATTGATTGCGGCGCTGAGCCGATCTTTAACAGGTTGGCGGAGCTTATGCCCACAAATAAGCCCGTCGAACCGATTTCATAAACGTAACCTTCTACTGAGCCTCCTGTCGCTTTGGCGACCTTTGGACTCTTTGCAGATGGAATACTTGTAAATACAGGAGAATAGTTCTTCGGTAGCGAGGAAAGATACGCGAGCTTGAGCACGCCCTTGAAATTTGGTGTAACGGTCGCTTTTAGCAACGCCGAATGTGGCCTTGCACGGGAGATCATAAATTCGATCTTCCCCTTTAGAGTCTTGCGGCCGGCTCTCCAGGTCGCGTGAGTGGTAAGGATTCCTGTTCTCAAATTGAGGACCTGCTTGTATCCGGCCCGTTTGTCTATGCAGAATTGCGTCTCGCCGTCGTAGAATCTCAGGTCGCTCCAGGTGTGCACAGGAACAATTTTCTCATCTTCGTAGACCCCCGCCATAAAACAGGGCTGCAGAATCGTTTTTTCCCGGCCATAGTCGTCTATTATAGTCTGACTGCCGACCCCGCTTCCCATTATCCTGGCGGAGATAAACCCGTTGCCGAGGTAGGTTCCGGCTTGATTGTCAGGGTCATAAGATACGAGCAGCCACGGGTCATCGTTGGGAGCCTGAACGGTCTTTTTCTGATGCTTTGGCGCCAGAAACAGTGTAATGGCGATAATCGCCGCCAATACCGCAACTAGCGTTAATGCCGTGCGTACACCTCTGTACATTGTTAAACCTCCTTGCGTGACCCCTCTTTTCTTGCGACAAAGAATACGCGATCTGATCTGCGGGTTGGTTTGCGGAAACGATATGCATGCAGTATCTCGACCGTAACAAAGCCCGCGTCAATGAGCATTTGTTCGAGTTCCTCCAGCGAATGTCCTCGCTGCAAGTGCACTTCCTTGAACTGGCGCGGCTCCCCGTTGTCAAGGACCTCGAAGGTCATGTTTACAGTGCATATACGCGTCTGATGGTCGTATTCGCTCGACCAGATGTAGTGCGGATATCGACCGGGGGCCAGGTTCGCCTGATCGAAAAAGTGATGAGCGAGCGCATATATAGTGTTGACGTCGAAGATAAAATATCCGCCATCAACCACGTGTTCCCCAACCCGCTTGATCGCTTTGCCAAGGTGGTCTACGTCGATTATATAGTTCAGGCTGTCGAACAGGCTGATAGCGAGATCGAACTTACGATCCAGGTTAAGTTCGGCCATATCCTGCACCAGATAGGTCACGGAGCTGTTCTTGGCATTGGCTGCCTCTATCATGCCTTCTGAGATGTCCGTGCCTACCACATCGTATCCGCGACCGCTAAACACCTCGCTGACATTGCCTGTCCCGCAGGCGGCGTCAAGCACACTATGCGCGGTGAACTGGACTCGCTCGAGCAGGGCTTCGACATAGTCGACCCAAAACCCATACGGCACGCCCATCATCAGGTCGTCATAATATGGCGCGATTTCGGTAAATTGATCGTTAGACATATCGGCTCAAGTATATCAGAAAAATGGATGCAGGCAAGGGTTAATACTCTTAAGTGATTTAGGATGCCTTTTCATATCCCTGGACAGGCATATATCAGGACACCGACACGTAATTATGGCCGGGAGGTTAATCCCGGCCATCACATAGAAAGATAGGAGAGGAAAGTTCAGCCGGCGTCAGCTTGATCCCGATTACGGCGTGCTGGCAGGTCACAATTCGCGATTAGGACATGCTGGCTCCGGGGCTAATTCTGCGGGCAGGCAGTTTATAAATCATCCCCGGAAGGCTATATGGCTCTGAAATACTCCGCCTAAGTTTTCTGGGCCACACTGTCCATACACCGGCTATACTTATAATACCCCGATTCATACGCTCAGACCATTAGCTCAAAGCCGTATTTTTTTGGTGCACTCAGGCATTACATCCAGGTAGTACTAACGAATTACTAGAGCCTGTTTTGTGCGGCATTTATGAGTAAAATCCCTATGAAAGCAGCTTTTGCACCGATTCAATTTCGCTCAGAGTGCCCATAACTATCAACTCATCGCCGGCTTTTATTACAAAATCGGCGTGGGGATTGGTATGCAAAGCCTCTCCCTGACGCCTTATTGCCAGCGGCGTCACACCGCAGCAGACCCACGGGTTCATCTCACTTAACGTCTTGCCGACCCACTTTGAGTTCTCCCCTATCACCGCAATAGCCATCTCGGTTTCGTCGCTGTCCTCGTGCACCACAAGGTCAAGGAAGTCCATAACTTCGGGCTTTATGACCGCCGCCGCCATCCTGCGACCGCCGAGAACATAGGGAGACATAACCCTGTCTGCCCCGGCATGGCGCAATTTGTCCTCGTTTTCTTTGAGAATAGAACGCGCCACAATGAAAAGCCGGGGATTCAAGACTTTTGCTGTGAGAACAACGAAAACGTTTTCTTCATCGGTTGCAGATACCGCTATAAGTCCCTTTGCCTGAAGTATCCCCGCGCTAAGCAAAACGTTGTCCTCGCTTGCATTGCCATCCACATAGGGTATGTTGTTGGCGCGCAGTTTCGGCAGTTGTTCGGGATTGGCCTCGACTACAACGCACGGAACTTTGTACCTTTGCAGCTCTTTTACAATCTGCTGTCCCATGCGTCCATATCCGCAAATGATGTAGTGGTTTGACATTGATTCGATTAGTTTATCCATAGCTTTCCTCGTGATCGCAACTTCAGCTTCTAAAACAAGATCCGCTGCTTGAATTGCGGAGTCTCTGAACGGACGGAACAAAACATCGGCCAAAAGCCATAATCTCTCGTCCGGATTATCCGTTGGCTCCTCGACCGCACACGCAAACGGCCCGGCATAACCGGCCTCGCGAAGCGTTCGAATTATACCGCTATTGAGCCGATTATCTCTCAGCGAACTAATTACCCATTTGACAGTCGATAGCGGGAGTGAGTGCACAAAATCCGGGTCTTCGGCATCCCCAAACAGAGCGTCACGACCTCTTTCTCTCCAGGTTTTTACCGCTTCCGGGTCGAAGTCCACTCCCAACGTCTTTCGGCCACGAGTTATCAACTCGGCCCCTATCCTGCTGCCATATCGTCCCAGGCCAATAAGGATAGCCTTGTGTTCTCCGCCGTGCAGTTGAGTTGATGCGTCGTCGTCCTCGCGATGGATCCCCACGCGCTCGAAAACTCGCAGCCTTTTTCCCAATCGCTCATAAAGCCCCTGTGCGTTGACCACCAGATGCGTATCAATGCCAATGGTAATCATCAAAACGAGGGTCACAAGGCGCAGGGTTTCGTCCGTAACGTGTCCTGCCGATACGCCCAAAGCCACCAGAATCAGGGAGAACTCGCTGATCTGAGCCACAGTCAGCCCGGCCATAAAACCCGTTCTCCTGCGATATCCCAGCCTCCCGAGTATCGCCATCACTATGACCGGCTTTTCAAACATCACAACAAGAGACAGAACAATGGCAGGGACAACTTGCGACCCAAGGGCGTGCAAATCGAAACGACTCCCCAGATCCAAAAAGAAAAATAGAAGCAGGAAGTCGCGCAGGCTTGCCAGTTTGGTGCTAAGCACATTGCGATACGGGCTGGAGGCCAGCGACAGGCCGGCGATGAACGCCCCCACCTCTTTGCTGAATCCGAGCAGTTCGCTTAGCACCGCAAGAGCAAGCGCCCAGGCTACGCTAGATAGCACCAACAGCTCAGTAGAGCGTGTCATCACGTGCATCAGTTTGGGGATGCCGTATTTGCTTATCGCCCAGACGCCGGCAATCAATGCCGTGCCTTTAAGAAGCATCGTAACTGCCTGGACCAGAAGGTTTTGCTGCGTTGGTCCGGTGAACGCGGCAAGGACAATCATGGCAATTACAATTACGATGTCGTCTACAATAAGAATGCCGAGCGCAATGCGCCCGTGCAGCGAATCCGCCTCCCCTTTATCGGTGAGCAATTTGACGATCAGAACGGTGCTTGAGAACCCAAGAGATGCTGCTATGTATATGGC